>NZ_QTPV01000014.1:0-155822 GCF_003857985.1 Burkholderia sp. Bp9090
GCGACGGAAGTCGCGACGGGGTTCGCGCGGTCGAGGGTCGTGAATCGTCCGTTGTGGAGGATCAGATCCGGTTGAGTCCCGGTTGCGGTCATATGCATCACCTCGCTTCGATCAGAAGCCAAAGAGCTGTTTGAGGGTGGGGATGGCCTGCACGCCGATCACCATGCCGAGCAACCCGACAAGGGCAATCAGCGGCGGTGCCGGGGAGCGCACCTTGATGGCGCTGTAAATGACACCGATCAGCAAGCCCGCACCAAGGGAAACCAGATAGGGTTCCATACGATCAATTTCTCGGACTGGTTGGAGAGCAGGTCCTGACGTCCCGGCCAACATGCCGCGGACGGCATCCGTGATTCGTTCACGGTCCGCCGTCCGCGGCAACGGAGCCGGCGCGGCGCGTTCACATCGAACCCGCCGCACCGGCATCGACGGTCGCAGACCGTCCGCGCTTACTTCGCCGGAACGGCCGGGATCGACTCGTGCGGCGTCGCGGTGCGCTGCGGTGCCTTGTGGACCATCGTGTACGCGTAGTCGACGCCCATGCCGTACGCGCCCGAATGCTCCTTCGCGATCGCCATCACGGCGTCGTACGTCTCGCGGTGCGCCCAGTCGCGCTGCCATTCGAGCAGGACCTGCTGCCACGTGACCGGCACCACGCCGGCCTGCACCATGCGCTGCATCGCGAAATCATGCGCGGCCTGCGTCGTGCCGCCCGATGCGTCGGCGACCATGTAGATCTCGTAGTCGCCTTCGAGCATCGCGCAGAGCGCGAACGTCGTGTTGCAGACTTCGGTCCACAGGCCCGAGACGACCACCTTCTTGCGGCCGTTCGCGGCGAGCGCGTCGCGCACCTTCTGGTCGTCCCACGAGTTCATCGACGTGCGTTCGAGCGTCTTCTGGTTCGGGAACACGTCGAGCAGCTCGGGATACGTGTGGCCCGAAAAGCTGTCGCTTTCGACGGTCGTGATCGTGGTCGGGATGTTGAATACCTTCGCGGCCTTCGCGAGGCCGACGACGTTGTTCTTCAGCGTCTGGCGATCGATCGACTGGACGCCGAACGCCATCTGCGGCTGCTGGTCGATGAAGATCAGCTGGCTGTTGTGCGGAGTGAGTACTTCAAGCTTCGGGTTGCTCATGGCGGTGATGTCCTTTGACGCGGAGAAAAATGCGGCCTGCCTCGCCGACCCATGCGGGAGGCAGCCAATACGCTGTGCCGGGAGATTCGACAGCCAGCCGGCATCATTCAATACGCAAATTCCCGATCACGCCAATTAATCATTCTGATTCGCGCGGGCCGCGACGCTCAGGCTTAAAAGATCTGAATTTCGTTGAACCGAACCATGGTGAACGCGAAGACCTGATAGGCTGATCGCGGACTGCCGAAGCGACGCCGGATCGGTAGTTATCCGTATTTTTTACACGGCCGCCATTTCACCCGGATCCCATGAAACCGTACACCGCCTCGCTGTTCGCCGGCCTCCTCGCCGGTATCGTCTATGCGCTGATCGACGTGCCGTCGCCGGCGCCGCCGATCGTCGCGCTCGTCGGCCTGCTGGGCATCCTGGCCGGCGAACAGATCCTGCCGGTCGCGCGGCGGATGTTCAGCGGTATCCGGCTCGGCACCGCGTGGCGCGATGCGAAGTGCAGCCAGCACATGTTCGGTGCGCTGCCCGGTGCCCACGCACCCGACACCGCCGCGACGCGCCGCGATTCGACGCCGACGTGACGCCGACGTGACGCACGCACGTTGACCGGTTGCAGCCATGCCCGTCCGCGGGCATCGCCACGCCGTCGTGTTCCTTCGATCACGGTGGTGCCACGCGGCCTGGCCCGCGCCATGCCGTTGCGTCCCGCCGCCTGGCCGCGCGATGGATCGTCCTGAACGGTATTGGATCGAGCGGCGCTTGACGCTAACATGGCAGCCCGACGTCCCTCCGTGGAATTCGCCATGAAGCTGTCATTCGAAGCGCTCGAAGCACTGGACGCGATCGACCGCACCGGCACGTTCGCCGCAGCCGCCGAACTGCTGCACCGCGTGCCGTCCGCGCTGACTTACCTCGTACAAAAGCTCGAAAGCGACCTCGACGTCGCGCTGTTCGACCGTAGCGGACGCCGCGCAAAACTCACGCACGCGGGGCGCGTGGTCGTCGAAGAGGGCCGCCGGCTGCTGCATGCCGCCGAACAGCTCGAACGCAAGGCGCAGCGTGCGCAGCAGGGCTGGGAAACCGAGGTCCGGATCTGTGTCGACGAGATCCTGCCGTTCGAGGCGATGTGGCCGTACGTGCACACGTTCTACGGTCTCGAGATGGACACGCGGCTGCGACTGTCCACCGAAGTGCTCGGCGGCACCTGGGATGCGCTGATTTCGCGCCGCGCGGATCTCGTCGTCGGCGCCACGGGCGAGCCGCCCGAGCTGCCGGACATCGTGGCACGGCCGATCGGCACGCTCAGGCACGTGTTCGCCGTCGCCCCCACCCACCCGCTCGCGGCGCTGCCGGAACCGCTGTCGCTGGCATCGGTCGTCGCCCATCGCGGCGCGGCGATCTCCGATACGTCCCGCGAGCTGCCGCCGCGTTCGGTCGCCATCGACGCGGGGCAGCCGTATCTCGCCGTCCCCACCCTCGCCGCCAAACTGGCCGCGCAGTGCGAAGGACTCGCGGTGGGCACGCTCCCCGACTGCATCGCGGCACGCGCGATCGCGCAAGGCAAGCTGGTCGCACGCCAGGTGACCGGCATGCGCGACACGACCCAGTGCTACCTCGCGTGGCGCGGCGACGAGGCCGGACGCGCGCTGCACTGGTGGGTCGAACAACTCGACCGCCCGGACCTCGTCGACCGGTTCACCGCGCTCGCCTGAGCCCGCTCTCTTCGCGGCCGCGACCGCCGCCGCCCGCCACCCGCCACCCGCCGCGTCAGCCGAACGAATCGTGCAGGCGCTTCATCTCCTTCTCGAGCCACTCGATCAGGTTGAACGACGCATGCTCGCTCGCGGCCGGCGGCATCCGCATCTTCTCCTCGGTCGCGATGTGCTCGGTGAGCGATTCGCACATCAGCCGCCCCAGTTCGGGCTTCCTCGCGAGCAGCGGCGACAGGTCGCGACTGCTCAGCTGATAGGCCGTCACGGCCGTCACCGCGTAGACGCTCGCATGCAGCTGCGTGCCGGCGAGCACGACGGACTGGCCGATCGCGTCGCCGGGCGCCATCCGCCTGACTTCCGTGTCGCCCGTCGCGCCGGGCACGAACACCGCCGCGACGCCGGCCGCGACGATCGTCAGCAGGCGCGCGTCGGAGTTCGACGCGTAGATCACCTCGCCCTTGTTGAACACGCGTGACGCGAGCGCATCGGCCAGTATCGCCAGGTCCGCGTCGTCGAGCTGCCTGAACAGCTCGACCGCGCGCAGCAGGCGTTGCCCGCGCGACGCCGGACCGGATGCCGCCGGCGCGCCCGTCAGCGGGCGCAGCGCGACGTCCGCGGCAGCCAGATGCCGGTGGGCCAGATCGTAGAGCCGGTTGCGGACGTCGATCTTTTTCTGCAGCGAGTCGACGTAACAGACGAGTTCGTATTCGATCGAGTTGGTCCTGAACGCCTTGACAACCGGGATCGGCGCCGGGCTGGCGAGCACGTCCAGCGAACTGGCCGCGGCATGCGCGAGCGCATCGACGACGACCGCGGGCCGCGCTTGCGGGTCGAGCTCGATCGTCAGCGTCACGCCGTACACGTTCGCCGGTTCGCTCAGGTTGACGATCGCCGCCTTGGCCGCGACGCTGTTCGGCACGACGACCAGGTTGCCGAGGCTGTCGATCAGCTTGGTCGCGCGCCAGTTGCTTTCGACGACGCGCCCTTCCAGCGCGCCCATCGCCACCGTGTCGCCGAGACGAAACGGCTGCGTGGTATTCAGCACCAGGCCCGAGAACACGTCGTTCAGCGTGTTCTGGACCGCGAGCCCGAGGATGACGGCGACCGCCCCCGACGTCGCGACCACGCCGCTGAGCGGCAGCCCCAGCACGTAGCCCAGCGCGGCGACGGCGGCCGCACCGAACACGGCGCCCGCGGCGATATCGTGGAACAGCCGCTGGTTGCGCCATGCGCGCGGCAGCAGCAGATGATCGAGCATCAGGCTGAACACCAGCGCGCACTGCAGCCACCATGCGACGCCGATCACCTGGATCGCGAGCCGGTCGAACCGGTCGGGCGACGCCGGCACCGCGAGCGGGCTCACGCCGGTCGAGAACAGCACGTAGGTCAACGCTGCGAACGATGCGCAGCGCCACACGGCTTTCGTCGTCGAACGGCCGCGCCCGAGCAGCCGCCAGGCGATCAGGTCGGCAAGAACGATCGGCGCGCCGTAAGCGACCGTGACGGACAGGTTCGGCATGCTGGAATGGGCTGAGGGCGTGCTTCGCGACGGGCGGGGACCCTGCGCCGGCAGTCGGTGGCGTCGCGACAGCGATGAGCGGACAGTCCCCGCGCATGCAATGTAGACGCGCCGGCCGGCCAGGTCCTGTGTTCGGCCTGAAATGTTCTGAATGCGCGGTCGGCGCGCCGCGCTACGCGTCGCGCGGCGGCAGTTCGGCCTCGCCCGCCTCGAATCCGAGCGCGTGCACCGCCGACCATGCGTCGTGCGCGATCTGCGTCGGCCCCGACGTGTGCGCGAGCGCGGCCGCATACGCGGCCAGCAGCCGCACGCGCGCGTCGGCGCACGCGGGCGTGTCGTCGAGATCGCGCATCGCGTCGAGCGCCGCGCGCGCCCGTTCGCGACACTCGTCCACGAGCGACAGGTCGAACAGGCAGGGCACCGCGACCGCGGCCAGCGCGATGCCGACCCGCGCGTCGCCGTTCGGTGAAAACGCCCAGTCGAGCGCCGCGCGTAGATTGCCGAGTTCGCGCCGGATCACGTCGAGCCGCGATTCGGCGAGCTGCCCGTCGTCGCTACCGGGCGCACGCCGGAACAGCGCCAGGAAGTAGCGCGCGTGCGCGAGCGCCGCGGCCGCGCATTCGCCGTTGGTCTCGAGCTGCTGCAGCGCGTACGCGCGCGTCGTCGTCAACAGCCGGTAGCGCGGCGCGCCATGCGCGCTCTCGAGGCTCAGCAGCGATTTCGACACAAGGCCCGCGATCGCGTCGAGCAGCGCCGTGTCGACGAGCCCCTTCGTTCCGACGATGTCGCGCACCGCGTCGATCGAGAAGCTGTCGCGGAACACGCCGAGCCAGCGCAGCAGCAGGCGCTCCGCGTCGTCGAGCAGGCGATAGCTCCAGTCGTACATCGCCTGCAGCGTCTGGTGACGCGGCAACGCCGTGCGAAAGCCGCCGGTCAGCAGCCGGAAATGGTCGTCGAGATGCGCGGCCAGCACGTCGATGCCGAGCACGGCTGCGCGGGCCGCGGCCAGCTCGATCGCGAGCGGCAGCCCATCGAGACGCCGGCAGACCGACGCCATCAGCGCCAGGCAGCGTTCGTCGAGCGGAAAGCGCGGGTCGGCGGCGCGGGCGCGCGCCGAGAACAGCTGCACCGCGCTCGCGCCCGCGGTCTCGCGTTCGTCCGCGCCCTCGGCGGGTACCTCGAGCGGCGGAACCGGACACAGCCGCTCGCCCTGGATCCGCAGCGCCTCGCGGCTGGTCGCCAGGACGCACAAACCGGCATCCGACTCGGTGAGCGCGGTCGCGATCCGCGCGGCGGCATCGAGCAGGTGTTCGCAATTGTCGAGCACGAGCAACATCCGCCGATGCGCGACGCTGGCGAGCACCGCTTCGAGCGTCAGCGACCCGGCCGGGTGCACGAGGCCGAACGCGCCGGCCAGCGCGTCGGGCACGAAGTGCGGGCACGCCACCGTGGCCAGCGATACGAACGCGGCGCCATCCGGAAAGCGCGCTTCGGCCCGCATGGCCGCTTCGAGCGCCACCCGCGTCTTGCCGATGCCGCCCGCACCGACCAGCGTCACGACGCGCGCGGTGTCGAGCGCCGCGAGGACGTCCGCGACCGTCTGCTCGCGGCCGATGAGTGCGGTCGGCGCGGGCGCCAGCCGCGATGTCGCGGGACGCACGGGCGCCGCGGCCGGCGCCTGTGCCTGCGCTTGCCCGCCGACCAGCCGGTAGCCGCGCCCCGGCACCGTGATGATCAGGTTCCGGTTGTCGGCGAGCGCCTTGCGCAACGCGGCGACATGCACCTGCAGGTTGTTTTCCTCCACGACCGTGTGCGGCCACACGCGCTGCATGATCTCGTCTTTCGATACCAACGCACCGTTCGCCCGAATCAGGAGTTCGAGAATTTCGAATGCGCGACTGCCGATTCGCAGCAGTTTGCCGTTCGAGCGAATTTCACGCCTGTCGAGGAAAACGTGAAGTGTTCCAATCCGGATCATTTGAATTCTTAATCGCTTTCCATTCATCGATGCCCTGTCGGAAATGACACCGGTGATGCAGATGCTACGGCATTTTAAGCATCCATTGATTCAAATTATTAGAAGCCAAAGAGCAAATTTTTTGAATCGACGACAACCGCGAATGGCCGCCGCAGGCCGGTATTCGCGCTGCACCTCGTCCGGCGCCGCGCATCACGGCTTCCGGCGCCGGCAACAGGCGAAACAGCGATTCACCAATGAACCCGTTTGGTGTGATAAAAGCGCCGCCATTCCTGATTTGCTTTTGCACGAATCACTTGCCGTGGCGATTTGAATGAATTGCGCCGAGGTTGCGGGAAAAAACTTTTGTTCCTGCATGCGATGCGCGTGTTCGCATTTGCATCGATCATCGGTATGCGCCGCGGCATCGCATTCGATGCCGAATTGCTGTACGCCGCCGCGTTGTTCCATCGCATCGGGCCGACGGAAGGCCAGCGGCACAGGCGCCGGCGCGACGAAAGCGACGGCGCGAACGTCACGCACGCGTTTCTCTTTCCCGGCGGACACGGCGTCGCCGCCGAAGACGGGGCCGCGGTATGGCGCGCGATTGCGCTGCACGCGGCTGTCGGCATTCATCCGTACATGACACCACCGACGGCATTACTCGGCGCGGGGTCGAAGCGGATCTCTTTGTGCTGCGTTTCGACGAGGTGGGCCGCGCCAAAACACGCCAAAACGCGACGAGATCGTGCAGGCGTGGCCTCGGGCGGAGCCCACGCTTCAAGGCGCCGTTCCTCGAGGCATACGCCGCGGGCACCGCGCATCGCCCCGAAATCGCGTTCGGCAACGTCGTCGCCGACGTGCTCGAGCGCTGCGACCCGGACTATCGTCGGACGAATTTCTGCGGCCTGGTGCTCGGGTCGAAATGGGCGGAGTGAGTGCGAGCGGCCGGCCGTGTTCGCCGCGCCGCGTCGCTCCGCCGCCGCATCACGCGCGGACGAACGCCAGCAGTTCGTCGTTCAGGCGTTGCGCGTGCGTCAGATACAGCGCGTGCGGCCCGCCCTCGTAGACGCTCAGCGTCGCGCGCGGCACGCGCTTCGCGGTCGCGGCGCCCGTCAGCGCGAGCGGCACCGTCTGGTCGTCGTCGCCGTGAATCACGAGCGTCGGCACGTCGAACCGGTCGAGATCCGCCCTGAAATCGGTTTCGGAAAACGCCCCGACGCAATCGAGCGTGCCCTTCAACCCGGCCTGCAACGCCATGAACGTGGTCCAGTCGAGCGCCGCGCGCGAGATCGTCGACGCGGGCCGGTTCGAACCGGTGAACAGCGGCCAGAAGTTTTCGAGGAACGCCGCGCGATCCGCGACGATGCCCGAGCGAATGCCGTCGAACACGGCAACGTCGACACCGTCGGGATGATCGTCGCGGCGCGCGACCAGCGGCGTCACCGCGCCGATCAGCACGGCTTTCGCGATGTGCCGCGTACCGTGCCGGCCGATGTAGCGCGCCACCTCGCCGCCGCCCATCGAAAAGCCGACGAGCGTCACGTCGCGCAGCCCGAGCGTCTCGATCAGCGTCGCGAGATCGTCGGCCAGCGTGTCGTAGTCGTAACCCGTCCACGGCTGGCCGGAGCGGCCGAAGCCGCGCCGGTCGTAGGCGATGCAGCGCATGCCGTGCGACGCGAGATGATGCATCTGGACGTCCCACATGTCCGCATTCAGCGGCCAGCCGTGAATGAACACGACCGGGCGGCCGGCGCCCCAGTCCTTGTAGTGAATCGAAACGCCGTCGCGTGTCGTGAACGTGCTCATGCGGATTCCTCGGTGGTGATCAGGCGGCCGCCGGCCGGTGCCGACGGACGGCGCGCGGGGTGCCGCGTCATGACCGCGACAGCCTGGCGATGAAGCGGTTCAGCTCGGACGTGAGGATCACGTCCCGATAGTTCGCCGGGCGCTTCGCGCCGCGCCATTGCGGCTTGTAGATCGCATCGCCGGCACGGATCGTGATGCCGGTCAGCGCGCAGCGTCCGAGGCCGCGCGACTTGGCGCTGATCCAGCGCTGCTCGTCGTAGCGAAAGCGCGTGGGATCGCTCCACGATATCAGGACCGACGAATCGGTCTGCCGCTCGGCCGCGACGATCGCGCACCGGCGGCGCATGCCGTCGCTCGACGCGGCCGGCACTTCGTCGCGATGGCGACGGCACGCGGCGTCCGGGTCGCGAAGTGGCGGCGGCGCGTGGCGGCGCGCGGCTGCCGACGGGTCGAGCAGCGTCATCACGTGTTCCCAGCGATTGAAGGCGTCCATGGCGGCGTATCCGGGCAAGTGGCGACGGGCCGGATGTCTCGCACCCGCACGCATCGCGATGCGTCATCCGCCGCCGCGAACCGGCAAGACCCGCGACGGGATGACCTGATGCCGACGATAACGGGCCGCCGCTGAAGAGTCTTTACGCCGGGCTTAATTTTTCTGGCGGGCGCGCTCGCGCGGCGCGCGGCGGCCGCGTTCACGACAATTCAGCACGATTTCAGTACGCGCCGCGCGGTCGCGGGATAGCCTCCTGTCGGCGTTCGTTCGTGCCCTTGCGTGCCTGCCGGCGCGCGAACGCGAACGCGCCGGCTGCCCGCGCGAGCGCCGCTCGCGGGCAGATCCGAAACCCTTCAAATCCAACGCGGCACCATTGCACCGCACGTTCAAGGAGTCCTCATGCGTCCCGCAGATCACGACGCCATTCCCTCGGCGCGCCGCCGAGACATGCTGCTGGCCGGCGCGACCGCCGTTGCCGCCGCCGCGCTGCCGGCCGCTGCCGCCGCCGCCCCCAAACACGCCGCTTCCGCCCATCAAGGAGCCCATGCGATGAACACGATCACCACCAAAGACGGTACGCAGATTTACTTCAAGGACTGGGGCAGCGGCCGTCCGGTCGTGTTCTCGCACGGCTGGCCGCTGTGCGCCGATGCGTGGGACGCGCAGATGCTGTTCCTCGTGCAGCACGGCTACCGCGTGATCGCGCACGACCGGCGCGGTCACGGCCGCTCGAGCCAGCCGTCGCAGGGCAACGACATGGACACGTATGCCGACGACCTGGCTGCGCTGATGAATGCGCTCGACCTGCGCGAGGCCACGCTCGTCGGCCATTCCACCGGCGGCGGCGAAGTCGCGCACTACATCGGCCGGCACGGCACGAAGCGCGTGGCGAAGGCCGTGCTGATCGGCGCGGTGCCGCCGCAGATGGTGAAATCGGCGTCGAATCCTGGCGGCCTGCCGATGGACGTGTTCGACGGCATCCGCAAGAACGTCGCCGAGAACCGTTCGCAGTTCTACAAGGATCTCGCGGTGCCGTTCTTCGGCTTCAACCGGCCGAACGTCAAGGTGTCGCAAGGCACGATCGACGCGTTCTGGGCGCAGGGCATGATGGGCGGCGTGTACGGCCAGTACCAGTGCGTCAGGGAATTCTCCGAGGTCGACTACACCGAGGACCTGAAGAAGATCGACGTGCCGACGCTGATCCTGCACGGCGACGACGACCAGATCGTGCCGATCGACGATTCGGCGCGCCTGTCCGCGAAGATCGTGAAGCACGCGCAGCTGAAGGTGATCCCCGGCGGCGCGCACGGGATGTGCGTCGTCAATGCCGACCTGATCAATGCCGAACTGCTCGCGTTCCTGAAGGCGTAAGCGCTGCGGCACGGCGCGCGCGGCCCTGGCGCCGGCGCGCCGTTCAGGAAGATTCAGGAATTTTCAGCCCGGCGCCATTCCGTCGCGGCGAGCGCGATCGCTAAGATCGTCGCTGCGCGATGCCGGGGGCTCATGGCGATGGCGCGCGCGCCGGCCTGAGCAGGATGCCGATCAACACCCCCGCGACGGCGAACGCCATCGCGACCCGGAAATTGTCCGCGAGCGCGAGCGTGGTCGCCTGGACCCGGACCGCCCGGTCGAGCAGCGCATAGGTCGCCTGATCGCCCGTGGCGAAGGTGGCGCCGTGCGACACGAGCGACGCCGTGCCAGCCCGCAGCCGCGCGAGCGTTTGCGGATCAGACAGCGTGACATGCAGACCGACGAGATTCGAATGGGTAGCCTCCATGATGCGCTGGATCACCGCGATCGACGTCGTGCCGAGTTGCCCGCTCAGCAGGCGCGTCGTCTGCACGACGGCGCCGAACGTCAGCGCGTGCTCGGCCGTCACATGCTTGCCGAAGAAGAAGATGACCGACGTGAGCGCCATCGTCTGCCCCAGCGCCTGGAGCAGTTGCGACGGGATGAAGTCCGGCTCGGCCCACGCGGGCGTGAGACGCGCGCCGAGCGCGAACGCGACCGCCACCATCAGGAAACCGGCCACGATCAGCCGGCGCGGATCGACGCGCTGCAGCAGCCACGCGACGCACGGCGCGAACAGCAGTTGCGGAATCGCGATCCAGCGCAGCGTATCGCCGATCTGCAGCGGGCGAAGCCCGTAGGTGCTCGCGAGAAACACCGACGGAATGAAGCTCGTGTTGAGCACGGTGAAGCGCACGAGACCGACGAGCAGGATCAGCAGCGCGACGTTGGGCAGCGCGAGGTAGCCGAGATCGAGCCCGGCCTGCCGGGACGTGAGTTCGTGGATCAGGAATGCGGCAATCATCAGGATGCCGATGCACAGCAGCGCGACGATCAGCGGCGACTGGAACCAGAACAGCCGTTCGCCCTGGTCGAGCGCGATGCACAGGCACGCGAACCCGCCGGCGCCGAGCAGCATGCCGCGCGCGTCGAGGCCGGATGTGAAGCGCTTGACCGGCTCGTTCGACAGCGACAGCAGCAGGCAGACGATGAACGGCACCGTCAGCAGCGCGTTCTGCCAGAACAGCCAGCGCCAGCTCAGGTGTTCGCTGTACCAGCCTTCGAGCGTCGCGGACAGGTTCAGCGACATCTCGAGGTTCATCGCATACGCGGCGATGCCGAACGGGATCAGCCGCGGCGGCAGCGTGCGGACGACGAACCCGACGGTCAGCGGCACGAACACGCCGGACGCGAAGCCGGCGAGGCTCTGGAACGCGATGAAGGTGCCGAAGTTCGTGCACAGCGGCAGCACGGTTTCGACGACGAGAAACACCGAGGCGCCCGCCAGCAGCACGCGGCGCGTGCCGAACACGAAGGCCGCCGCGATCGCGAGCGGGCCGACGAACATCTGCGACGCGGTGAACGCCGTGTTGATCCACGCGCCTTCGTCGAACCCGACGCCGAGCGCGCCGCGCACGTCGGCGAGCCCGAGCGACGTGATGCGCGACGTCAGCGTCGCGATGATCGCGCCGAGAAGCACGGACGCGATCGCGGCGATCGAGCGAAACGTCGGTATGTCGGCGGCCGGCGCGGCGGCCGGCCCCGGTGTCGCGCCACCGGGGGCGAACGTGGTGTTCATCGTCGAGCGGCTCCCGCATATGAGGCTCGCGCAAGCATAGCGCGATACGAAGAAAGTCGTCCGTACGATGGAGTATCCCGACCATGACCCCGAACCCGCCGGACTCGCCGTCCGTTCCCACCGCGCGTTCGCGCAAGTGGCCGGTCGTGCTGATCGCCGCCGGCGCGCTGCTGCTCGTCGCGCTGCTGGTCTACGAATACGATGCGCACGAGCGCGGCACCGACGACGCGTACGTGACCGGCCATCTGCACGTGATCTCGCCGCGCGTGGCCGGCACGGTCGAGCGCGTGCTGGTGGACGACAACCGGTTCGTGCATGCGGGCGAGCCGCTCGTGCGGCTCGACCCGCGCGATTTCGACGTGCGCGTCGCGCTGCAGCGGGCGCGCGTCGCGCAGGCCCACGCCGATGCGAGCCGCGCGAAGGCGCTGGTCGAGCAGGCCGACGCGACGCGCGTGTCGGCGCATGCGGATGCCGAGAAGGCCGAGCTCGATTACGCGCGGGCCCGCGAGCTGACCCGCGAAACACCGCGCGGGCTGTCGCAACAGGAATTCGATGCGGCCAACGCGGCCCGCAAGTCCGCCCGCGCGCGCATCGACGCGGCCGACGCGCAATGGCGCAGCGCGCAGGCCGCGTGGCAGGCAGCGGCCGCCGTGTCGAACCAGAACGACGCCGAATTGCGCGACGCGGAACTCCAGTTGCAATACACGACCGTCGTCGCGCCGTCTGACGGTTATGTCGGCAAGAAGACCGTCGAGACCGGCGAGCACGTCGCGCCCGGCCAGGCGCTGCTCACGCTCGTCGA
Source organism: Burkholderia sp. Bp9090 (assembly GCF_003857985.1). Taxonomy (NCBI): domain Bacteria; kingdom Pseudomonadati; phylum Pseudomonadota; class Betaproteobacteria; order Burkholderiales; family Burkholderiaceae; genus Burkholderia; species Burkholderia sp. Bp9090. The sequence goes on from NZ_QTPV01000014.1 coordinate 12,526, forward strand.
GCCGCACCCGTGGGTGGTCGCGAACTTCCGCGAAACCCAACTGCGGCACGTGCGCACCGGCGACGCCGTGCAATTGCGCTTCGACGCGCTGCCGGAGCGGACCTTCAGCGGCCACGTCGACAGCCTGTCGCCCGCGACCGGCGGGCAGTTTTCGCTGCTGCCGCCCGACAACGCGACCGGCAACTTCACGAAGGTCACGCAGCGGGTGCCCGTGAAGATCCTGCTCGACGGGCAGGCAGTGACCGAGCCGCGCATCCGGCCCGGCCTGTCGGTCGTCGTCACGCTGCAACCCGAGCGCGCGCAGCCATGATCCGCATCGCCGCCCCGTTCGCCGCCGTGTTCGCGGCCTGCCTGCTGAGCGCATGCACGATCGCGCCGCGGCCGCTTGCGCCCGTAGCGGTCGGACCGGCCCCGTTCCGCCATGCGGATGCGGCGAACCCACCCGCCGCGCCGCTCGCCGAGTGGCCCTCATGGTTCGGCGCGCCGCCGCTCGTCACGCTCGTCGACGCCGCGCTCGCCGGCAATCCCGACCTTCGCGCCGCCGCGGCGCGCGTCGACCAGGCGCAGGCGCTGCTCGGCGTGCGCGAAGCCGCGCTGGCGCCCACCGTCGGTGTCGCGCCGTCGTTCAGCCGCTCGCGCGTGTCGGGCACGGTCGACAACGCATTGCCGAAACGCACGATGCACAACTGGTCGGTGCCGTTCACCGCGAGCTACGAAGTCGATCTGTGGGGCCGCCTGCGCGGCGACGCCGAGATCGGCCGGCAGAACGTGCTGCAGGCCGACGCGGATCGCGCGGCGGTGCGCCTGCGCGTGGCGACCGACGTCGCGGCCGACTACCTGACGCTCCATTTCGTCGAACAGGATCTCGCGACGCTCGCGCGCGCGATCGACCTGCGCCGCACCGCGCTCGACGTGATCGCCGCGCGCGTGCGGGCCGGCGCGGCGAGCGATCTCGACGCGCTGCGCGCGTCGGCCGATCTCGATACGGCACGCGCCGATCTCGCGGACAGCCGCCGGCTGCGCGAGAACCTCGTCGACGCGCTCGCCGTGCTGACCGGCGTGTCGCCGACCACATTCGCCGTCGCGCCCACCGCATCGCTCGTGCGCGTGCCGGACGTGCCGCCCGGGCTGCCGTCCGCGCTGCTCGCGCAACGGCCCGACGTCTACGCGGCCGCGCGCCGTGCCGACGCGGCGTCGCTCGAGATCGGCGTCGCCCGCACCGCATGGCTGCCGACGTTGACGCTGACCGCGCAGGGTGGTTTCGCGAGCCGCGATCTCGGCACGTTTCTCGATCGCAACAGTTCGCTGTGGGGGCTCGGCGCGAGCGTCGCCGAAACGCTGTTCGACGGCGGCAAGCGCGACGCCGCGGTGGCCGCCGCGACGGCCGGCGCGGACCTCGCCGACGCGAACTATCGCGCGACCGCGCTCGGCGCGCTGCGCGAGGTTCAGGACGCGCTCAACGACATCGCCGCGCAGAAGGAGCGGATCGCGCGCTACGACAGCGCGGCGCACGCGACCGAGGCGGCCGCGCGGTTGTCGCTGAGCCGTTATGCGCACGGCTACGTCAGCTATCTCGAGGTGATCGACGCGGACCGCGATGCACTGAGCGCGCAACGCCAGCTGATTCACAGCCGGCAGTCGCTCGCGATCGCGACGATCGGCCTGGTGCGCGCACTGGGCGGCGGATGGACGCCGCCGGCGTCGGCGTCGGCGTCGGCCGGCGACGCACGTCGCGCCGGACGCTTGTGACGCTGCACGAACGCGCGCCGCGCGTTCGCCGGACGGGCGTCAGACGCTTTCATGCCGCTCTTAAGCTTTCCTAACGTTTTTTTCGTTGTTGCACGGTCACCCGCTCAGTCACCCGCTCTGCCACCCGCCCCCGCCGGGCGCACGCCGAGCGCTTCGGCCTGGCGCACGAGATCCGGCAGCGTGCGGACCTGCATCTTCTTCATCACCTGCGCACGATGCACCTTCACCGTGATTTCCTGCAGCCCGAGATTCGCCGCGATCTGCTTGTTCATCAGGCCCGCGATCACCTGGCTCATCACTTCCCGTTCGCGCGGCGTCAACGATGCATAGGCCTGCCGCACCGCATCCAGCGCACGCTCGCGCGCGAGGCGTTCGCCGTCGCGGGCCAGCGCGCGGCCGACGGCATCGAGCATCGTGTCGTCGTCGAACGGTTTCGTCAGGAAATCGAGCGCGCCGCCCTTCATGGCCTTGACGGTGGTGGCCACGTCGCCGTAACCCGTCATGAACAGGATCGGCACGTTCATGCCCGCGCGCACCGCTTCCTCCTGGACGGCGAGCCCGCTCTCGTCGGCCAGGCGCACGTCGAGGATCAGGCAGCTCGGCACGTCGGGCCGCTCGAATGCGAGGAACGCGCGCGACGACGCGAACGTCTCGACGCGAAACCCGGCCGAACGCAACAGTGCGCTCAGCGCGCGCCGCAGCGTTTCGTCGTCGTCGACCACATAGACGATCGGCGCGGGATCGCCCGCGCCCTGGTGACGGTTCGAAGTCATATCCGGCGTGCTCGCCATCGCATTCCTCGTGTAGGCATCCGCTTCATTATCGAATGATAAACCGAGAAAAGTCCGGGCGGACACGCTGGCGCGCGCGGCATGACGGCGGACGCGCCACTCACGCGGGCGGTGTGCCGGATGCGACCTGATCGATCAGGTCGAGCAGGTCGTCCGATGGAAACGGCTTGCGCAGGAACGCGACCGCGCCTTGCGCGAGCGCACGGCGGACCGACTCGTCGTCGCCGTGCGCCGACATCAGGATGACCGGCAGCGCCGCGTTGCGCCGCACCAGCAGGCGCTGGACGTCGAGACCGCCCATCCCTTTCATCTTCAGGTCGAGCAGCACGCACGCCGCGTCGTCCAGCGGGCCGGTCGCGAGAAATTCCTCGCCCGACGCGAACGGCAATGCGGTATGGCCCGCCGATTTCAGCAGGCTGGCAAGACTCTTTCGGACCGACGCATCGTCATCGATGATGCAAACAAGGGCCATGAAATAAAAACCTAAATGGTGTCAATCGAGGTGAGCGCCGTGCGGTTCATGCCGCATCGACAGGCGCCGCCGCTGCGCGCCAGGTCCGCGCAGCCCGGCTGTCACGCCCACGATCCGGCGACCGGCACGGCCGGCGCCGGCTGCAGCGCGTCCGCGTGCGGGTCGGCCGCAAACGACGCGCGGCGCGCGTGGAGACGCCCGGCTTCGCCCGATTCCGCCAGTTTCTCGAGCGCATACGCGCGCACGACCTCGAGCAGCGAGTAGCGCTTCGACAGTCCGACCGAATGAACGACCAGCAGCGATTTCGACGCCAGGCTGACGAGACAGTCCAGCACCTCGTCCGCACCCAGTTCGTTGCAGGCGGCCAGCGCGCAGGCCGCGTCGAGCCGGAACGCATCCGGAAACACCGCGAGACGGCACAGCACGGTGCGCTCCATGTCGTCGAGCAGCCGATAGCTCCACTCGATGGTGGCCCTGAGTGTCTGCTGGCGCGGGTGCGCCGTGCGCAGGCCGCCGGACAGCGACAGCACCGACTTGTCGAGATCCGCCGCCAGCCCCTGGATGCCGAGCGACGCGACACGGGCCGCGCCGAGCTCGAGCGCGAGCGGCAGGCCGCTCAGGCGGCGGCAGAGGGTTGCGATCGCGTCGAGCGTCTTCGCGTCCGCCGGAAGATCCGTACCCATCGCGCGCGCGCGCGCCAGGAACATCCGGACCGCGCCGCTGGCGACGATGTCGTCGGCGTTCGCGCCGGCCGGCGGCAACGACAGCGGCCCGACGCGATAGACCCGCTCGCCCGCCACCCGCAACGGCTCCCGGCTCGTCACGACGAGTATCGCGCCAGGGTTCGCGTCCGCGATCGCTTCGCTCAGGTCGGCCAGTTCGTCGACGTACTGCTCGGCGTTGTCGAACACGAGCACGACGCGCTGCTCGCCGATCGCCCGGACGACGTCGGCGGGACCCGCGCCCGGGCCGCCCGGCAGGTCGAACGCGTCCAGCACCGCGCACGCCAAGGTCGCGTCGGCCCGCAGGCCGGCCAGGTCGACCCGGACCATCTCGATCGCGTGCGCCATCGACCAGGCCGTCGCGACTTCCAGCGCCAGATGCGTCTTGCCGACGCCGCCGGGACCGACCAGCGTGACGAGCGCCTCGCGATCGAGCAGCCCGTGCAGCTCGGCCGCTTCCTGCTCCCGGCCAATCATCGGACATTTGCGCGGCGTAGCACTCGCGCGGACATTGCCTGCCGAGTCGAACGCGAGCGGCGGGCGATCGCCGTGCGCATGGTCGGCCGGCGGCGCGAGCCGGTAGCCGCGGCCCGATTCGGTCCGGATCCACCCGTGCTTGCCGCCGAACAGCTTGCGCAGCGTCGAGACGTGGACCTGGATGTTGTTCTCGACCACGATCGTGTTCGGCCACACGGCCTGCATGATCTCGTCCTTCGACACGAGCCGGCCGGCCGCCTTCACCAGCAGTTCGAGGATCTCGAACGCCCGGGCGCCGATATACCGGGGCTGCCCGTCGACACAGACTTCGCGGCATTCAAGGGAAACCGTCACCCGTCCGAACGTGTACATGATCCGCACTCGCTTATGCTGCCTGCCACCTCGCGCCGCCTCGCGAGGCGACGCGCTCCTGGGTTGCCCGTCCGGCCATGCCGATGCATGCCGGAAGGCGTGACCGTATCGTAGGTCGCAACCGGCGCCGCGAATATTATCCATAGGTTTAAGTCCGGCCCCGGCCGGCCGCCCGGGCTCAAGGGCGCGGCGGGTACTGCAAAATCCCGCGGGCTGTCGGACAATGCACGGGTCGCGGCCCGAACGCGCGCGACCGAGCCCGGCCGATCCCGCATCGCGAGCCGCTTCCACCTCCTCCACCCAGCCCGCCGCCCCACCGTGAATCAGCCCTTGCGTAACCCGGACGACACGAACCGAATGGATGCCGAATGGCTCGCGCGTGCCCGCCTGTCGAACGTGGTGCGCTCGGGCGACGTCCTGACCTTCGACCTGACCGACCGCGCGACGGGGCGCGTGTGGCCGGCGTGCCAGACCGGCTGGGAATTCGACCAGCGCTGCCGGCAGTTCGAGCAGGAACATGCGTTGAACGGGATCCTGGACCCGGCCTGGGCGCTCTTGCCGGTGGCGCTGATCCGCGCGGCCGACGGCCCGGTGCTCGTTCATCCGCGCCTGGACGTGCGTGCGTTCGACACGCTGACCGACGTCCGGCTGCCGCTCGACGCCTTTCTCGAAACGGCGATCGGCGCCGCCCGCACGCTCGGGGAACTGCATCGGCGCGGCTGGCTGCACGGCGATCTCCAGCCGGCCAGTTTCGTCATCGCAGCGGACGGCACCGTCATGCTCCGCTCGTTCGCCCATGCCCGGGAGCGCGCGACGAAACAGGCGGCGGACCGCACGATGCGCACGGATTTCGCCGCGTACGCCGCGCCGGAAGTCTCGGCAGGCGCGTGCGTCGACGAGCGCGCCGACCTGTACGCGTTCGGCATCACGCTGTTCCGCCTGCTGACGGGCGCGATGCCTTACAAGGCCGCGTCGACGTCCGACTGGGTCCACGCGCACGTCGCGATCAAACCGTCGCCGCCCGCGGCGTTTCGCGGCGACGTGCCCGCCATCCTGAACGATCTGATCCTGAAGCTGATCGCCAAGGAACCCGCCGATCGCTACCCGTCCTGTGAAGCGGTGCAGCACGATCTCGAACGGATCCTGCACGACTGGCTCGCCGCGGGGCGCGTCGAGCCCTTCGCGCTCGGCGGCTGCGATCCGTTCGCCGGTCTGCACACGCTCGACCTGCCGGTCGGCCGAGACGTGGAAATTCATCTGCTCGAGGGGATCCTGGAGAGCGTCACGCGCACCGGCGAGTCGGCCCTCGTGCTGGTCGGCGGACCGGCCGGCGTCGGCAAGACCGCGCTCGCCGAACACTTCGTGCGTCATGCGCGCGCCGCGTCGCGCACCGCCTGGTTCGCGTCGGCCACGGTCGACCGGTTCCAGCCCGCGCGGCCGTATGCGCCCGTGCTGCAGGCGCTGCGCACGCTGTTCGGCAGTGCGCTGGCGAGGCGCGACGACGAAATCGCGGCGATCGCCGCGCGGCTGCGCGACTGCGTGGGTCGGCAGGCCAGTCTTCTTGCGGCGATCTTCCCGGAAACCGGGTGGCTGCTCGACGTCGAGCCCGTCGCGTTCGACCCTACCGATGCGATTCCCGAATTCCATCTGTGCCAGATCGTCGTGAATGCATTCCGCGCGTTCGCGGCGCCGGGCGAGCCGCTCGTCATGACACTGGACGACATCCAGTGGGCCGACGAAGCGACGCTCGCGTTCCTCGCATCGATCGCGCTCGATCCGCCGGCCCATGTCTGCATCGTCGCCAGCTATCGGAGCGGGCCGCCGCATGACGACGCGCCGGCGTTCCGGCACCTGCGCGAGCAGCTCGATCGCGCCCGCGTCGCGTCGCTGACGCTGGCACCGCTCGATACGCCCGACGTCACGCGGATGCTCGCCGGCATGCTCGGCGAGGCGCCGGCCCGCTTGTCCGGGCTCGGCGACATCGTTCATCGCAGGACGGGCGGCAATCCGTTCTACATCCAGCAGCTGCTGCGCACGCTGATCGACGAGCAGCTGCTCGGCTACGATCCGGTGCGGCAAGCGTGGCAATGGAATGCGGACGACATCGAGGCGCGCCACGAGACCGAGAACGTCGTGAGCCTGCTCGCGGTCCGGATGCAGCGCTTGCCGCACGAAACGAGAACGCTGCTGGCGCTGATGGCCTGTATCGGCATCGACATCGACGAAGCGCTGTTGCGCGCGGCCGCCGACAAAACGCTGGCCGAACTCCGCTTCTGGCTGGACCCGGCGCGCCGGATGGGTCTCGTGTCGCTCTCCGGCGACCGCTGGCGCTTCGCTCACGACCGCATCCTCGAGGCCGTCTACGCACTCACGGGGCGCCCGGAGCGCGCGCTGCGCCACGCCCGGATCGCCGCCGCGATGCTCGCGCGCGCGAACCCGCCGTCACCGGACTCCTTGCTGGCGCTCGCCGCCCAGATCGAACTGGCGCAAGGCGTGCCGCTCGACGACACGCTCGCGCTCGCATACGCGGGTGCGCTCGCCGACGCCGCGGAGGCCGCGGCCACGGCCGCCGCGCGCGATCGTGCGTTGTCGTTTCTTGCGTCGGCGCAATCGCTGCTCGGCCCGCATGCCTGGTCGCAACACTACGGCCTCGCCAGCCGGATCGGCATCCTGCGCAGCGGCCTGCTGCTCGCGACCGGCGAAACCGCACAGGCGTCCGACGCGATCGACACGCTCATGGCACATACGCGCACGCCCGCCGACCGCGCCGAGGCGCATCGGCTGAAGGCCGCCCAGCTCACGGTGGAGGCGCACTACCGGCAAGCCATCGACGTCGCGCTGGCCGGGCTGGCGCTGCTCGGCGTCGAACTGCCCGCCGAGCCGGTCGAGGCCGATCTCGCGGCGGCCTGCGATGCGGTGCGCGCGGCGCTCGACGGCCGCGCCATCGCCGACCTGGTCAACCTGCCAGTGATGACTGATACGCGCGTGGAAGCCACGATGGCACTGCTGACCGCGCTCGAAGCCGCGATGTTCTATCCGAGCGGCGGGTTGATGCTGCTGCATTTCGCGACGATGGTGCGGCTGACGCTGCGCCACGGCGTCACCGCCGCGTCGGTGCAGGGGCTCGCGTGGTACGGCGTGAGCATCGCGGAGCACCACGGCGCGTATGAAGACGGCTTCGAATTCGCCAGGGTCGCGCTCGCGCTGGTCGATCGCCACGGCTTCGAGCGCTATCGCTCCGCCACGCTGATCGCGCTCGACCAGGTGAGCGTCTGGACCCAGCCGCTGTCCTACGCACTCGAACGCGCACGCGATGCGAAAGCCGCGGGCAATGCGAGCGCCGAGCTGCGATGGATGTGCTACAGCTGCAATCACATCGTCAGCGATCTGTTGTCGATGGGCGAGGCGCTGCCCGCGATCCGCGCCGAAATCGACCCGCTGCTGGAGATCGCGCGTGGCGCGCACTACGACGACATCACCGACCTCGTCTCCACACAATCCGAATTCATCGATGCGCTGCAGTTCGGCCAGGACCGGCTGATCGGCAGCTGGCGTGCCCGTGCGTCATCGCGGACCCCGATGTCGGTCCTGGCGTTCTGGACCGACGTGCTCGCCGGCCAGGCGGCCTTCATCTTCGGCGACGCCGCGACGGCGCGCGCATCGCTCGATGCGGCTACGTCGAGTGCATGGTCGACGCCCGCGCACATCATGCTCGCCGATTTCCACCTGTTCAGCGTGCTGGCCGGGATCGCATGCGACGACGGCGCAACGCCGCCCGAACGCATGCTCGAACGCTTCGCGCCCCAGCGCGCCCGCTTCGCGGTGTGGAGCGAGCGAAATCCCGGAACGTTTCTCAACAAGCTCGCGCTGATCGATGCCGAGTTCGCGCGCGTGCGCGGCGAGCACGTGGTCGCGATGCAGCAGTACGAAACGTCGGCCAGCCTCGCGGCGGAACACGGCTTCGTGCACGAACAGGCGCTCGCGCACGAGCGGGCCGCGCAGCATGCCGCGTCGCTCGGGCTCGGCGGCCAGGCCCGTCATCAGTTGCGGCTCGCCCATGCGTGCTACCGGCGCTGGGGCGCGACCGGCAAGACGCGGGCGATGGAAGCGCAGCATCCGTTCCTCGTGATGGATCCGTCGCCGGGCGGCCCGGCCGCGCCCGCGCGCGAAGATCTCGATTTCGCGCTCGCGATGCGCGCCGCCCATTCGTTATCCGAAGAAATCGTGCTCGGGCGCCTGATCCAGACGCTGATGCGCAACATGCTCGTGTATGCCGGCGCGCGCCATGGCCTGCTGCTGCTCACCCGGCACGACCGGCTGACCATCGAGGCGGTGGCGCGCATCGCGGGCAGCGACGTGATCGTCGATATCGCCCGCAGCGAACCCACCGAACAGGATGTGCCGCTGTCGATCCTGAACACCGTCGCGCGCACGCGCAAGCCGATCGTGCTCGCGAATGCGCAGCGCGACGGCGTGCCCGATCACGTCGACAGCCTGCGCGCGCACCCGACGCGCTCGCTGTTCTGCCTGCCGCTGTTGAAACAGGGCGCGCTGGTCGGCGTGCTTTATCTCGAGAATGCACTGAGCAACGGCGTGTTCTCGCCGCGGCGCATCGCGATGCTGGAAGTGCTCGCGCCGCAGGCCGCCAACGCGCTCGAATCCGCGCGGCTCTACGCGGAACTGATCGACGAGAACGCGCGCCGGGTCGAGACCGAGGCCGCGCTGCGGCACGCGCGCACCGAGCTCGCGCGCACCGCGCACATGACGGTGATGGGCGAACTCGCCGCATCGATCGCGCACGAGATCAATCAGCCGCTGACGAGCATCGTGTCGAGCGCCGGCGCGGGCATGCGCTGGTTGCGCGGCCCGCAACCCGATCTCGGCGAGGCGCTCGCGAGCCTGGACGACATCCGTGCATCCGGCGTGCGCGCGGCCGACATCGTCCGCGCGTTGCGATCGCTCGCGCGCCAAACGCCGCCCGCGCTGGCGCCGGTCGCGATCGACGACCTGATTCGCGACATGCTGCGTCTCACCGAGACGGAAATCGACGCGAAGCAGGTGGTGCTGCGCACCGAACTGCACTGCGACGGCATCTGCGCGATGGCCGACCGCACCCAGATCCAGCAGGTGATCCTCAACCTCGTCACCAATGCACTCGACGCAATGGACGGACTCGTCACGCAGCGCGAACTCGAAATCGCGTCGCAGGTCAGCGACGGCCATGCGGTGGTCCGCATCGCCGATCGCGGCGCCGGCATCGCTGCGGACATCGCCAACCGGATCTTCGATCCGTTCTTCACGACGAAATCGCACGGCATGGGAATGGGACTCGCGATCTGCCGCTCGATCATCGAGGCGCATGGCGGCACGCTCGACGCCGCGCCACGCGACGGGCACGGTACCGTGATGACGTTCCGGCTGCCGGTGTCGACGCGCGGCTGATACCGGCGGCCAACGCATCGCGGCGCCGGCGCCGCACGGCTCAGGCTGCGCCCTGCCGCTGCGCGTCCTCGCTCAGGAACCGGTGCACGAAGGTCACGGCCATCGCCCCTTCGCCGACCGCCGACGCCACCCGCTTGACCGAGCCCGACCGGACGTCGCCCGCCGCGAACGAACCCGGCACGCTCGTTTCGAGATAGTAGGGCCGGCGCTCGAGCGGCCACACGCGCCCGAATGCAGGACAGTCGTAGAGGTCGCTGCCCGTGACCAGGTAGCCGCTCTCGTTCCGAATGATGTTCGTGTCCCTCGCCCATTCGGTGTTCGGCGCACCACCGATGCAGACGAACAGGTGCGTGGCCGGCAGCACTTCCCGCGCGCCGTCTTCCGTGCGCAGCACGATCGCCTCGAGCCGGCCGTCGCCCTGCAACGCGTCGACGGTCGTGCCGTAGCGGACGGTCACGTTCGGCATGCGCTCGATCCGGTCGATCAGGTAGCGCGACAGCGTTGCCGCGAGCGATGCGCCGCGCACGATCATCGTGACTTCACGCGCGTGCCGTGCGAAGTTCATCACCGCCTGCCCGGCCGAATTTCCGCCGCCGACGATGAACACGTGCTTGCCCTCGCACATCGGCGCCTCGCTCGATCCCGCGCCATAGAACAGGCCCGCGTTGAGAAAGCGCTGTTCGTCCGGCAGACCGAGGCTGCGGTATTCGATGCCGGTCGCGCAGATATTTGCGCGCGCGGTCAGAATCGAGCCGTCGGCCAGGTCGACGCGAATCTTGCCGTCGACGAACGTTGCATGCACGCCCTCGCGCATCATCAGCAGCTCGACGCCGAACTTGACCGCCTGCTGGCGCGCACGCTCGGCCAGCTCGGCGCCCGGTATGCCGTCCGGGAATCCCATGTAGTTCTCGATCAGCGAACTCGTCCCCGCCTGTCCGCCGACCGCATCGCGCTCGATCACGACGGCCCGCAACCCTTCCGATGCCGCGTAGACGGCAGCCGACAGGCCCGCCGGGCCGGCACCGTAGATCGACACGTCGTACTCGACGAAGCGCGGCCGGGCGACCCAGCCGAGCTTCGCGGCAATCTCCGGCAGCGTCGGCTGGTAGAGGCACGTGCCGTCCGGGAAGACCACGGCCGGCAGCCGGAGGTCGGCGAGCGGCGCGATGCCCAGTTCGCGCATGCAGTCGGTGTCGGACCTCAGTTCGCACCACGCGTACCCGACCACGCCGCGCTTCAGGAAATCGCGAATCGCGTAGGCTTCCTTGCTGTTCGGCAAGCCGATGACCTTGACATGCTGAGACTGCGTCATGAATCCCTCCCGGTAAGCGCGCTGCCGCGTTTCATGGCGGCCGCACCGGCGACTGTACGTCCTCGTCGCCTCCGCGCCACCTCGGTTAACAAGAATTAAGGTCGGCGCGCGCCGCGCGCCGTCCACAATGAAGCCCGTCCACCTCCGCTTGCAGCGTCGTGCCGGCCGCGCTGCGAGCACCCTGCGGCGCCGGCACCGGAGCGAAAGATGACCACGACCTGCACGCATCTCGGCGAAGCACGCGTCCTGAACACCGACAAGCACACCTGCGAGGAATGCGTGAAGTCCGGCAGCCGGTGGGTGCATCTGCGCCTGTGCCTGAGCTGCGGGCAAGTCGGTTGTTGCGACTCGTCGCCGAATCGCCACGCGAGCCGGCATTTCCACGAAACCGGCCATCCGCTCGCCCGTTCGATCGAGCCGGGCGAGCGCTGGGTATGGTGCTACGCGGACGAAGTCATGGCCGGCGAAATCGCGTCGTAGCGCATCGCGCGCCGGCATCCGGCACCCATTTCCACTGCGGGTAAACACCGCTCGATCGCGGCTTTGTCCTGCCGATCTTTTCCACTAGAATTTATCGAACGATAACTTATCGACTGATAAACACGAGGTGTCCCATGCCTGTATCCAGACTTGCGCACTACTCGATCCGCACGCTCGATCTCGAGAAATCGTGCCGGTTCTATGAACGCGTGCTCGGCTTCAAACGCGGCTATCGTCCGCCGTTCGACTTTCCGGGCGCGTGGCTCTACAAGGGCGGCGACGAAGCCGACTACGGCATCGTCCACATCATCGGCGTCGATCCGTCCAATCCGGACGGCCTTGCCGCCTATCTCGGCGACAAGCCGCTGCCGGCCGCCGGCACCGGGACCGTCGACCACATCGCGTTCCTCGCGACCGGCGTCGAGGCGACGTGGCGCACGCTGCGCGCCGAGAACATCCCGTGGCGCGACCGCACGGTGCCGAGCCTCGGTCTGCACCAGGTCTTCATCGAGGATCCGTCCGGCGTGACGATCGAACTCAACTTCCCTGCCGCCGAGGTCGAGGGCCTCGCGCTTCCCGACGCGGCCGCATCGGCTGGCGCATCCACCGGAGACTGACATGAACAACATCAGTGCAAGCAAACGCAAGGCCGCCATCGTCGGCGGCTCGCTGGGCGGGCTGTTCGCAGCCAACCTCCTGCTGCGCAACGGCTGGGACGTGGACGTCTACGAGCGGGTGCCCGAGGCGCTGTCGGGCCGTGGTGCCGGCATCGTCACGCATCCGGAACTGTTCGACGTGATGCTCGCCGCGGGCGTGCGCATCGACGCGTCGATCGGCGTCAAGGTCGAGTCGCGCATCACGCTGTCGCAGGACGGCGCCGTGGAATCGGAACGGCGCTTGCCGCAGACGCTCACCGCGTGGAGCAAGATGTACCACGTGCTGCGTGCGGCGCTGCCCGATCAGCACTATCACGCGGGCGCCGTCGTGACCGACGTCGCGGACGGGCCGGAGCACGCGTCTATCACGCTGTCCGACGGCTCGGTCGTGCATGCCGATCTCGTCATTGCCGCCGACGGGTTCCGCTCCGCGATCCGCGAGCGGCTGCTGCCGGACGCGCAGTTGCAATACGCGGGCTATGTCGCATGGCGCGGGCTGGTCGACGAAGCCGCGCTGTCGGAAGCGACCCACGCGAGCCTGTTCGACAAGTTCGCGTTCGGCTTGCCGCCGCACGAACAGATCCTCGGCTACCCGGTCGCCGGCCAGGGCAACAGCACGCAACCCGGCGAGCGCCGCTACAACTTCGTCTGGTATCGCGCGACGCGCGAAGACACCGACCTGCCGAACCTGCTGACCGACGAGACCGGCAAGCTGTGGGCCGGCGGCATTCCGCCGACGCTGATCCGGCGCGACGTCCTCGCCGATCTCGAGGACGCGGCCCACGCGCTGCTCGCGCCGCAGTTCGCGGAAGTCGTCGCACGCGCGACGCAGCCGCTGTTCCAGCCGATCTACGACCTCGAAGTGCCGCGCATGGCGTTCGGCCGGATCGCGCTGCTCGGCGATGCCGCGTTCGTCGCGCGGCCGCACTGCGGAATGGGCGTCACGAAGGCGGCCGGCGATGCGCTCGCGCTCGTCGCGTCGCTCGCCACGCGCGCCGACACGCTCGACGCGCTGTGCGAATACAGCGAGACGCGCACCGCCTTCGGCGTCGCGATCGTGCAGCACGCGCGCCATCTCGGCGCGTACATGCAGGCGCAACTGAAAAACGACACCGAGCGCGAAATGGCCGAGCGCTATCGCACGCCGGAAGTCGTGATGCGGGAAACCGCGGTGCCGCCGCATTTCTGAGCCGCATTTCTGAGCCGCATTTCCGAGCCGGGCACGGGCGGGCGCCGCGCACGAGACGCGCGACGCCCGACGCCCGGCCGCGACATTCGATCCATCGAGGAGACACCGTGAACCATCCGCTTCCAGCCACCGCCGGCACCGCGCCCGCGCATGACTCGCCGGCGCAGCCCGCCCATCCGCTGCTGCGCGACGCCCGTTTTCGCGCGCTCGTCAGGCGCAGAAGGCTGCTCGCCTGGTCGCTGACCGTCGTCATGCTCACCCTCTATTTCGCGTTCATCCTGACGCTCGCGTTTTCGCCGACGCTGCTCGGTCAGCCGATCGTGCCGGGCCGGCCGACGCCGTGGGGCATCCCGGTCGGCTTCGGCATGTTCGTCGTCACGTTCGCGCTCGTCGCGCTGTACGTATTCCAGGCCAATTCGGTCCACGACGCGCTCGTCGCGTCCCTTCGTCACGGAGACACGCCATGAAACGCCTGCTTCTCGCCGCGATCGCCGCCGCCGGCACGGCACCGGCGTTCGCGGCCGGCCCCGCGGCGATCGCACACGGGCACAACCCGGTCGCGATCGGCATGTTCCTGCTGTTCGTCGCATCGACGCTCGTCATCACGCGCTGGGCCGCGCGCAAGAACCACAGCGTGGCCGACCACTATGCGGCCGGCGGCCGGATCACCGCGTTCCAGAACGGCTGGGCGATCGCCGGCGACTACATGTCCGCGGCATCCCTGCTCGGCATTTCCGCGCTGGTGTTCACGAGCGGCTACGACGGCCTGATCTATTCGGTCGGCTTTCTCGCGAGCTGGCCGATCATCCTGTTCCTGATCGCCGAGCCGCTGCGCAACCTCGGCAAGTACACGCTCGCCGACGTCGTGTCCTATCGCCTGCGGCAACGGCCGATCCGCGCGTTCGCGGCGTCGAGCTCGATCGTCATCGTGCTGCTGTATCTCGTGTCGCAGATGGTCGGCGCGGGCAAGCTCGTCGAGCTGCTGTTCGGTCTCGACTACACGGTCGCGGTGCTCGTCGTCGGCGTGCTGATGGTCGTCTACGTATTCTTCGGCGGGATGCTCGCGACCACCTGGATCCAGATCATCAAGGCCGTGCTGCTGCTCGCCGGCGCGGCGTTCATGGCGTTCATGGTGCTCGGCCGTTTCGGATTCAGCCTCGACGCACTGTTCGCGCAGGCAGTCAGCGTGCATCCGAAGCATGCGGCGATCCTGCGCCCCGGCGGCCTGGTCTCCGATCCGGTCTCGGCGGTGTCGCTCGGCCTCGCGCTGATCTTCGGCACGGCGGGCCTGCCGCACATCCTGATGCGCTTCTTCACGGTCGGCGACGTCAAGGCTGCCCGCAAGAGCATCCTCCATGCGACCGGCATCGTCGGCGTCGGCTACGTGCTGATCGTGATCATCGGCTTCGGCACCATCGCGCTCGTCGCGCCGGACCCGCACTACCACGACGCGTCCGGCGCCGTGACGGGCGGCGCGAACATGGTGGCGATCCACCTCGCGCACGCGGTCGGCGGCAACGTGTTCCTCGGCTTCATCTGCGCGGTCGCGTTCTCGACCATCCTCGCCGTGGTCGCCGGACTCACGCTCGCGGGCTCGTCGGCGATCTCGCACGATCTCTACGCGAACGTGCTGCGCCGCGGACGCGCATCCGACCAGGAGGAAATGCGCGTGGCGCGCGCGACGACCGTGGTGCTCGGCGTGCTCGCGATCCTGCTCGGCATCGCGTTCGAGAAGCAGAACATCGCGTTCATCGTCAGCCTCACGTTCTCGATCGCGGCGAGCTCGAACTTTCCGGTGCTGCTGCTCTCGATCTACTGGCGCGGGCTCACGACGCGCGGCGCGGTGCTCGGCGGCCTGCTCGGGCTCGCCACCGCCGTCACGCTCACGGTGCTGAGCCCGACCGTGTGGGTGACGGTGCTCGGTCATGCGCATGCGGTCTATCCGTACGAATACCCGGCACTGTTCTCGATGGCGGCGGCGTTCGCCGGCGTCGCCCTGTTCTCCGTCACCGATCGCTCGGCCCGCGCGCGACACGAGCGTGCGCAGTTCGACACCCAGCTCGTCGCGTGCGAAATGGGCACCACAACGGGCATCACGCAACGCGGCTGAGCCGCACGATTCGAAGGGCCGACATCCTCATGAGACATCCCACGTTGACCTGCACCTGCTGCCCGTCGCCGGCCCGGCGACGCCTGCTCGGCACGTTCGCCGCGCTCGCCGGCACGGCCTTGGCCGGCCGTTCGGCACCGGCTGCCGCAACCGCGAGCACGCCGGCCGCATCGGCCACCGCGCCGCTGCAGCGGCCGCGCGCGATCGACATCCACGCGCACTACTACCCGGAAAGCTTCTGCAATCTGGTCGGCGGCGAAGGCAAGCGCTTCGGCGGGTCGTTCACGTGCGACGACGCGTCGTTCACGTTCCGCACGCCCGCCGGCGGCCTCGGCCCGCTGCCGATGAAGTTCATCGACGTCGATGCGCGGCTCACGGACATGGATGCGTCCGGCGTCGACGTCCAGGCGCTGTCGCTCAGCGTGCCGATGGCGTACTGGGCCGACCGGCCGTTCAATGCGAAGCTCGCGCGCGACTGGAACTCGGCCGCGTCGCGCGTCTACGAGCGGCATCCGACGCGCTTCGTCGTACTCGCGACGCTGCCGATGCTGAACGCGACCGACGCGATCGACGAACTCGAGCGCGCCGCGCAGCTGCCGGGCGTGCGCGGCGTGTACATGGGCACCAACATCGACAATCGCGATCTCGACGACCCGCTGTTCGCACCCGTCTTCGCGCGCATCGCGCAACTGAACCTGCCGGTGTTCCTGCATCCGCAGCAAACGGTCGGCGGCGCACGGCTCGGTGACTTCTATCTGAGCAACCTGCTCGGCAATCCGTTCGACACGGCGATCGCGGCCGCGCACCTGATCCTCGGTGGCGTGCTCGATCGCCATCCGGACCTGCACTTCACGCTGCCGCATGCCGGCGGCGCGTTGCCGATCGTCGCGGGGCGCCTCGACGCGGGCTGGACCGTGCGCCCCGAAACGCGCCGGCTCGCGCAGAAGCCCAGCAGCTATCTGCGGCGCTTCAGCTACGACACGGTGTCCCACTCCGGGCCGGTGCTGGACTTCCTGATCGCGAACGTCGGCATCGACCGGCTCGTGCTCGGCAGCGACTACTGCTTCGACATGGGTTACGAACAGCCGGTCCGCTTTCTCGACCGGCTCGACCTGAGCGCGGACCAGCGCGCGCTGATACTCGGCGGCAATGCGGGGAAGCTGCTGCGGATCTAGCGCGATCGGGCCGCCATGTCGCGCTCCCGCGACGACGCTTGCACGATCGGCGCAGCCCGCCGGCCGACATGCCATCATCCGGCGAGCCGTCGGCACGCCGCGCAGCCGGACCGCCATGCCGCTTTTCCAACAAGGAACCACGCAGAATGAAGATAGTCATTGCCGGCGGGTCGATCGCCGGTCTCGCGACCGCGCTGACGCTCGATTGCATCGGTCACGACGTGACGGTCTACGAGCGCTCGCCGTCCCCGCTGCGCGGCCAGGGCGGCGGCGTGGCCGTGCTGCGCCGGATGATGGCGTTTCTCGAACAGCATGGCCGTCATTGCCGGCAGATGATCAGCGTGCCGACGCGTCGGCGTCGCTGGATCGAGCGCGACGGCAGCGTCACGCGGGACGAACCCGAAATGCTGCCGTTCTCGTCGTGGGACGCCGTCTACCGGTCGCTGTGCGACACGCTGCCGCGCGGACGCATCCGCTATGGCCGCGCGGTCAGCGGCTTCGAGCAGGATGCCGGCGGGGTCGACGTGCACCTGGGCGACGAACGCATCCGCGCGGACGTGCTGATCGCCGCCGACGGCGCGGGCTCGAGCCTGCGCACGCGCCTGTTTCCCGGCCATGCGCCGTCGTTTGCCGGCTACCTCGCGTGGCGCGGCATCGTCGACGAAGCCGGCTTCGAGCCCGCCGCGATCGCGCCGCTGATCGAGAACATGACGCTTCACAAGGCGCCGGGCGAACTGTTCATGGCGTTCCTGATTCCGGCGCTCGACGGCTCGCTCGTGCCGGGCACGCGCCGCTTCAACTGGCTGTGGTATCGCAACGAAGCCGATCGCGCCGCGCTGCGCCGCCACCTGACCGACCGGAACGGCAACGTCCATCATGCGTCCGTGCACCCCGGCATGCTTGCCGACGAGACCGTTGCGTCGCTGCGGCAACTGGCGCAAGAGCGCTTGCCGGCATCGCTGTCGCAGCTGGTGCTCGCGACACGCGCGCCATTCAATCAGGCGATCTTCGACGTGCTGAGCCCCGCCTTCGCCGACGGTCGCGTCGCACTGGTCGGCGATGCGGCCTGCACCGTGCGCCCGCACACGGCATCCGGCACATCGAAGGCGGCGGGCGATGCCGTGTCGCTCGCGCAAGCGCTACCGGCCGACGCGTCCGATGTCGTCGAGCGGCTCGCGCAATGGTCGGCGCGGCGGCGCGAGGAAGTGACCGCGTTGCTCGAGAAAGGGCCGCAACTCGCCGCATCGTTCGGCCTCGGCTCGCCGCGCTGAGGTCATTGCATGATGTTCCGTGTTTCCTTTCTGCTTCGTTATCCTGACCTTGTGGCATCGGCGGCCGCGTTCTTCGACGGAACCTGCCCGGTTGATGCCGCACGGCGCGGCCATTGCTGCGCCGGCCTGTTTTGCCACGCGCATCATTCGACCCGCGCACGGCTGCAAGAAAGTGGTCGCCGCCGGCAGGGTCGAAGGTGGGCGACTTCACGTTCGTGCTGCTCGCGCCGGCGCTGGCGCCGCTCGCGCGCAAGTCACGGCCGGCGTGTGCGCGTGCGCCGCCCGTCACCGTTCAGAACGATTCAGCGCGGCTTCAGGAATTGCCGCCGACGCCAGCGTAGACTGCCTCCATCAATCGCCGCGCGGCCTCTGGCCCGCGCGCCCCACCCCAGGAGTGACGACATGATTGCCGCCGCGAATCGCTGCGGCCGGACAGGCCTCGCATGGCCGGATCGATCGGCGATGCCGCATCGCCATCCGGCGGCCCCGGCTGCGACATCCACCGCCGGCACGCGCTGTCCAGGCCGCGCACACCGGCCCGCGCGCTACGCCACACCGGTGCGCGCCGCAGCGGGCAACCGGCCTGGCCGGCGTCCGTTCCCGTGCCACGCCGATTGCATGACGCCGGATGAACCGGTTCGCGCGGAGTACGCATGAAGCACAAAAGACTCTGGTTCGGCGCGGCGGTTGTCGCGGTCGTCGGTCTCGCGGTCGCGATCGGCATCATGGTCCGGCCGTCGATCGCGCCGGTCGATCCGCCCGCGCGCACGTCTTTCGATCCGCAGCTCGTGCGCGCGGGCGCACGCGTCGTCGCGCTCGGCGACTGCGTCGTGTGCCACACCGCGAAGGACGGCAAGCCGTTCGCCGGCGGCCTGCCGCTCGCGACGCCGTTCGGCACGATCTACGCGACCAACATCACGCCGGATGCCGACACGGGCATCGGCCGCTGGTCGCAGGCCGCGTTCGCGCGGGCGCTGCGCAGCGGCATCGCCCGCGACGGCCATCCGCTCTACCCGGCGTTTCCGTACATCCATTTCACGCGGATGTCCGACCAGGACATCGAGGCCGCATACGCGTACCTGATGACGCGCGAACCGGTGCAGACGAAGACGCCGGCGAACGACCTGATCTTCCCGCTCAACTTCCGGCCGCTGGTCGCGTTCTGGAACGTGCTGTTCCTGCGCGAGGGCGCGTACCAGCCCGATCCGTCGCAATCCGCGCAATGGAATCGCGGCAAGATGCTCGTCGACGGCCTCGGGCACTGCGCGTCCTGCCATTCGCCGCTGAACGCGATCGGCGGCGAACAGGCCGGCAAGGCGTTCGACGGCGGCATCGTCGACGGCTGGGACGCGCCGCCGCTCAACACGCTCGGCAACGCGGCCCGGCCGTGGACGCAAGCGCAACTGGTCACGTACTTGCGCACCGGCCGCGCGAGCGAGCACGGCGCGGCTGCCGGACCGATGCTGCCGGTCACGCGCGATCTCGCGACGGTGCCGGCGGAAGACGTCGAGGCGATCGCCGCGTACATCCTGTCCATCCAGAAGCCTGCCGCCGCGCGTCCCGCAACGACGGCCGCCACGGAACACGGCCCGACGACGCCGGCCGCGCAGCGCGGCGCCGTACTGTTCCAGGCGTCGTGCGCGCAGTGTCACGGGCCGGTCTCGCCGATGCAGTCGATCGGGGAGCGGCCGACGCTCGCGTTCAGCACGGCCATCCATGCCGACACGCCGCGCAACGCGATCCAGATGATGTTCAACGGCATCGGCTGGCATGGCGAGGACACGCTGAACTACATGCCGTCCTACCTCGACCAGTACGACGACGCGCAGATCGCGGATCTCGCCGCCTACCTGCGCGAGACGTATTCCGATCGCCCCGCATGGAGCGGCATCGACACCCTAGCCGCGAAGCTCAGAAAGGAGGACCGCGCACCATGATCGCCCTCACCGTGAACGGCGTGCGGCACACGCTCGACATCGATCCGTCGACGCCGCTGCTGTACGCGCTGCGCAACGACCTGCACCTGCACGGCGCGAAATTCGGCTGCGGCCTCGGGCAATGCGGCGCATGTACCGTGATCGTCGACGACAAGCCGATGTTCTCGTGCCTGATTCCGGTCGCCGCGCTCGGCGAGCGCCGCGTCAGAACCGTCGAAAGCCTCGGCACGGCCGACCATCCGGGCAAGCTTCAACAGGCGTTCATCGACCACCAGGCGGCGCAGTGCGGCTACTGCATCGCGGGCATGATCATGCGCGCGCAGGCGCTGCTCGAACGCAACCCGAAACCGACCGAACGCGAGCTGCGCACCCACATGGAACCGAACCTGTGCCGTTGCGGCACCCACATGCGGATCCTGGCCGCCGTGCGCCAGGTCGCGGGCCTGCCGGAGCCGGAACCGTCCGCCGCGCCGGTCATGATCAGCAAGGGAATCTGATGAACGCACCCGACGACATCGACGAAGGCCGCCGGCACTTCATGGTCTCCGGCGCGCTCTTCGTCGCGTTCAGCCTCGCGCCGGCCGCGCGCGCGGCCGCCGAAGTCGTGATCGCGGACGAAGGCGCCGCCGTCCACGTCGCCAAGGCCACCGAAACGCTGGCCGGCAGCCTCAAGACCAACCCGCTGCTCGACGCGTGGATCAAGATCGCGCCCGACGGCAAGGTCACCGTGTTTACCGGCAAGGTCGAGCTCGGCACCGGCGTGCGCACCGCGTTGCTGCAGGTAGCCGCCGAGGAGCTGAACATGAAGCCCTCGCTGATCACGTTCCTGACCGCCGACACCGGCGCGTCGCCGGACGAGGGTCTGACGGCCGGCAGCCACACGATGGCGGACAGCGGCTCCGCGCTGCTGAACGCCGCCGCGCAGGTGCGCGGGCTGCTGGTCGACGGCGCGGCGAAGCAGTTCGGCGTCGATCCGCGCACGCTCACCGTCGCCGATGCCGTCATCAAGGCGCCGGACGGTCGCACGATGCGCTACGGCGACGCGGTGCGCATCGTCGACCTGCACCGCAACGCGACGCCGACCTCGCCGCTGAAGCCCCCGGCCACGTTCACCGTGATCGGCACGTCGCTGCCGCGCGTCGACATCCCGAACAAGGTCACGGGCGGCGTCAGCTACGTGCAGGACATGGAACTGCCGGGCATGCTGCACGCGCGCGTCGTGATGCCGCCGGTGTACGACGCGGCACTGCAGTCGTTCGACGAAGCCGCGATCCTGAAGATGCCGGGCGTCGTGCGGATCGTGCGCAACGGCAGCATGCTCGCGGTCGTCGCGCATGGCGAATGGCAGGCGGTCGTCGCGCAGCGCGCGCTGGCCGCAAGCTGCCGCTGGTCCGGCGGACGCACGCTGCCCGATCGCGCGACGGTCCACGCGGAGCTCAAGCGGATCGCGACCCAGCGCATCGAAATCGCCAACACGCATGCGCCCACCGCGCCTGCGACGAAGACGCTGTCCGCCACGTTCCTGAAGAACTACCTGCTGCACGGCTCGATCGGGCCGTCGTGTTCGGTCGCGCATCTCGAGAACGGCACGCTGACGGTGTGGACCCACTCGCAGGGCGTGTACCCGCTGCGCGACGCCCTTGCCGAGATGCTGTCGCTGCCGAAGGCGAGCGTGCGCTGCATTCACACCGAGGGTTCCGGCTGCTACGGGCACAACGGCGCGGACGATGCGGCCGCGCATGCGGCGCTGATCGCGGCGGCGATGCCCGGCAAGCCGATCCGCGTGCAATGGATGCGCGAGCAGGAACATACGTGGGACCACTTCACGCCGGCGATGGTCACCGAGCTCAGCGCGTCGCTCGACGCGGGCGGTCGCATCGTCGACTGGAACTATGCGCTGTGGAGCAGTTCGCACAACGAGCGCATCGTCAACGCCGGCCGGCTGCTGCCCGCGCGGATGCTCGAGCCGCCGTTCGTGTCCGCGCCGTCGACGCCGATGCTGCAGCCCGAGGGCGGCGGCGATCGCAACGCGATCCCGCTCTACGCGCTGCCCAACATGCACATCGTCAACAACTTCTCGCCGACGATGCCGCTGCAGACTTCCGCGATGCGCTCGCTCGGCGCGCACACCAACGTGTGGGCCATCGAGAGCTTCATGGACGAGCTCGCGCACGCCGCCGGCGTCGATCCGGTCGAATTCCGCCTGCGCCACATGCAGGACCCGCGCGCGCGGCAGGTGATCCAGCTCGCCGCGGCCCGGTTCGGCTGGCCGCGGCCGCCGCGCGCGCGCAATCGCGGCGTCGGCTTCGCGTTCGGCAAGTACAAGAACCTGATGGCCTACGTCGCGATCGCGGTCGAGATCACGGTCGAGCCGGAGACGGGCCACGTGACGCTCGATCGCGCGGAAGTCGCGGTCGACGCCGGCCAGGTCGTGTCGCCGGACGGCATCCGCAACCAGATCGAGGGCGGCATCGTGCAGGCCGCCAGCTGGACACTGTACGAGGCGCTGAAATACGATACGCAGCGCATTCGCAGTTTCGACTGGAGCAGCTATCCGATCCTGCGGTTCGGCTCGGCCCCGCAAAGCATCAAGGTGCATCTGATCAATCGCCCCGGTGCGCCGTTCCTCGGCGCGGCCGAGGCGTCGATGGGGCCGACCGCGGGCGCGCTGGCCAACGCGATCTTCGACGCGACCGGCCAGCGCATGCGCGAAATGCCGTTCGCCGGCGATTCGCTCAGGAAACGGATCGACGCATAGCCGCACCTCACAACCGACCGCGCCGGCACGGACCGGCGCTGGCAACCCGACAGGCTGGAGATTTCTGAACGATGGATACCTTGCTTTCGATGCGCGTGTTCACGCGCATCGTCGAGACGGGCAGCTTCACGCGCGCGTCGGACACCACCGGGCTCACGACGCCGCGCGTGTCCGCGCTGCTGAGCACGCTCGAACAGCATCTCGGCTGCCGGCTGCTGAACCGCACGACGCGCCGCATCTCGCTGACCGAGGACGGGCAGGCCTATTACGAACGCTGCGTCGGCGTGCTGCGCGAGATCGACGACATGGAAGCGGCCGTCTCGCAGGCGCGCAACGTGCCGCGCGGCCGCCTGAAGGTGAACCTGCCGCCGGCGATGGCGAAACAGATCATGGTGCCCGCGCTGCCCGAATTCCTCGCCGCCCATCCGGGCATCTCGGTCGAACTCGGCGTGACGGACCGGCAGATCGACCTCGTCGGCGAAGGGGTCGACTGCGTCGTGCGCATCGGCGCGCTCGACGACTCGGGGCTGGTCGCGAAACGGATCGGCAGCCTCACCACCTGCACCTGCGCGGCCCCCGCGTATCTCGAGCGCTGCGGCGCACCCGATACGGTGGACGACCTCGCGCAGCACATCGCGGTCAGCCACATGTCGGCCGATACGGGCCGGCCGCGGCCGTGGGACTACGTCGTCGACGGCGAGACGCGCATCATCCAGATGTGCGGCACGGTCGCGGTCAACGACGCCGACACCTACATCGCATGCGGCGTCGCGGGGATCGGCCTGATCAAGACCTCGCTGTACCTGGTCGAGCCGTACCTGAAATCGGGACGCCTGCGCGAGGTGCTGACCGATTTCAACACGCCGCCGCGGCCGATCTCGATCCTGTATCCGCCCAACCGGCACACGCCCGTCAAGCTCAAGGTCTTCGTCGACTGGCTCGCCGGCCTGTTCGCGCAGATCCCGACGCTGCAGGGCCAGCGAGGCTGAAGGCCACCCGCATCGCGCAGCGCATGAATCAAGTGATTTAAGGCGGCGTTTTAGGACAATTCAGCCCGCGCGATCCAGACTGGTTTCATGGGCTTCGCGATCCGCGATATCCGCGCCGGAGGCCCGCGACGAGAGGCCATCATGAAGATCGCGATCGCCGGCGGCTCCATCGCGGGCCTGGCTGCCGCCGTCACGCTGAATTGCATCGGCCGCGAGGCCGCCGTCCACGAACGTCGCGACCGGCCGTCGCCCGCTCAGGGCGGCGCGGTCGCGGTACTGCGCCGCCTGACCACCTTTCCCGACACGCACGGCGAACCGTTGCGCGGCCATCTGGCCGCCCCCGGGCGTCCGCCTGCGCGCTCGCGTCGGCCAGGCTCGCCGCCACCGGCGTCCACCTGCGCGCCCGCCGCGGCCGGGCTCGCCGTCACCGGCATGCGGTTCGCGGCCGATCCCTGCCGCGGCGGACGCGCATGACGCCGCCCGCGATCCGCCCCCTTTGCGCGCCGCGCAATGCTCGATTGCGCGGCGGCCGTATTCCCTTGTTATCGATCGATCAATAATCTTGACGGCAATGCGGCGGCTTCCGTTTCGCCGCGACCCACACCGCATCATCCGCCCGACGACCGGGCACCCGACATCTCTTTCGAAGGAGTCGACCATGTCAGCAGAATCCACCCCGCTCGCGCCCCAGGGGCACGCGGCCAAGCTCACGCAGGGCCTCATCCTGCTGTTCGCGTTCAGTTGCGGCGCGATCGTCGCGAACCTGTACTACGCGCAGCCGATCACCGAACTCATCGCACCCAGCCTGCACATGTCGGGCGAAACCGCGAGCCTCATCGTGTCGCTGACGCAGATCGGCTACGCGCTCGGCCTGTTCTTCATCGTGCCGCTCGGCGACCTGCTCGAGAACCGCAAGCTGATGATCACGACCGCCGTCGTGTCGATCGCGAGCCTCGCGGCGGCGGCGATGGTGCATACGCCCGGGCCGTTCCTCGCGATCTCGCTGCTGATCGGCTTCAGCTCGGTCGCCGTGCAGATCCTCGTGCCGCTCGCCGCGCACCTCGCGCCCGATCATTCCCGCGGCCGCGTGGTCGGCACGATCATGAGCGGGCTGCTGCTCGGCATCCTGCTCGCGCGCCCGCTGTCGAGCGTGGTGGCCGACGCGTTCGGCTGGCGCTTCGTGTTCGCGGCCGCCGCCGTGCTGATGACGCTCGTGACGGCCGTGCTCGCGCTGACGATCCCGTCGCGCCAGCCCGATCACCGCGCGACCTATTTCGAACTGATCGGCTCGCTGCTGCATCTGGTCCGCACGATGCCGGTGCTGCGCCATCGCGCGTTCTACCAGGGCCTGATGTTCGCGTCGTTCAGCCTGTTCTGGACCGCCGTGCCTGTCGAGCTCACGCGTCACTACGGCCTGTCGCAATCGGCCATCGGCCTGTTCGCGCTGGTCGGTGCGATCGGCGCGACGTCGGCGCCCGTCGCCGGCCGCCTCGCGGATGCCGGGCACACGGTGCGGGCGACGCTGATCGCGCTGGTCGCGGGTGCGCTGTCGTATGCGGTTGCACTGGTCCACGGTGCCGGGCTGTACGGCCTCGTCGTCACCGGCATCGTGCTCGACTTCGCGGTGCAGATGAACATGGTGCTCGGCCAGCGCGAGATCTACGCGCTGCATGCGGCGAGCCGCAACCGCCTGAACGCGCTGTACATGACCAGCATCTTCGTCGGCGGGGCCGTCGGCTCCGCGCTCGCGAGCCCGCTGTACGAGCATGGCGGCTGGCCGCTCGTCGCGGCCGTCGCCGGCGCGTTCCCGATCGTCGCGCTCGCCCACTACCTCGTGATCGGGCGGCCGCACGCGCAACGCCACGCCCAGGCTTGAACCGGCGCCGGCACCGGTTCACGCGCGAATCCCGAGCGGGCGCTTCGCGCACCGGAATGCTGCCGGCACGTCATCTCCGATTTTCCGCAGCGCCAGCCGCCGCACCGGCCGCAACCGGACGACATGCGGCGGCGCCCTGCTCCACTGAAGAGGAATCCTTCATGTCTTCCCTGCTCAGCCACTACGATCTGCGCGGCCTGCCGCTTCCCAACCGTATCGTGATGGGGCCGATGACGCGTTCTCGCGCGCCTTCGCGCGGCCAGCCGACCGCGCTCATGGCCGAGTACTACGCCCAGCGCGCATCCGCCGGCCTGATCGTCACCGAAGCGACCAACGTCAGCCCGGCCTCCGCGGCGTTCGAACTGACGCCCGGGCTCGTCACCGACGAGCAGGCGGCCGGCTGGAAACAGGTCACCGACACAGTTCATGCGAACGGCGGGCGCATCTTCGCGCAGCTCTGGCACGGCGGCCGGGTCAGCTCGCTGACGCTGCTCGGCGGCGAAGCGCCGCTGTCGCCGTCCGGCGTCAACGACGATCTCGAACAGCTGCAGGTGTGGGCGCAGTTGCAGAACGGCTACTACACGAAGATTCATGCGACGCCGTCGCGCGCGATGACGACCGACGAGGTCGCCGCGACGGTCGAGGAATTCCGCCAGGCGGCGCTGCGCGCGAAGGCGGCCGGCTTCGACGGCGTCGAGATTCACGCGGCCAACGGCTACCTGCCGCACCAGTTCCTGTCGTCGACGCTGAACCGCCGCGACGACCGCTACGGCGGCTCGCTCCCGAACCGCGCGCGCTTCCTCGAGGAAATCGTCGACGCGGTGGGCGGCGTGCTGCCGCTCGACCGGGTGGGCGTGCGCATCTCGCCGTACGCGAAGTACAACAACGTGCGCGACGCGGATCCG
This sequence comes from Burkholderia sp. Bp9090, assembly GCF_003857985.1. NCBI lineage: Bacteria > Pseudomonadati > Pseudomonadota > Betaproteobacteria > Burkholderiales > Burkholderiaceae > Burkholderia > Burkholderia sp. Bp9090. The sequence continues at coordinate 39,209 of NZ_QTPV01000014.1, forward strand.
GATGCGACGTATGCGTACGTCGGCCGCATGCTCGACGAAGCCGGAGTCGCGTATCTGCACGCGGCGGACACCAACGGCTGGAGCGGCGAGCCGGACCTGCCGCGGATCGTCGCCAACACGCGCAACGCGTATCGCGGCACGCTGATCGTCAACGGCGGCATCGCGCCGGAGGCCGCGAATGCGCTGATCGATGCGGGTGATGCCGATCTCGTCGCGTTCGCGCGCGCCTACATCGCGAACCCCGACCTCGTCGAGCGCATCGCGGCGAAGGCGCCGCTCGCCGCGCCGAAGCCGGTCGGCTGGTATGGCGGCGACCGCGCGGGATACGTCGACTATGCGCGTCATGACGCGGCGGGCGCGAACGTTTGAACGTTTGAACGTTTGAGCGTTTGAGCGTTTGAGCGTTTGGGCGTTTGGGCGTTTGGGCGTTTGGGCGTTTGGGCGTTTGGGCGTTTGGGCGTTTGGGCGTTTGGGCGTTTGGGCGCTTGGACGCTTCGACGCTTGGACGCTTGGACGCTTGGACGTCTGAGCGCCTGAGCACCTGAACGCCCATGCACCGCAACAGCGGCCAAGCTGCCGCCGCGGCAAGCTCGCGCCGCCGGCTCCGGAACGAAGCCGTCAAACGTCCTTCCAGCGCGCGCCCAGCACGCGCCCGCAGAAATTCGGCCGCTGAAAATCCGGGTCGGCACGCTCGAGCACATCGGCACTCCACGTGCCGAACGTCGACGCCGGCCGGTGCGCGACGCCACGTGCGACCGCATCGAGGAACGCGTCACCGAACCCGTCTTCGCGCGGATACGCGGCGAGCAGCGCCCGACGCTCGTCCACCGAATACGCGTCGAAGCCGCTCGCCATCAGGTCCGCCGCCACAGCCTCGGCCAGCGCGCACGCCAGCGGCGAGACGCGCGCGGCCACACCGGGTGTCGTATGCAGCGCGATCGCGCGCCACACGTCGTCGCGCTGGCGCTGCGACGTGTGATGCCGCAGCAGGAACGCGTGCGCGGCATCGGCGCTGTCGACCTCGTAGCGCGCGCTCGAGCGGCAATAGGCGGGGCTCAGCCCCATGTTCGCGTACATCGCGGCCACGTACAGCGCATCGGCATCGAGCGTCTCGCCGGCACGGCGCGCGGCAAGCGACGCCAGGACGAACACCCGGCATGCGTGACCGGTCAGCACCGGCGGCAACGATGCACACGCCGCTTCGGCCGCTTCGATCGCCATCGGCGTCCGCGGAATGCGAACGCCGGCGACTTCGTCATCGGCGGGTGCGCACGTCGGCGCTCCACTCATCTCGTCTCCTTCTGCCCCGCGCCGGGGCGGAAAATTGTCTGTTCATCGGGCCGCACGCGCCGGCCCGCCGACCTGCCGCCTACGAGGCGACGCCGGGATAACCGAATGCTTCGCACTGCTCGACGACTTCCCGCGCAGCCACCTGCAGGCGCCGCGCGAAACGCACCGCGGGGCCGCGCACGGCACCGGCGTCCGCGCGGGCGGCATCCGCGCTGCCGCCGCCCGCCGCGCGCAGCGACGCCGCCGCGGGACGGCGCCGGCCGAAACCGCCGAATTCGACCACCGGCGACCACGCGGGGCTGACCGGCAACGGCGGCGGCGCCAGCGGCGCGAACTCGTCGGCCGCATGCACGACCTTGCCGCCGACGACGGTCAGCACCGAGGAGAGCGTCTTGATCTGCGCCTCGTCGATCGTGAAGTAGTCGTCCGTCAGCACGGCGAAATCCGCGTACTGGCCGGGCACCAGCGCGCCCTTGCGATCGTCTTCGTTCGAAAACCACGCGCTGCCGACCGTATAGCGGCGCAGCGCTTCCATCCGGCCGAGCCGGTTCCATTCGGGATAAAGCGCCGTGCCGCCGACGGTGCGCCCGGACACCATCCAGTACAGCGACAGGAACGGGTTGTAGCTCGCGATGCGCGTCGCATCGGTACCCGCGCCGACCGGCAGCCCGGCCGCCAGCATCGCGCGGATCGGCGGCGTGCGCGCGGCCGCTTCCGCGCCGTAGCGCGCGATGAAGTACTCGCCCTGGAACGCCATCCGGTGCTGGACCGTCACGCCGCCGCCGAGCGCGGCGATGCGCGCGATGTTCGCATCCGAGATCGTCTCGCAATGATCGAAGAACCAGCGCAGCCCGTCGAACGGCAGCTCGCGGTTCACGGCTTCCAGCACGTTCAGGAAGCGGCCGATCGATTCGTCGTAGGTCGCGTGCAGCCGGAACGGCCAGCGGTGCCGCACCAGCAGCCGGACCACGGCGGCCAGTTCCGCCTCGAGCGCGTCGGGCAGGTCGGGGCGTGGTTCGAGAAAATTGCCGAAATCGGCCGCGGAATACACCAGCAGTTCGCCGGCGCCGTTCATCCGCAGGAACGCGTCGCCGTCGCCGGGCTTGGCCAGCGTCACCCACCGCGCGTAGTCGTCGAGCTCGCGCCCCGCCTGCTGCACGAACAGGCTGTACGCGATGCGCACCGTCAGTTCGCCGCGCTTCGCGAGCGCCATGACCGCCGCGTAGTTGTCCGGATAGGCCTGGAAATCGCCACCCGCGTCGATCGTGCTCGTCACGCCGAAACGGTTCAGTTCGCGCATGAAATGCCGCGTCGAATTGATCTGGTCGTCGTGGCCGAGCTTCGGCGCGCGCTCGAGCACCGCATGCAGGATGCCCATGTCGGGGCGCGCGATCAGCATGCCGGTCGGCCGGCCGAGGCGATCGCGCTGGATCTCGCCGCCGGGCGGATCGGACGTGTCGCGGCCGTAGCCGATCGCGCGCAGCGCGGCCGCGTTCAGCAGCGCGCTGTCGCCCAGGTGCAGGATGAAGACCGGCGTGTCGGGCGCGATCGCGTTGAGCTCGGCCACCGTCGGCCCGCGCTTTTCCGCGAACTGGAATTCGGTCCAGCCGCCGACCACGCGCACCCAGTGCGGCGCGGGCGTGCGCAGCACCTGGCGGCGCAGCATGCCGAGCGCGTCGGCCAGCGTCGGCACGCCGTCCCAGCGCAGCTCGAGGTTGAAGTTCAGGCCGCCGCGGATCATGTGCAGGTGCGAATCGTTCAGCCCCGGGATCACGGTGCGGCCGTTCAGGTCGATGCGCGGCGTGCCGTCGCGCGCATGGCGCAGCACGTCGCGGCCGCTGCCGCTCGCGAGGATCCGGCCGTCCTTCACCGCGAGCGCGGTCACGAACGACTGCCGCACGTCCTGCGTCGCGATCTTGCCGTTGTAGACGATGAGGTCCGCCGCTTCGGCGAATGCCGTCGTGTCGAGCACCGTCAGCCCCCCCTGCTCGCGCCGAACGCCGGCATGCGGCCGCACGCGGCATGCACCCGGTTTGACGATACACCGACCATCCCTTCCCCCTTGAACATTGCACGATCAGGCCGCCGCGCCGCGGCGCGCGGACGCGACGGCGCCCGGCGCGGGCCCGGCACGCCGTTACGCCGCCGACTGCATCGCATCCGCCGCCTCGCGTCGCCTGCGCGTCAGGCCCGTCGGCGCAGCCGTCTCCGGGCGAACGAAGTTCTGCAGGCGCGCCAGGCGGCGCACGTCGAACGCCCGCGATTGCGGGTCGACATGCCCCGACAGGTCGGCCACCAGCGACGACGCCTGCGCGGTGCGCCCGCGCTCGATCAGGTGATCGGCCAGGTCCAGCGTCGCGCGCAGCGCCCACATCGCGGCACCCTGGCCGTTCGCCGCATGAATCGCCATCAGCAGGTGACGGTGCCCGTCGGCTTCGCACGCGATCGCGAGATCCGGGTCGGCGGTGCGGGCCTGTTCGAGCGTCGCCAGCCCCCTCGCGCGCAGCAGTTCCGGCACGAACAGATGCTCGCCGTGCGCGCGGCAGCGCGCGAGCGTCTCGTCGAGCTTCGTGCACGCGTCGGCCGCGCGGCCCGTGCGCGTCAACCCTTCCGCGTAGGCGACGACCAGTGGCGCGAGCAGGCGCCGGAAGCCGCTCGCTTCGATGCGCCGCAGCGCGGGCTCGAGCCGCGCGAGCCCGGCGCCGGGATGGCCGGCCTGCATGTCGAACTGCCCGGCGAGACACTCGGCATGGCTGCGCCAGATGTCGAAGCCGTGCGCATCGGCGGTCGAGCGCAGCGTCTCCAGATAATCGGAAATCGCGTCATGATCGCCGTAGGACAACGCCATCGGCACGGCCGCGGCGCCGAGCACGACGCACAATGCCGGCGCTGAGCCGCTGCGGCGCGCGGATTCGACCGCCTGCGCAGCCAGCCGCATCGCATATTCCGCATCGCCCTGCAGCCAGACGAGCCGCGTCAGCATCGTCCGGCCGAGCGTCGCGACGTCGATGCCCAGCGCCGCCTGAGCACAGGGCGGCTCGCCGGCGACGGCCAGCTCGGCCGTCGCCGCCTCCAGCCGCTCGCGCGCCTGCGCATGCTCGCCGAAGTAATGCAGCGAGGTCGCGACCATCGCGTCCGCCAGCAGCCGCTGCGGCCGGTCGCCGCGCCGCTCCGCGGCCCGCTCGAAGCGCGTCGCGTAGCGCAGCGATTCATGAATGTCGGAGCGCGTCAGCATCGTGTTCCACAGCCCGACCAGCGCGCGCGCGTCGAACGCCTCGTCGCCGATCCGGCCGGCGAGACCGAGCGTCCTGTCCCACGTCGCGGCGGCCGTGTGCGTATCGCCGTCGGTATGCAGCAGCGCCGCCGCGTAGGCCGCGCGCAGGCGCATCTCGCGTGCCGCGTCGACGGCGCCGTGGGCGCCGGCATCGAGCGTGTCGAGCGCGCGCCTCGCCGGGATCGAACTTTCGCGCATGCGCGCCGGCTCGAGCAACGCATGCGCCAGCGCGTCGATTTCCGCGGCCGGCGGCCCGGCCACCGCGAGTTCGCGCAGCGGCGCGATGCCCGCGCCGGCACCCAGGCTGGCCGCATGCGCGGCCTGGGCCTGGGCCGCCATCGCGGCATCCGCCTGCTCGTGTTCGTAGCGCGCATGACGTGCGGCGACCGTGTCGAACTCGCCTTCGTTGTGCAGTTTTTCGAGCGCGTACGCGCGGGTCGATTCGGTCAGCCGGTAGCGCGCCTGCGCGCCGTTGAACTCGACGGTCACCAGCGACTTTGCGACCAGCTCGCCGAGCAGCGCGATCATTTCGGCGGACGGCATGCCCGGGTCCATCGCGACATCACGCGCGGCATCGAACGTAAACGGGCCGACGAAGCAGGCCATCCGGCGAAACAGCGACCGCGCGGCCGCATCCAGCAGCACGTAGCTCCAGTCGAACGTGGCGCGCAGCGTCTGGTGGCGCGGCAACGCCGAGCGCAGCCCGCCCGTCAGCAGGTTCAGCCGGTCGTCGAGACGCGCCGCGACGACCTCGAGCCCGAGCGTCGCGACCCGCGCGGCGGCCAGCTCGATCGCGAGCGGCAGCCCGTCGAGGCGCCGGCAGATGTCGCCGATCAGCCGCATGCCGGCCGCATCGACCGCGCAATCGGGCGTGGCCGCGCGAATCCGCGCGAGGAACAGCTCGACGGCCGAATGGCGCGCGATCTCGTCGACGCCCGCATCGGCGTCCGGCACCGCCAGCGGACTCACGCGAAACACGGCCTCGACCGAGATATGCAGCGGCTCGCGGCTCGTCACGAGCACGCGCAGCGGCGCGGCGTGCGACGTCAGCGTTTCGACGAGGTCGGCCGCCAGGTCGACGACGTGCTCCGCGTTGTCGAGCACGAGCAGGCCGCGCGACGCGGCGAAGGCCTCGCCGATCCGTTCGACGGCCGGCACGCCATCCGCGTCGAGCCCGAGTTCCGCGCCGATCGCGCGCAGCACGTCGTCGCGCGTCGCCGCGCGCGCCAGTTCCACGAACAGCACGCGCTCGCCGGCGCGGCCGCGCAGTTCATGCGCGACGCGCTCGGCCAGGCTCGTCTTGCCGATGCCGCCCGCGCCCACCAGCGTGACGACCGATGCCCGCTCGAGCATGTCGACGATCTGCCCGATCTCGGTCTGACGCCCGACGAGCGGCGCCGGATGGGGTGCCGCGGCCGGCTCGGGCCCAACCTCGGGCCCAACCTCGGGTGCAACCTCGGATGCGCGCGGTGCCACCGCGTGCGCGACCGGCGGATGCGCGATCAGCAGGTAGCCGCGGCCCGGCACCGTCTTGATCAGGTCGCGGTTCGGGCCCAGCGCCTTGCGCAACGTCGCGACGTGCACCTGCAGCCGGTTCTCCTCGACGATCAGGCCCGGCCACACCGCGTCCATGATGTCGTCCTTCGATACGAGGGAGCCGTTCGCGCGATGCAGTACTTCCAGTATGTCGAGCGCACGCGCGCCAATACGCAACGACGCACCGTGGTCGCGTATGTCGCGCTGCTCGAAATCCACCGACAAATTCCCGATCTGGATCATGGCCGCCTCCAGGTTCCCCACGATGACCGCCATGTGAACACGCGGTTCACCGGGGCGGGAGTCCGCGCCCGGCTGCACGGCAGGCGGGCGCAAAGTCTCAAAAAGTGGCCCGAGTCTAAACGCCATATCGATAAAAATCTTGAACGAAAATGCACTGGCGCCCGCCGCCTCGGCCCGCGGCGGATACGCGGGCCGCGCGGATATAAATGGGGCGATATCGTTCGACCTGTCGCTTCCGCCAGCAGGTCGAGCGTCGGCGCCGGCGCCCGGCCGGACGGCGATTTTTTCGTCAGCAAGCGGACATTTATTCAAGTTATGCTGAGCCGGATGTGTGTGCCGTATAAACTTGCACGTAAAACTGCTCGTATGCCGTACCCCATTGAAGGACGTTCCGTCATGTCAGATCCTTTCGCCGCAGTGCCCGCGGCGGTGCCGAAAGATACGCTCGGATGCGTGTCGAGCCTGTTGTCCAAGGATATCGACCGGTCGGTCGGCGGCCTGACGCTCCACCGCAAATGCATGCGCGACGAACACTTCGAGCGCATCGAGATGGCCGCCAGCGATCGCGGCTTCCTGATCGGCGTGTCGCTGAACGACGGCCACCGGCGCACGATCTACGGCGGCGCCGGCAAATCCGAGCGGCGGTTCCAGCACGACTCGATCTACATTCGCGACTTTTCCCGGAATTTCCGCGCCGACCTGTACGGCAAGTTCGATTTCGTGCTGATCGAGCTGTCGCACAGCTATCTCGACCGCCTCGGCCGCGAACACGACGGCACGGCGATCGGCGGCCTGACCTGCGCGCCCGACGTGCAGGACCCGGTGCTCGGCCATCTCGCGCACGCGGTCGCCGACAGCCTCGACGTGCCGGGCGCGCTGAACACGCTGTTCGTCGAGCAGATGGGAGTCGCGATCGGCGCGCATCTCGCCAGCCGCTACGGCAACGCGCGTGCGCGCGACCTGCAGCACAAGGGCCTGCTGTCGCCGGCCAAGACGGCGCTCGCCAAGGAACTGCTGATGGAAAAGGCGAACCTCGGCGTATCGATCGAGGAAGTCGCGAGCGAATGCGATCTGTCGCGCGGCTATTTCATCCGCGCGTTCTCCCGCACGACGGGGCGCACGCCGCATCAGTGGCTGCTCGAGCAGCGCGTGATCCGGGCCCGCCAGCTGATCGAGACGACCGACATGACGCTCGCGGAAATCGCGGCCGTCTGCGGTTTCGCCGACCAGAGCCACCTGAACCGCATCTTCGCGCGCATCGTCGGCCATCCGCCCGGCGCATGGCGGCGCGGCATGACGCGCTGACACCGTCGCGCACGTCATCCGGTCAGCGCAGCGGCGTCGCGTCGTAGTTGACCGGTACCCAGTCGTACCGCTCCCCGTCCCTGCGCAAGTGCCCGAGCCCGGGAAACGCGATGTGCGCGGCGCCGACCAGATAGCGCCGGCCGGCCACGCGCCCGAGCACGTCGTGCCGCGTGCGGCGCGCCGCATCGGCATCGCTGTCGTACTGGACGGTCGCATCCGGATCCTGCAACTGGATCGCCGCGACGTGCACGATGTCGCCCCATGCGAGCAGTCCCGCATCGCCGCTCTCGATCAGATAGGCCGTATGGCCCGGCGTGTGGCCGGGCATCGGCACCGCGCGAATGCTGGGCGCGAGCGTCGCTTCGCCACGAAACGTCCTGAAACGGCCGGCCGCGACATACGGCGCGACCGACGCGGCCGCCGCATCGAAAAACGACGCCAGGAACGCCGGCGCCTGCGCCTTGTGGTCCGGGTCGAGCCAGTAATTCGCCTCGATCTCGTTCACCCGGACGACCGCGTTCGGAAAGGTCATCCGCCCGTCCGTCACGATGCCGCCGACATGATCCTTGTGCAGGTGCGTGAGCAGCACCTCGTCGATCTGCTCCGGCGCGTAGCCTGCCGCGCGCAGGTTGTCGAGCAGCTTTCCGCAGCAGTCGCCGTACAGCACGCCGGCGCCCGTATCGACCAGAATCCGCCGCGATCCCGTGTCGACCAGGAACGCATTGATCGACCCTTGCACCGGCGGCTCGAGAAAGGCGCGGTCGAGATCGCGCCGGATCTCGTCCTTCGACACATCGCGAAAAACCGTATCGACCGGAAACGGATGCGTGCCGTCGGACAGCGCGACGATCGTCAGGTCGCCGAGCTTCTGCCGGTAGAAGCCCGGCGGCTGAGTGCCGTCGCCCGGCTGGCCGGCGAATGCGGTCGATATGACCGAGGCGGTCGACGCGACCGATGCGACCGATGCGGTCGATGCGGTCGATGCGAGCAGGCCGACGTACCACGCGACGAGCAGCACGCCGCCCGCGCGCAGCGCGCGCATGCGCCGCTTCAGTGAGTTCATGTCCGATCCCCCGGTTGCGTGTCGACGTCGCGCGACGCTTGCCGGTCCGACGGTCGGCCGGGCCTGTACGCGCGACATCGAGCCTACCGGCCGCTCGCGCCCTTGTCCTGAGCCGGACATGAAACGTTCTGAAGCCGGGCCGGAACGGCGCCGGCCGTGCTTCAGGGTGGGCACCGCTTCAGGCTACGGCGTCATGCGCGCGCTGCGCGGCCAGCAACGCGCCGCGAAACACGGCGGCCGGTTGCGCGCCGCTGATGACGGTGGATCCGATGCGCGTCGACGGCACCGACGCGATGCCTGCGCGCACCGCGTCGGCCTCGAGCGCGATCACCGCGTCGAGCCCCTCGCCGGACGCGAGGAACGCCCGCACCGCGTCGCCCGGCAAGCCGGCGCCGGCCGCGATCTCCACGAGCATGTCCGCATCGCCGATGTCGCGGCCGTCGCGGAAGTACGCGGCGAACAATGCATCGACGAGCGCGGCCGCACTGCCGCGCTGCTGCGCGAACCAGACGAGCCGGTGCGCGAGCCGGGTGTTCGGCGTACGCGCGATCCGCGCGTGATCGAACACCAGGCCCGCCGCACGGCCGGCCTCGGCCACCTGCGCGTCGAGTGCCTGCGAGCGCGCCCAGCTGCCGAATTTCGCGCTGCGGTATGCCTTGCGATCGATGCCTGCGGCCGGCATCGCCGGGTTCAGTTCGAACGGCACGAACCTGACCTTCACGTCACCGGTCAGTCCCGCTGCGTCGATCGCCTCCGCGAGCCTGCGCTCGGCGATCCAGCACCACGGGCAGATGAGGTCGTAGGTGACCGTGACTTCGACGGAATTCATTGCGCTCTCCTGTTGATTGCAGTTTCAACGATAGCGCTTGCCGGCCGGCGCTAGAATGCGAACGGCGCGCAACGGATCGTTGCGGCATGCACAAAGGCGACGACATGGACAAATTCTCCGCGCTGCGCGCGTTCGTGGAAGTGGCGGAAGCCGGCGGCTTCTCGAGCGCGGGACGCCGTCTCGACCTCGCGGCCTCGTCGGTCGTGCGCGCGGTGGATGCGCTCGAGGCATCGCTCGGCACCGCGCTGCTGAACCGCACCACGCGCCAGGTAACGCTGTCCGATGCCGGCTCCATGTACTACGCGCGCGCGAAGCGGCTGCTCGAGGAGCTCGCGGAAGCGGACGCGCTCGTCTCCGATCGCGGCGACGAGCCGTCCGGACCGCTGCGCGTGTCGGTGCCGGTCGCGTACGGCGTGCGACGCATCGCGCCGCATGTCGCGGCCTTCCTCGCGCGCCATCCGAAACTCGACCTCGACCTGCAGCTCACCGACGAACGCGTCGATCTCGTCGCCGGCCGGATCGACGTCGCGATCCGGCTCGGCGAAGCGGCGCCTTCCGCGGAGGTCGTCGCACGGCAGCTCGCGACGTTCCAGCGCTACGTCGTCGCGAGCCACGACTATCTCGACGCGCACGGCACGCCGGCAACGCCGGGCGAACTGGTCGATCACGCGTGCGTGCGCTTTCACTTCGGCGGCGACCAGCAGGCGTGGTCGTTCGCCGATGCGCACGGCACGACGCGGGTGCTGGTTGCCGGGCGCCTGAAATCGAATCACAGTGAAGTGTTGCGCGAGGCCGTGCTCGACGGCGCCGGTATCGCGCTGCTGCCCGACTGGCTCGTCGATGCCGATGTCCAGTCGGGCCGCCTGCGCAGGCTGTTCGAAGCGTACGACGTCACGCCCGATGCGGCGCGCTCGGTCGTGACCGCGCTGTACCTGCCGAATCAGCGCGGCTCGAAGCGCGTCACCGCGTTCATCGATTTCGTCGAGGCGCTCGCACGCGCGCAGCCGTGAGCCGCGCGACGCGGCGCGGCTTGCCGCGTTACCAGCCGAACTTCGCCTCCATGCCGACGTAGTCGGCATTGCGCGCGCCGAGCGCGCGAATCGAATCGGCGACCTGGAAATGCACGGCCTCGACCGCCAGCGCCACGTTCGCATTGACCAGCCAGTCGACGCGCGCCTGCGCATACATGCCCGTGCGCGCGCCGCCCTTGCCGGCCGTGCCGGGCACCGCCTGCATCCCCTGCCCGTAGATCGCATCGGCGGTCGTCTGGCGCCACTGGAAACCGACCGCGGTCAGCACCGTCACGTTGCTGGCCGGCTTGAACGTCAGCGACGGCTTCACGTGAATCAGGTTGCTGTAGCCGGTGTAGCCGGCGAGCGTGAAGTAATAGCCGTTCGGGAACAGCGGATTGAAGGTGCCCATGCGCCCGTCGCCGGGATGCTTGTCGCCCGACGCGCCGTCGACCTGGATGCCGATGCGCGGCGTGCCCGGCGCTTTCGCGAACGTGTAGCCGCCGAGCGCGCCAAAGGCCCATGCGCCGATCGTGTCCTGGCCGATGTGGCCGGTCTGCAGCATCGCTTCGGCGTCCCAGTCGAACCCGGAAGACTTGCCCGCGTAGCGCATGTCGAACACGTCGCGCCGCTCGGTGCCGGCGCCGGCGAGATAGCGCGCGTTGTCGCGCGTATAGCGTGACCAGTAGGCCGACAGTTCGCCTGGGCCCACGGCGTTGTGCTCGATCCGCACGCCGTCGAAGCGCAGGTGCCGATTCGACACGTCGTCGAACACCGCGTCGTTGCGATATTGCACCGGACGCGTCACGTAGCCGATCAGCCGCCAGTTGCCGATTTCGTAATCCGCCCACAGCGCGTCGAATGCCTGACGCACGTTCGGGCCGTCCCGCACCGACACGAACCGCTGCAGGTCGTACGCCATTTCCTGCCGGCCGACACGCGCCTTGAACGTGCCGCCGCCCAGCTGATCGACATACGCGACGAACGCCTGCTCGATGTCGAGCTGATCCTTGTCCACCGTGCCGACCGTGTCCTTGCCGAACGGCCGCGCATCGACGAACTGCACGAACGCCTGGAAATGCCCGGCATAGCGCAGGTCCGCGTGCACCGTCGCGCGCTGGATCACGTAGTTGTCGTCGTGCGCGGTGCCGAGCCCGAACAGCGGCGCGTTGTTCAGCTCGAAACGCTCGCGCAGGTTCGCGCCGAGCGACAGGTAGGTCGACGGGTCGCCGCCGAGCGGGATGTACTTCAGCCCGTCGAGCGGCTTGCGCGGCACGCACGGATTCGCGAGCACCGACCAGTCTTCCTGCCAGCGGTTGAACAGCACCGCGGGCCGCTTCGCGGTGCACGTCGTGCCGGCGGCCGAGGCCGAGGCCGAGGTCGGCGCCGGCGCCACGGTGTCCTCGGCGGCGGCCGCCGTCCCGGCGTATGTCGCGACGCCGCCCGCCAGCACGGCGGCCGGCAGCACGCCCCGCCACGCCCACCTCATCGCCCGATGCGCCATTACTTCGACCGCGCGTGGATCTCGGCGACGTAGCCGCCCGGGAACTGCACGAGCGCCGCATCGCGCCCGTCCGACGTGAAGGGCGGCACCAGCACGGTCACGCCGGCGGCCTTGGCCTTCTCCAGCGTGGCGGCGAGGTCCGGCACTTCGTAGCCCGTCATTTCGCGCCCGAACGGATAAGGCAGACGGCCGTCGGTCGCCAGCACGGTCATCTTGCCGAAGCCCGACTCGATGCGGATGCGGCGATACGTGTCGTTCGGCCGGCCGATCTCGATGCCCGGCGCCTTGCGCACGTCGGACACGACCTTGCCGCGCGAGAACGCGACGAAGTCGTGCACCAGCTTGCTCGCGCTTTCCGGCGACACGTACACGCGGTTTTCCGGCACCGTCTGCAGCGGGTCGTAGTGCGGCGCCTGGGTGTGCCAGTACAGCTGCATGTTCACGCCGCCCGGCCAGCGGATGATCGCGTCGCGGCCGATCGGATCGGGGAACGTGTCGACGACCACGTCCGCGCCGTGCGCGCGCGCCGATTTCATCGCGACGTCCATGTCGGTGACGAGGTAGCCGGTGCGCTCCTCGCAGAACGGATACGGGATCGGCGTCTTGAAGCCGAACACTGAAATCGTGCCGAACGGCGTCAGCACGAGCTGCGACATCGTCTGGCTCGGCGTCGGCGTGACCTGGAACACGCCCTGCTGCGACTTCTTGCCGCCGAACGTCGCGACGAAGCTGTCGGTGAAGCGGTCGAAGTCTTCCGGCGCGACGCACACGTGCGTCGTGTCGTATTGCGGGCCGACCGCGACGGCCGGCACCTTCCCTGACGAGGTATCGAGCAGGCGCGTCTCGTCCGCGTGGGCCGGCGCGCTCGCCAGCAATGCGCCGAACACGGCCGTCGATGCGGCCATCATCCGCAGTACCTGTCGCAACTTCAGTGCAATCATCGAAATCTCCTTGAAAATGACAAGCGCGGCCATACGCCGCGCGCGGATTCAGCGTGACGCCGGCCCGTCGTCGGGCCGGCCGGATCGGTAGGCGAGGAAGCACAAGGCCGCGAGCGGCAACGCCAGCGCCCAGAACGCGGCGGACACGTAGGCCGCGGCCCCCGCGCCGGCCCCGAGCGCGAAGCCCGCGACCGGCGGCAGCGTGCGCCGCAGCCGCGCGCGCGCGGCTTCGCGTTCGGCCGGCGCGGCAAGCGGCACGAGCCAGTCGAATGCATCGATCACCGCCTGCGTGACGTTGCCCGTCATCACCGTGTTGGCGACGACCGAGCGCGCCGTCAGCCGGCCGTGCGCGTTCTGGACGCCCATCGCCGCGGCGCCGAGCAGGCCGCACAGGATCGTGCGCGGCGCGTCGGCGTCCGCGATCGGCGACGCCATCACGCCGGCCAGCATGAACCCGGCCAGCAGCACGGCCTGCAGTGCATACAACGAACGCGCGCGCGGGCCGTGGCCGAGCGAACGCATCCGGTGGTCGAGCACGCGCGCGCCGACGATGCCGGCGATGAAGGCCGGGAATGCGAGCCACTTGATCACGAGCCCTTGCCCGACGCCGGCCAGCCCCGAGCCGATCAGGATGAAGTTGCCGGTGACGTGCGCGGTGAACAGGCCGAACAGCGCGACGAAGCCGAGCGTGTCGACGTAGCCGGCGATAGACGCGAGAAACACGTCCTCGCCGCGCACGTGATCGGGCGCCGCGGCCGCGGTTACCGGCTGCGTCGGCATGGCCCGGCTTCCTGGATGGCGACGGTTGCGCCGGCGCACGTGCTGCCTGCGTCCGGCGAGTTCAGATAACGCATGTTCCGCTCCGGTTACGCCGAACGGCCCGGGGGCGCCGACTGGCGTCCGGTCCCAACGGCGGTTCGGAAGCAAGACTAGTTAAGGAACGTCTTAATGTCATGGCGGCGGCCCTGAATTTTCCTGAATATGCCGCCCGGACGCCCGGCCGGACTGCGGGGTCGACGCGACGCGGTACGCTTAGGAAAACGCTCTCGCATCGCAGCGACCTCGGCGCAGCGATCGGCCCGCACGGTCCGATCGTGTTATTTTTCGAGCGATAGCTTAAGCGCGCCATCAGGAGCCGATGCATGACCGAAAGAAAACGCAGCACGCCGGCCCGCGAGCGCGGGACGGACGCCGACGGCAACGCCGTCACGCCGGGCCGCCGGCTCGCGCCGGAAGCGCGCGAGCGGCAAATCGTCGAGAAGGCGATCGAGCACTTCGCGACGCACGGCTTTTCCGGCAGCACGCGCGAACTCGCGCGGCAAATCGGCGTCACCCAGCCGCTCTTGTACCGGTACTTCCCGAGCAAGGAAGCGCTGATCGATCGCGTGTACGAGGAGATCTACACGTGGAACTCCGACTGGGAAAAACTGATCGCGGACCGCACGGTCCCGCTGCAGGAACGGCTCGTCACGTTCTATCGCGCGTACGCGCAAACCATCCTGCGGCGCGAATGGATCCGCACCTTCATCTTCGCGGGGCTCAGCCGCGAGGGTTTCAATACTCGCTACCTGTCGCGGTTGCGCGAACGCGTGTTCCTGCCGGTGCTGCGCGAGTTGCGGCACGAGTACGACATCGCCACGCCGGCGACGGAAGCCCAGCGCAACGCGGAAATCGAACTGGTCTGGAGCCTGCACGCGAGCATCTTCTATTTCGGCGTCCGCAAGTGGGTCTACGGCCTGCCGGTGCCCGACGATCTCGACACCGAAATCGAACGGCTGGTCGATGCGTTTCTCCACGGCACGCCCGCGACGCTGAAGCAGCTCGCGTCCGGCGCGGGTGGCCGGCGCCGCCGGCGCGCGTAATCCGGCGCGGCGCACGCCGCCAGACGATTTCAGAACAATTTATCCGGCGCGCCGATCGCTTCGCCTATCCTCGAACGGCATCTGCGCCCGCCTCCCGGCTGCGCGCACACCGAACCGGACAGGGACCACCCGATGACCCACGACGCGCCTTCGATCACGCATCACACCGTCACCGCGAACGGCATCCGCCAGCACTACATCGATGCCGGCAGCGGGCCGGTCGTCGTGCTGCTGCACGGCTTCCCGGAAACCAGCTTCGCGTGGCGCTTCCAGATCCCGGCGCTGGCGCGGCGTTACCGCGTGATCGCGCCCGACCTGCGCGGCTACGGCGAAACCGACAAGCCGGCCGCCGGCTACGACAAGCGCAACATGGCGCGCGACGTAGCCGGCCTGCTCGATGCGCTCGGCATCGGCCGCATCGCGCTCGTCGGCCACGATCGCGGCGCGCGTGTCGCGACGCGCTTTTCGAAGGACTCCCCCGAGCGCGTCGACCGGCTCGTCGTGATGGACAACGTGCCGACGCGCATCGTCGCGCAGAACATGACCGCGCAAACCGCGCGCGCGTACTGGTTCTTCCTGTTCCATCAGGTGCCCGACCTGCCCGAGGCACTGATCGCCGGCAAGGAAGCCGAGTGGCTGAGCCATTTCTTCGCCGACTGGTGCTACAACCCGCACGCGATCTCCGGCGACGCGTTCGACACGTACGTGCGTGCGTACCGGCGCCCGGGCGCCGTGCGCGGCGCGCTGGCCGACTATCGCGCGAACGCGGAGGACGTGAAGCAGGATCTCGTCGACGCCGACGTCCCGATCGCCTGCCCGACGATGGCCATCTGGGGCGAGGATTTCTATGCGGTCGGCAAGATGTTCGACATGAAGTCCGTGTGGGAAAGCATGGCGACGAACCTGCGCGCCGAGCCGATCGCGCAGTGCGGACACCTGCCGCAGGAGGAGCAGCCGGAGCGCGTGAACGCGTTGCTGCTCGACTTCCTCGCGCACTGGGAAGGTTGAACTGCCGCGTGCGGCGAATCATCGGGGGAAAGCAATCATGAGCGATGTTTCGGGCCCGTCGGCGATCGTCGTCGGCGGATCGGTGGGCGGACTGTTCACGGCAACCGCGTTGCGGGCGGCCGGCTGGCGCGTCAAGGTGTTCGAGCAATCGCCGAACGATCTCGACAGTCGCGGCGGCGGCATCGTGCTGCAGCCGCCGATCGAGCGCGCGTTCGCGTTCGGCGGCGTGCCTGTGCCGCGCGACGCGGGCGTCGATTCGGGCGACCGGATCTACGTCGACGAACGCGACCGTATCGTGCAACGCTTCTACATGCCGCAGACGCAGACCGCATGGAACGTGATCTATACGGCGCTGAAGCGCGCGCTGCCCGCCGACGTCCTGCACGCCGGCGTCGCGTTCGACCGGTTCGAGCAGGACGGCGCGCGCGTGTTCGCGCACTTCTCGGACGGCCGCGTCGAGCAGGCCGACCTGCTGGTCGGCGCCGACGGCGGCCGCTCGGCCGTGCGCGCGCAGCTGCTGCCCGATGCGCGGCCCGCATACGCGGGGTATGTCGCGTGGCGCGGGCTCGTCGACGAGCACCTGCTTCCCGACACGGTGCTGCAGGTGCTGCGCGAGCGCTTCACGTTCCAGCAAGGCGACGCCCATCTGTTCCTGACCTATCTGGTGCCCGGCCGCGACGGCGCGATCGCGCCCGGCAAGCGGCGCGTGAACTGGGTCTGGTACCGGCGGCTCGCGCAGGATCGCCTGCCATCGCTGTTTCTCGGCCAGGACGGCATGCAGCGCGACGGCTCGCTGCCGCCCGGCGCGATGCGCGACGACAACCGGCTCGAACTCGTGAACGCCGGCCGCCGGATGCTCGCACCGACGCTCGCCGCGCTCGTCGACGCGACACAGGCGCCGTTCGCACAGGCGATCCTCGATCTCGCGGTCGAGCGCATGGCGTTCGGCCGCGCCGTGCTGCTCGGCGACGCGGCCTGCCTCGTGCGGCCGCATACGGCCGCAGGTGTCGCGAAAGCGGCGGACAACGCGGTCGGTCTTGCCGAGGCGCTGCGCGGCGGCGTGCCCGCCAACGCGTTCGACGCCGCGCTGTCGCGCTGGGAAGCTGTTCAGCTCGCCACCAGCGCGTCGCTGTCCGAACTCGGCATCTCGCTCGGCGCGCGGATCATGGGGCGCGCGTGACCGGCCGGCCGCCGTGTGCGGGCTCGATCGTTTGCATCGACCGCCGATTCGTGATTCCAGGTCAAAAATGATTTCGCCGGCGGCCCGTTTTTCCGCGGCGTCGGGATACCTATATTGGCAGCACTCGCAACGACGACGACGTGGTTGCGGTTCACTCGACCCGATAGGTACCCCTGATGAAAACGCTCGTTTCTTCCACGCTTGCCGCACTGATCATCGCCACGCCGGCCGTTTCGTTCGCGCAGCAGCATGACCGCCCGCTGACCCGCGCCGAAGTGAAAGCCGAAATGGCCCGCCTCGCGGCTGTCGGCTATACGCCGGCACTGGACCACAACCAGTATCCGGTCGCGATCCTCGCCGCCGAAAAGCGCGTGCGTGAAAACGCCGTCGCGCAAGCGGCATCGAACACCGCACCGGCAGCCGACACGACCGGCTACGGCAGCGAAGGCACCGGCACCAGCGCATCCGGCCGCGCACTGACGACCAACGGCCGCGACGCGATCTATCGCGGTCATTGAGCGGCATCGACGCGCGCGCGAGCACCTTGCCCGCCACGCGCCTCCGCTCGTCCGTCCCCTCCGCATCGCCGGCCCGAATCGCCTGAACAGGCGTTCGGGCCGCGCGTCGTCGCACCGCTTCCCGCATCACGCCCCTGCCGCGCGCATCGTCGCCGCACCGCGCGATTCGTGACTGCGCAGTACAAGTTCTTATGACGCCGCGTCCGTTTATCCATCGCGCGCCACGCACGATACTGCGCACCATCCGGCGCCGTGCGCGTCATTCGATACCCCGAACAACATGAACAGCTACCCAGGATTGAAGCGCTTCGCGCGACCGGCCGTGCTGGCCGCCCTTCCGCTCGCCGCATTGCTCGCGTTGACGGGCTGCCGGTCGGACGACACCGCGCCGGCCCCGAAGCCGAACGTGATCGTCAGCGCGCCCGTCGCGCGCAACGTGAACGACGTCGACGTCTACACGGGCCGCTTCGAAGCGGTCGACACGGTCGACGTGCGCCCGCGCGTGAGCGGCTATCTCGAACGCGTCGCGTTCCAGGATGGCGCGACCGTGAAAAAAGGCGACCTGCTGTTCGTCATCGATCCGCGCCCGTACCAGGCGGCGGTGACGGCCGCGCAAGGCACGCTCGAGCGCGCGCAGTCGCAACTGAAGCTGAGCCGGCAGGATTTCGAGCGGGCCAGCGTCCTGATCAAGACCGACACCATCGCGCAGAGCCTGTACGACCAGCGCCGCCAGGCCGTGCAAAGCGCGCAGGCCGACGTGACGAGCGCGCAAGGCGCGCTCGAACGCGCGCGGCTCGACCTGTCGTTCACGCGCATCGTCGCGCCGATGTCGGGGCGCATCAGCCGCAAGCGCGTCAGCGAGGGCAACCTCGTGAAGGGCGGCGACAGCGAAGCCACGGTGCTGACGACGATCGTGTCGCAGGACCCGATCGACATCTACTTCGACGTCGACGAGGAAAGCTACCTGCGCTACACGCGCGAAGCCGCGCAACATGGCGGCAGCGCGTCGTCGCGACAGGTGGCGATCGCGCTGCCGGGCGACGCGAAGCCGTCGCTGTCGGGCACGATGGATTTCGTCGACAACCGCCTCGACAACTCGACCGGCACGCTACGCCAGCGCGCGCGCGTCGCGAATCCGGACGGACGCCTGAGCCCCGGCCAGTTCGGCCGCGTGTCGCTGTCGAGCCGCGTCGCGCACGCGGCGCTGCTCGTGCCGGATTCGGCCGTCGCGACCGACGCGACGCGCCGCGTGCTGTATTTCGTCGACGCGAACGGCACCGTGTCGGTGCGCCCGGTGACACCCGGCCGCCTGTTCGGCAACCTGCGCGAAATCGATGCGGGGCTGAAGGCCGGCGACCGCGTGATCGTCGACGGCTTCCAGCGCGTGCAGGCCGGCGATCAGGTCAACGCGGTGCCGCGCGCGATCGATGCGGCTCAGATGGCGAATGCGACGAATTCCGACAAAGTTGCGAACGCAACCGCTTCGTCCAGCACCGCGACCGGGAGCGCGCAATGAACCTCGGCCGCCTGTCCGTCCAGCAGCCGGTGCTCGCGATCGTCCTGTCGATCGTGCTGACCATCGCCGGCGCGCTGGCCTATTTCTCGCTCGCGGTGTCCGAGTACCCGGACATCGCGCCGCCGACCGTCGTGATCCAGGCGAGCTACCCGGGTGCGTCCGCGGAAACCGTGTCGCAAACCGTCTCGACCCCGATCGAGCTGGAAGTGAACGGCGTCGAGGACATGCTGTACATGTACAGCCAGGCGACCTCCGACGGCAGCCTGAACATCACCGCGACGTTCAAGCCCGGCACCGACGTCGACAAGGCGCAGGTGCTGGTGCAGAACCGCGTCGCGCTCGCGACGCCGCGCCTGCCCGAGCCCGTGCAGCGCAGCGGCGTGTCGGTCCGCAAGTCGTCGCCGACGCAGCTCGGCACGATCTTCATCTCCTCGCCCGACCAGCGCTACGATCCGCTGTACGTGTCGAACTATGCGATCCGCAACGTCGCCGACGTGCTGAAGCGGATCGACGGCGTCGGCGACATCAACCCGCTCGGCGCGCGCGAATACTCGATGCGCATCTGGCTCGACCCGGAACGCGTCGCGTCGTTCGGCCTGAGCCCGCG
The DNA here is from genome assembly GCF_003857985.1 of Burkholderia sp. Bp9090. NCBI lineage: Bacteria > Pseudomonadati > Pseudomonadota > Betaproteobacteria > Burkholderiales > Burkholderiaceae > Burkholderia > Burkholderia sp. Bp9090. The sequence continues at coordinate 58,895 of NZ_QTPV01000014.1, forward strand.
CGACCTCATCGCCGCGGTGCGCGCGCAGAACACGCAGCTCGCGGGCGGCGTGGTCGCGCAGGCGCCGATCACGAACCAGGCGTTCCAGCCGAACCTGATCTTCGAAGGGCGCCTGAAGCGGCCCGAGGATTTCAGCGACATCGTCGTCAAGCAGGGGCAGGACGGGCGTCTCGTGCGGCTGAAGGACGTCGCGCGCATCGAGGTCGGCGCGCTCGCGTACGCGACCGACAGCTACATGCTGCGCCACCCGACCATCGCGCTGCAGGTGCTGCAGCAGCCCGGCGCGAACGCGGTCGCGACGATGGACGCGGTCGAGAAGAAGATGACCGAGCTCGGCAAGGCGTTCCCGAAGGGCATCGTCTACAACATCGGCTACAACCCGACCGCGTTCATCGGCGACAGCATCCACGAACTCGTGAAGACCATCTACGAGGCGGTCGTGCTCGTGGTGTTCGTCGTGCTGCTGTTCCTGCAGGGCTGGCGGCCTTCGATCATCCCTATCCTGTCGATTCCGGTGTCGCTGGTCGGCACGTTCGCGGCGATGGCCGTGCTCGGCTACTCGATCAACAACCTGACGCTGTTCGGCCTCGTGCTCGCGGTGGGGATCGTCGTCGACAACGCGATCGTCGTGGTCGAGAACGTCGAGCGGCACCTGGCGGCCGGCACCGCGCCGCGCGATGCGACGCTGCTGACCATGAAGGAAGTCGGCGGCGCGCTGTTCGCGATCACGCTGGTGCTGTGCGCGGTGTTCGTGCCGACCTCGTTCATTCCGGGCATCTCCGGCCAGTTCTTCCGCCAGTTCGGCGTGACGATCGCCGTGTCGACCGCGATCTCGTTCTTCACGTCGGTCACGCTCGCGCCCGCGCTGTCCGCGATGATGCTGAAGGCGCACGACTCCGCGCACGATGCGCCGGCGTCGACGTCGCGCACGGTCGCGCTGCTCGCGCCGCTCATGCGCGCGGTGCAGCGTTTCGCGGATGCATTCAATCGCGTGTTCCAGCGCGTGTCCGACGCCTACGGCGCGATGGTCAGGAAGCTCGTGCGGATCATCCCCGCGATGAGCGTGCTGTACGTCGTGCTGATCGCGGCGACCGGCTATCTGCTGGTATCGAGCCCGAAGGGCTTCATTCCCGCGCAGGATCGCGGCTACCTGGTGGTGCTGGTGCGCACGCCCGACGGCGCGACGCTCGAACGCACGAGCGCGGTCGCGCGCAAGATCGAGGACATCGCGCTGTCGGTGCCGGGCGTCGCGCGCGTGCCGGTGTTCTCCGGCGTCAACGCAGCCACCGGCACGAATTCGGCGAACAGCGCCGGCCTGTTCCCGGTGTTCAAGCCCTGGCCCGAACGCAAGGCGCAGGGCCTCACCATCGATACGATCGCGGCCGAGCTGCGCAAGCGCCTCGCGGGCATCACCGAAGCGTCGATCGTCGTCGCGATGCCGCCGCCGGTGCAGGGCCTCGGCAGCACGGGCGGCTTCGCGATGCGGCTCGAAGACCGCAACGGCCTCGGCACGGCCGCGCTCGCGAAGGCGACGCAGGATCTCGTCGACGCCGCGAACCGCACGCCCGGCATGGTCGGCGTCTACACGCCCTACTCGGCGACGAGTCCGCAGGTTCACGTCGAGCTCGATCGCGAGAAGGCGGAGATGCTCGGCGTGCCGAGCCAGGAGATCAATGACGCGGTCGAAACGTATTTCGGCTCGACCTACATCAACGACTTCAACATCGTCGGGCGCACCTATCGCGTCACCGCGCAGGCCGACCTGCCGTTCCGCGTGACGGCCTCCGACCTCGGGCGCCTGAAGGTGCGCAACCGCGACGGCGACATGGTGCCGATCGGCAGCGTCACGCGCATCGACGACACGCTCGGCGTCGATCGCGCACCGCGCTACAACCTGTATCCGGCCACCGAGATCAACGGCGATACCGCACCCGGCCTCGGTTCCGGTTTTGCGATCAAGACGATGGAGACGCTCGCGAAGCAGGTGCTGCCGCCGGGCATCTCGTTCGAATGGACCGACTTGTCGTACCAGCAGACCACGGCCGGCAACACGGGGCTGCTCGTGTTCCCGCTGTGCGTGCTGCTCGTCTATCTGGTGCTCGCCGCGCAGTACGGCAGCTGGAGCCTGCCGGTGTCGATCCTGCTGATCGTGCCGATGTGCCTGCTGGCCGCGTCGCTCGGCGTGCGCGCGCTCGGCCAGGACGTGAACATCCTCACGCAGATCGGCTTCATCGTGCTGGTCGGGCTCGCCGCGAAGAACGCGATCCTGATCGTCGAGGTCGCACGGCAGCTCGAGGCCGACGGCAGGGAGCTGGTCGACGCGGTGGTCGACGCGTGCGTGCAGCGGCTGCGCCCGATCGTGATGACGTCGCTCGCGTTCATTCTCGGCGTGCTGCCGCTCGTGATCTCCGAAGGCGCCGGCGCGGAAATGCGCCAGGCGGTCGGCGCGGCCGTGTTCTTCGGGATGATCGGCGTGACGTTCTTCGGGCTGCTGTTCACGCCTGTGTTCTATGTGCTGGTCCGCCGGCTCGCGACACGCAAATCCGGCGTCGCGGCGGCGGCCGCGGAGGTGGTGCAATGAAATTCATCCGACTCGTGGCCGCGCTGTCCGCGGCGGCCGTCCTGACCGCGTGCACGAGCGCGCCGGTCGCCACCGTCGCCCCGCCGCCGCTCGCCGCGACCTACGCGAACGCGGATCTCGTCGCCGCCGGCCCTGCCGCCGCGACCGACGCGTGGTGGCACGGCTTTCACGATCCGATTCTCGACCGGCTGGTCGATCGCGCGCTCGCCAACAACCTCGACCTGAAGGCGGCGGTCGCGCGCATCGACGCGGCGCGCGCGGTACGGATCGGCGCCGCGTCGCAGTGGTTCCCGTCGCTCGATCTGAATGCGGGCGCCGGCCGTCAGCGGCTGTCCGCGTCGCAGGCGTTCCCGACCGACACGCCGACGACCGGCAATGCGTTCGACCTGAATGCGAGCGTCGCGTGGGAAATCGACATCTTCGGGCGCATCCGCCAGGGCGTGTCGGCCGCCGACGCCGACATCGCGTCCGCGCAGAACGACGCGGCGGCCGTGCGGATCGCGACGATCGACGAAACCGTGCGCACCTACGTGACGGTGCGCGGGCTCGAGCAGCGGCTCGCGCTGGTCGAGGCGAACGCAGAGAGTCAGCGCGGCACCGAGGCATCGACGCGGCGCCTGTTCGACGCGGGCGTCGTGCCGATCGCCGACGTCGACCGCGCCGCCGCGCAGGCGGAAACCACGCTCGCCGAGTTGCCCGCGCTGCAGTTGCAGCGGCAGGCCGCGATTCACCGCTTGTCGATCATCACCGCGGCGACGCCGCAGGACGTCTATGCGCAACTCGATCCGCCCGCGCCGGGGCCGGTGTGGACGGCAGCGGCGCCGGGCATCGGCACGCCAGCTGACCTGCTGCGCCGCCGGCCCGACGTGCGCGCCGCCGAAGCGAGGGTCGTCGCCGCGTATGCACGCATCGGCGTGGCCGAAGCCGATCTCAGGCCGCACCTGCAGCTGATCGGCGTGATCGGCGCGGCCGTCGACGGCTTCTCCGGCGCGACGCTCGCGCGTTCGCTCGCCTGGATGGCCGGCGCCGGCGCGAGCGCGCCGCTGTTCGACGGCGGACGGCGCCGCAGCATCGTCGCGTTGCGACGCGCGCAGGCCGATCAGGCCGTCGCCGCCTATCGCTCCGCCGTGCTCGGCGCGGTCAGCGACGTCGAAACGTCGCTCGCCGCAACCGCCCGCGATCACAGCCGGACCGAGCGTCTCGAACGCGCGGCGTCGAATGCGCGCGATGCCTATGCGCAGATCAACCGGTCGTGGCGCAGCGGCGAATCGGCGTTCATCGACACGCTGGAGGTGCAGCGCTCGCTGCTCGCGGCCGAGGATTCGCTCGCGCAGGCGCGCACCGACGAGATGCTCGCGCAGGTCAGGCTGATGACCGCGCTCGGACAATAGTCGGGTTGGTGCGATGCGGCTGGTGCGGCGCATCGGTCGCGTTGGTCGCGTCGGTCGCCATGAAAAAAGGGCGACGTGCCCGATATCGATCGAACACGTCGCCCTTCGCACGAGACGAGCGGCGGTTTGCGCGCCCCTTCAGTCGATATCGCCGCCTTCCTTCAGCTGTGCGCTCAAGTAGTCCAGAAAACTGACGATGCGCGACGACAGCGTAGCGTTGCGATAGTAGACCGCGTGAATCGGCTGGCGGAATTCGGTCGTGTCGTCGACCAGCACTTCGACGAGGCTGCCGTCGCGGCGATGGGTGCCCGTCATGTAGTCGGCGAGGCACACGATGCCCGCGCCGTTAAGCGCGAGCGTCAGCAGCGTCTCGCCGCTCGACGCCTGCAGCGCGGGATGGATCCGGTATACGTCGCCGTCCGCGGTGCGCAGCGGCCAGTGGTTCAGCGTTTCGGGCTGCACGAAGCCGAGCAGCGTATGGTCCGCGAGATCGGCCACGCGCGTCGGCACGCCGGCCTTCTCCAGGTACGCGGGGCTCGCGAGAATGCGCAGCCGGCTGCTGCCGAGCTTGCGCGCGTGCAGCGTCGAATCGCGCAGCTCGCCGATCCGGATCGCGACGTCGGCGCGCTGTTCGAGCAAGTCGATGATTTCGTCGCTGGTATGCAGTTCGGCCTCGATCGCCGGAAACGCTTCGCGAAAGCCCGGCATCATCGGCGCGATCACGTGCTGCATGAACGGCATCGCCGCGTTGATGCGCAACCGCCCGGCCGGCTTCTCGCGCTGGCTGGCGAGCTGTTCCTCGGCGAATTCGACCGACGCGATGATCTCGCGCGCGTATTCGAGGAACAGCGTGCCCTCTTCCGTCACTTCGAGCCGGCGCGTCGTGCGGCGGATCAGCGTCGTGTCGAGCTTTTCCTCGAGACGCCGCAGGATCCGGCTCATCACCGACGTCGGCTGGTGGAGCTTGTCCGCCGCCCCCGTCAACGAGCCGGTATCGGCGATGGTCACGAATGCGAGCATCTCGTCGAGAGTGGTCTTCATGGTCGGGAATCGGTGACGGTTTCAGAATCGTCACGATAGTGCCGCAGCGCCCGTTTGATAAGCGGAAGCCGGCGCGAATCATAGTTGATTCAGATTCAAGAATGCGCGGGTAATATTGTCCGAGCAATGCGATCGCGGGCCGGGGGCGCACGCGCCCGGGAGGGCGCGTGTTGCGTGTTGCGTGTTGCGTGTTGCGTGTTGCGTGTTGCGTGCTGCGTGCTGCGTGCTGCGTGCTGCGTGCTGCGTGCTGCGTGCTGCGTGCTGCGTGCTGCGTGCTGCGTGCTGCGTGCTGCGTGCTGCGTGCTGCGTGCTGCGTGCTGCGAAGCAATTCTGCGGCGTCAGGCCGCGATCGGCATGTCGTGGCGGATCCAGTCCTGCATCGCGCCATGCTGCGGCGCCCAGCCGAGTTCCTGCCGCGCGCGCACGGCTTTCACGCGGCTGTTCGACGCCAGCGAGAAATGCGCGCGCGAGTGGCCGAGCACCTGCTCGGCCTCGGCGATGTCCCACTCGACGACCGACGGCAAACCGAGACGCGCGGCGAGCGCCGCGCCGATGTCCGCGAACGACGCTTCGCCGTTCTCCGCGAAATACAGCGCGCCGGGCGCCGCGTGCCGCATCGCGCGCACGTAGAGATCGGCGACGTCCTCGACATGCACGTTCGACCAGCGGTTCAACCCCTTGCCGATCACGCGGACCGCGCCGGCCTCGCGCGCGATCGCCGCAAGCAGCGGAAGCTGCGCGCTGTCGCGCCGGATGCCGAGCCCGTCGCCGTAGATCATGCTGTTGCAGATCACCGCCGAGCGGATGCCGAGCGTCGCCGCCGACATCACGAGCTGATCGATCGCACGGCGCTCGGGCTTGGCCGGCGCGACGACCGGCGTCGCTTCGTCGAACACCGGCGCGTCGCCGTGCGCGCCCTGTGCGTCGTCCGCGATCACGCTGGTGCCGCTCGTATGCAGGAACGTCTTGCCCGAGCCGCTCAGCGCCGCGACGATCGTCTCGACCGATGCGCGGTGGTCGCTGCTCGCCGCGTTGATCACGCAGTCCGCGTCGCTCGCGAACGCATGCAGCAGCGCCGCGTCGTCGAGCGTGCCGATGACCGGCATGATGCCGGCTGCCGCGAGTGCCGCGGCCTTCTCGCCGTCGCGCGCCAGCCCGGTGACGACATGCCCTTCCGATACCAGCCGTGTGGCCACCGAGCCGCCGATGTAGCCGGCCGCGCCCGTCACGAATACCTTGATGCCCTTCATCCACCGCTCCGATGGCGAGGCCGCGAAACTGCCCGCGCCTCGCGGAAATGAGTCGGCCCGCGCGCACCGGTGTCGGATGGGCGCGGGCCGTCGATGCCGGCCGTGCAGCGCGTCGAACCTGCGCAACGCGGCCTGTCGCGTCAGTATCGATGCCGCGCGCGGGCGGCGAAAGAGGCCGATCGTGAAAAGAGTTTTGATCCGGGCGGGAAGATCGGCGGCGGCAGCCCGCGAAACAGCGACGTGTAGAACGACGCGATGCCGATCGCGATCGAAATCGCAGACACGAGCAGCGTCGTCACCGGGACCTGCGTGATCAGGTAGTCGATATTGCGTCCGCAGGTAAGCGGCTTGGCATACAACGATCAAATCAGCGGCTGCGTGCCGGGCGTGGTCACGCCTCGCGTCAGTTCCCGGCCCGTCTGCGCCGAACGAACCACCAGTTGAACATAGCTGTTCATCGGCCCGTACGGCGCGAAGAACCGTTCGAGCAGTTTCGTGAACACGACCAAGCTGACTTCTCGCAGTGCGGTCTCGTCGAATGACAGCATGATTTCGATGCCGCGCACGAACGACGGAAACTGACTATCGAGCGACATCCATTTGATCGCCGGCTTGTAGTCCAGGCCGGTGATCGCGTCGATGCAGCGCTGCGCGAGCGGCGTCGTGCGCACCGCGTGCAGCCGCATGAATGCTTTCAGGGCCGGCAGCCCGTCCCGCGTCAGATCCAGCGGATGCGGCGATAACGTCGACAGCACACGCCACAGCGCGCCGTTGCCGCGCGGCAACTCGGCCGTCAATGTCGGTCGAGTAATCAACTGAATCGGACAATCCAGCGCCTTGCTTTCGAGCAGCAGATCGCCCACCGAATTGCCGATCGACAAGCGCGCCGGCAAGTCGCGATTGGTCACTGTCGTCACCACATCGATTTGAGGCAGCTTTGGCCGGGCCGACTGTCCGTCCAGTCCGACCAGCGACAGCATCATGGTTTGACGATCGGGCGATCCCGCGTCGCGATCACGAAACGCAACCCAATAGACCGTCGCCGCATCGGGGCGTGGATCGTGACTCAGTGCCTGATAGGGTCTCACCAGGGTTCTAGGCCGATCACTGTCGAGCGACACGTCCTCGTCCTTGTCCTTCTTATTGGACAGCTCGCCCAGATAGACCGCGTCGACCGAATACACGCCCAGCGGCGAATGTTTCGCCAGTCGCATGGGCTGAACCGGATAGGCGCCCTGCCCCTTCAACACAATGGGCTGGGCCGGTTGAGAGAAGAGATTCACGACCGGCGTACAAAACAGCTTGAACGCCGTTGCGTCGAGCGACGCGAGCGCCAGCGCAGCGACCGAATCGGCGGGCGTATCGCGCAGTACGACGTGCAAGGTCAGCTCCCGAGCATCGGGGGCGCTTGCTGCACGCCGCACGCGGCCGATGTCGAGATCGACGAAATCGAACAATTCGGGAAACGCGAAGTATTCCAGCAAGTAGCGATAGGTGGTCGCGGTGCGACTGGTGGTTCGGCTACCCGGCAGCAAGCGGTCGTCATCTGCGAAACCGACCGGTTCAAACGGCACCTTCGATATGGCCCGCCAGCGCCCACATTGATCGACCTCAACATACGCGGCGGCGGCACGCAGCAGCAAAGCATCCAGCAGCGACGAGACAAACGGCCGCTCGCCGGAAAGGTAGACACGTATGGGGCCGTCTGTAATGGCCGCCGTGAACGGGCCGGCAGCCGACGTAAAACTGATCGACAGCACGCCAGTTGCGTCGGCGGGCAATCTCACGGCCGACGGTGCCAGCGTCGTCGGCGCATACCGCGCGGACCGGATTTGCAATGGCGAGATGGTCACGTCGTAGGCCGACCGGAATCGCACCGGGGCTGTGCGTGCATTCAACTCCACGCCACGCGGCACGACGACCGGCTCTGTCAGTTGACCGACGAGCGCCCTTGGTTCGAATCGGGCAATCGCGCACGATGGCACCGTGCGCAGATAATGCGGGTGGACAACCTCAAGCAACGCCTCGGTGAATTCGGGATAGTCGTCGGCCAGCTTCGAATCGAGGTGCGCGGCAAGAAACGAAAAGGTCTGAATCAGACGCGTCACATGCGGATCGTCGGCCCGGCCGCTCTGGATGCCCAGCCGAGCGGCAATCTTCGGATAGCGGATCGCGAAATCGCCCAACGCCCGCGCGAACAACCCGAGTTCGTATTCGTAATGCGACAGCAGGTGATCCATTCAGCTACAGCCCCAGTCGATCGGGACGCACGAGCGTTGGGCCGACGAAGATGAGTTTGCGCAATGCCGCTTGTGGGCCGTATGGCTGCATCCGGAAGTGCGGCCGCCGCCAGTGGCCGCTTACTTCGCGCTGTACGCTGTCCGATGGGACTGATCCGGCCGCCTCGGCGTCGAGAATCGCGGGGCCGACGACGTGGCGATCGTAGAGTTGTTCGATTTCGGCGAGCCGTTCCGTGCGCTTGCGCTTGCCGAGCCCGGGAAAGTGTCGCGGCGCGTTCGAATAAGCGCGATCATCGACGACCTGTGCATCGCGTACGTTGAGGTACAACAACATCTTGATCGCATAGTCCAGGGCGTCGCGCCAGAACCGCTGAGCGGCAGGCGGATCGGGCATTCCGTCAGCCGCAGGCCGCTGGAACAAGTCGTCCACCAACTCACGGATCGTCTTGTCGGGGTCTTCCAGCGGAAGCGTAATCGAATCCATCGTCGCACCATCATCGGGACCACCGGCCATTAGCCATGTCGCAAACCCGATCGACCGGTCGTTCTTGAAAATCGCGATCGCCTCGATGTCGCCAGCCTGTTTCCAGCGGGTAGGTTCGGGAATGATGCACAGCGTATCGGTCGGCATCTTGAGCATGCCGATCGGCACATCCTCCGCGATATAGGTGGCGTCGAGCAGACGGTGCAGCGGTGGGGTCGGCTCGTAAAAAGCTCCTTTGCGTACCTCGAATGCCAGCCACACGGCGCTGTATTGAGCGACCCCGGCGAGTACGTCGGCCGGGCGGCCGTCAGCGCCGTGCGGCAAGAGGTCCCGTGTGAACCGATCGAAATAGCGCGTCAAACGAAGGATGCCGTGCGACCGCAGCATCTCGGTTAGGGTCGGCGACGCCACGCAATCTGTTTCAGCTCGCAGCGCGTCCCACGCGGCGAGCGCACCCGTGACCCGATAGCGAACCGGTCCGGGCAAGCGAGCGAGCTTCGGATCGGTGACGGCGTCGCCCGAGCGCATCAGCGCAGTCACGAGCCGTTGACGAATGTCGGCGCGCAGCGCTTGACGCTGGGCCTCGGATATCAAAACGGGATTGCGGGACGACGCACCCGTCAAAGTTACTTTCTCCACCCGACCTACCGAACCGCTCATGCGCGATACCTCTATTCAAGCGACGAAATCAGTCGCGCCCCGCACTCCGTCAAATCGTCGTGAAAGGCGACTGGCGTACCGTGATGGTTGCGCGTGCTGTTTTGCGGAATGATCCTGAACTGCCCGCCGCACTTCGGACACCATGTCAGGTGATCCTTCAGCGCAACCGGAACACCAAGCGCTGTCAGATCGTCGCTCGCGGTGATGACTTCGCCGCCGTGGGTCGTTTTGTCGTGCAGGCGGATCACGCCTCGTCCGTTTTCATCCTTCATCATCCTTTCCGTATCGTTTGCATTGCCATGCTGTTGAACTAGCGAGACCCGATCGGTACCGCATCCAGGTCAACCGTCGCTCTTCGGAGCGACTCCGCTAAAAGTTTTCGGATGCTGAGCATTGGCGCAAACGCGATTCCACCCGGAGAATTCGAACGCGGTCGCATACCTGCCTCCACTGCTTTCATCACGAATGCCGTAATTCAACTCAGGCTTCTCCAGGTTGAGTGGGCCATAGTCGGCGAGAGACGGATCATCCGAATGGACCACATAGATAAAGCGTACTCGAACTGGTTTGCCATCCTGTTTTTTGTAGGTGGCGTAACCGCAAATGAACGTGTGCTTGTCGTTCGGCGTTTGACTTATCCCACGCAAATCGGGAGTGCTTTCATATAAGTCGGAAAACTCGACGTCCTGGTCATCGGACAGTGCTGCCCGAACCGCTTTTTCCGCAGCATCGTATTTTGCGAACGCACTTGGTGTGCATCCAACGAACAACGCAAGCGTAGTGGCTAGTGTCGCTACGATTCGCCTCTCTATCATGCCGGAAACCCTCTTCATCATTCATCGTTAGCTGCGGGTCGCCGCGTGCATCATGTCGGCATCAGGGTTCTCGAGCCAAGTTGCTGCATACGTTCCGCCATCGGGTTCTCCCGCCCAGTCTTCGACCCGTGCTTTCGGATCATCCGGGTACTCGCCGCGCTGCTGGGCCAGCACGGTGTCCCCCCATCCGACAGGCGTTCCGGAGCGGGGTTCCGCGTAAAGATCGTCGGGAGCGATCGCGGAGATTTGCTCGATCGCGGCAGGCCAGACGGGATCGCGGCACGTTGCATTCGCAAGGATTCGCATGACGGTGAAAACCAGAATCAGCGGCATCATCAACAGACGTATGAAGACCGGCGCACGCATCCCAAAGCTATACAACGAAAACAGGAACGACTCGCGCGGCGTCTCATGCTGCGTGTGAAACAGCATCGGCTTGGGCAAGCCGTTCGGGCCGTCATTCATGTACGCGCACCAATAGTTCCACTGCGCGAGCGCCATTTCGACCTGCCGCTTGCCGGTCCATTCCCGACCGATCGAGAACACGCGAGTGACATTGCCGTGGTCGTCGACCGTATAGTGCCGAATGTGGAAGATCGTTCCGAAGGACGTGTCTTCGCGGTGCAGGCAAAAGATCGAATCTTCCGTCCACGGTGCTTGCCAAACGATGTCACCCTCGCCGGGTTTCGCGAAAAAGCGCCGCGCGCGAATCGCGAAAAGCTTGCGGGCTTCGCGATGGAAGCGGATCGGGCGGTGGCGGAGACCAAAGAACAGGCCGCGCCCAAGTTTCCAGACTATGAAACCAAATCCTAGAGAAATGCATACCGCAAAAACATCGCCCAGTGAATCAGCCGCGTATGGGTAGCGAATATGAGTGAGCCAATAGACATATGGCCCGATCCCTATACACAGGAAGGCGAACACTACGCCAGTGACAAACCATTGTTTTTCGAGAAAGGAAGGCTCGATCACATCCATAAAGATCGAGTTAATGCTGAATGTTGCCCCGCAATCCTGAACATCCGGACCGACAAATCGATCGATCGGCAAGCGATGTGCTAGATCCCACTTTGGTATCGGCTTGCCGATGCACTTCTTCATGACGCGTTCGTCCATATGTCAGCCTCCCACCGCCGCGCTAAATGCCTTGAGTTCCGCCTCAAGGGAGTCGTAGTGCTCCCCCTTGCTGAATTTGCAACGTGAGACCCAATCCTTGAGGGCTGACGCCTTGAAAATTGCAATCGCAATTGCTATCAGAATCGACAAAATCAGGGCCGGCCAGAATAGGGGCCAACTGAAAAGTGCGGCAATAGCAACGTACGCGCCAAGACTTCCACTGCCGATATAGAGCCATCCCAATTTCTTCTCGTGATTTTGGAAAGCCTCAGGCGCGTTCTTGAAAATGTCATACCCAGCCAAGAAGATGCCTGCGGCCGCGCCGAGTCCACGGCCAAACTTTACCCCCGCCTCAGCGCCTCCCTTGGAGACGCCCCACGCTTTCATGAGATATGCTGACAAAGGATGAGCCGGTGTTTTCACTACGGTCTCCGACGAGTATTCGACGAGAGTGCCGACGATCGCAACAACAGCACCAATGCCCTTCAGAGTGGTTTCGGTCTGATTGAACTGATCTCGGTCCTTCCAATCTAGGGTGGCAAACGTGAGCGTGGTCATCTGGAAGATTACAGTCACGACGCCCAAATTGAACTCGGTCGACGAATTGAGCCACTTCTTAGCTGAGTCCACTCCCGGAACTTTAACGGCCTTGATCGCGCTGGCCTCCAACTTCCCGTCCCGGACCAGAGCGTCGACGTCCATCTCGTAGGCGACGATATTCGGATCACTCGGTGGTGCCGTCCTCAGAACCTGCTTCCCGACTTGGGTCGCCGACGCGCGCTGTTCGGTCCGGTTGCCGTCCAGTTTGACGCCCAACTCCCGGGCTTGCTGTAAAGCCCAGTCGCGAATGGCAAGCTTGCTGACTTGTGACGGTTTGAGTCGAACACCTGACTGTATCGCCAAACGAATGGTCACGAAGCCGAGCGCGGCCCCCCGCGTTGCCTTCGTGAGTACGCCGACGATCTGATTGGCGGTCGTCACGATGAGTCGATCGCGCAGGTCGGCCGCGTTACCGAGTTTTTCAATCTTTTTGAACGCTTCCTTGTAGAGGTTCAGGAAGTTCTCATACTGGATATCAGAACCGTGCACCTGTGCATCCGCCGCTTTCATCAGCGTGTCCTGATTGAACATCAGGGCACGCACGTACAGATTGCGGATATTCGAAGCTTGACCGTTCAACCAGTCATCGAGCACTTTCTTGCAAGCCTCGGTACCGACAGCAGCGCCAATAGCCTGTGCGCACGATTCACTGTACGCGTAGCCGCTCCGAAGATCTTGCGAATCGTGAACACCAGCCATCCATTCAGCGAGCAATTGCGACTTGAGCCAATCCGCGTGCGCTTGCACTAGCGGTTGCCACTTCGACTTGAAGGCTTCGAGCGCTTGCTGATACTCCTGCGGGAAGCGTTTCAACGCCTCTTCATCGAGCACGCTGGTTCGCTTCCCATCGGGACCGACCTTGAATGCTGCGTCCTCCCAAGCCTCGTTCGCCGCATCTTCCTGCGTTGCGGGAACGTTCTCGGTCTTTCGATCCTCTTCCTTCATTGCCTGCTCAAGACTTCCCGTTCTAATCCAGGAGCGCATCACGTGGAAAAAACCAATCGCATCCGGTGCAATTGGTGCGCCGACCTTCATATTGACTGCATTGGCGTCCGCGATGGTTTTCGAGGTTCCATAGGTCAGTCCCGTAACGGCCTTCGCATTCGCTCGGATTCCCGCTTCAGCACGTTCGAGCAGTTGTGCCGATGTCCACTTCCAATACACCTGTTCGTCGAAACCGTTGTTCAGGTTGGGAACCGTCAGTTCCGCGAGATCGTTAGTGAGGCCGACAGGGTCGTTGACCGCGACCACAAAACCTTTCTTGTTGGGCGACTCGGCCATCGCATCGCCGATTCGTTTGGCGACGTTGCGCTGACGTAAGCGAATCTCGTCCTTGGGCGCGCGGTTGCTAAAGCCAAACGCCGACTTCATCGCCTGAGCGTCCATCGCGAAATGCGCGATCTTGCTCTGGGTGGCCTGAAATTCGCCCGTATCGGTCGCGCCCCCGGCCAGCATCGCGGGAACGCTGATGCACTGCATATGCTGCTTGCGCCAAGCGGCGTCATTGATTTTGTTGTGTACGAGGTCCTTGGTCCATCGCACACTCGACCAGCCAATCCAGAGGTTGGCCGCCTCGTCACTTCCGGGCGTGTGTTCAACGCTCACACAACGGCCAAACGATTCGAAAGCCAAGTCTCCGTTCATCGCGCAGCCTTGGGTAAGCGCGTTCTCCGCGTCGCCCGGCGGCGGCGTCACGTCCGGCGGGAAATTCCAGATGATCCCGTCGTCGAGAACCATATAGGCGGCCAGCTTCTTCCGCTTCTCGTCGTACGTGTACAGATAGCCAGGGCGCAATGCGCGCAGCGTGTCGGATCGGAGACGGTCAGCTTGTGCGACGTGGCGGTGTGCTCGTACCAGTACAGATAGCCGGCGTGTTCCCAGCGCCGATGCACGTAATTGTGATCGTCTTCGTCGAACTGACAGGCCATCGTCATACGCGGATCGTCTTCGCCGACCTGCCAATCCCATTCGGGCAACGCGCCGTAGTCCTGGAAGATCGTCGCAGTCTGGTCGTGCAGGTTCTGATCGAGGAACAGGCGATTGTGCTGGCTGTACTTCAGATAGCGCAGCCATGGGCCGACGTGCGCCTCATAGAAAACCCAGCCGCCGTCCGTGCGAATGTGTCGGAATGCAAAAATATAACCGTTGAATTAGCGCTGGCTGCCGTCGCCACATGCCATGCTGGCCGTCACGCGCTTACCGATGAAATCCTTCGGCGCGAGCTGGTCGTTGTCCGACAGGATTTCGATCTTGTACGCGAAATCCTTTGATAGCGCTTCAACCGCCTCGAATGCGTTCGGCAGCAAGATTCTGCAAGGCGCGTTATCGTCCGGAAAGTTGATTTGCACTTGCCGGTTGTGCTGCGGCCCCAGCGCAAGGTCTCTCAGGGCTTGTGCCGTGTTCTGCATTGCTTTTTATCCGTTGATCCGGGCGCGAAATGCCGCTGGGCCGCCCGTGCGCCCTCGGAAAAGGGGGCGCATCAAATTTGAACTGCCGCGCCCCAGCGCACAACATAAGCTCAGACGTATACCACAAAGCACGGAACAGGCCCATCGGAAGGGGTTCGGTCGCTGAGCCAATGGTGGACGGCGCATCTCGGCGAGCAACTCGGCATCGATCCGCCCGATCTGGGTACGTCGCGTGCGCTGTCGCTCCGTCGTGCGCTGGCTCAAAGGAGCGTCCGTCGGGCGACAGGATCGCGGCACGGCGCTCTTCGACCTCGAGCGATAGCCATCCGAACATCGGGTTCTGATCGTCCACCGCCGTACGCTGCAACTACTGCTCGTGCCGACGCTGATTACGGCTTGCCGCCCAGCGACTCGACGATCCGGTACGCAGTCTTCACACGATCCTCGATCGGGAAGCTGCGGTTCGCGAGCATCACGATCGCGAGCCGCTTCGCGGGCACGAACGCGACATAGGTACTGAAGCCGTTGGTCGACCCCGTCTTGTTGATCCACGCGTCCGGGCGCGGTGCGAGCGGCGGCTTGAGTTCGGTCGCGGGCGTCGCGTCGTGGAGCATCGGCGGCGCATTCCCCGCGAGCAGCGTCGGCAATGCGACCGGATACGGATACTGTTCCCAGATCAGGTCCTGCGTGAACGGCCCCGCGTGGAAATAGCCGGTGTGCGTGCGTTCGAGCGCACGCTGCAACCGCGGCGCCGTTTCGACGAGCCCCATGTTCGCCTGCACGAAGCGCAGCAGGTCGGCCGCCGTCGTCCTGACGCCGTACGCCGGCTGCCACAGCATGCCGCCCGTCATCCGGATCGGCTTGCCGTCCTGCGTATAACCCTGCGCATAGTCGGCCTGGCGCGCGGCGGGCACGTTGATGTAGGTGTGCGCCATCCCGAGCGCGGGAAACAGCCGCTGTTCCATCAGCCCCGCGAAGTCGCGGTTCATCGCCATCGCGGTGAGCTGCCCGAGCATCCCGATCGCCACGTTCGAATAGGTGCGCCGCGTGCCCGGCTCGTACGCGGGGCGCCACGCGTCGAGATAGCGCATCAGGCCCGCGTCGTCGCGGATGCTGTCGGGCACCTGCAGCGGCATCCCGCCGGGCGTATGCGTGCCGAGCTCGAGCAGCGTCACGCGGCCGAACGGCTTGCCCCGCAGCGCGGGCAGATACTTGCCGGCCGGATCCGTGAGCGACAGCTCGCCGCCCTCCTGCGCGTCGGATGCGAGCGTCGCGGTCAGCGTCTTGCTGACGGAGCCGATCTCGAACAGCGTGTCGCCGGTCACCGGCTGGCCGGTTTGCGTCGACATCACGCCGTAGTCGAACACATAAGGCTTGCCGTCGGCGACGATGCCGATCGCCATGCCGGGAATGGCGAACTGCTTCATCAGCGGTGCGACGTGGCGGGTTACGGTGTCGTGAATCTCGTCCTGCGTGGCAGCGGCCGCGCGGCCGGCCGTGGTGGCGGCGCATGCGGCGACGAACAGGGTCGCGGCGATGCGGATCGCGTTGAATCGCATGGGTGCGGTTCCTTCGATTTTCAGATGGTTGCATGAACAACGGATTTGGTCGCGCCGCGCGGACGCCGCGCCAGCCGTCCCGTCGAAGCAGGACTATCCGCTGCCGGCCGCCAACCGACAATCGACGATATGTTGCGCGAGCCTAAAGAAAATCTTATGCGGCGCGTGAACCGGTCCCGCGCATGTCAGTCCGGCAAGCGGTCGAGAAACGCCAGCATCGCGGCATTGAAGCGCGCCGGCCGCTGCAGCGGCGCGAAGTGGCTCACGCCCGGCAGGATCGTCAGCGTTGCGTCCGGAATCGTGCTCGCGAGATACGCCGCATGGTCGGGGCGGATGAACTCGTCGTGCTCGCCCTGCACGATCGCGACCGGCACGGCGATCGCCGCGAGGTCGGCCGCGCTGTAATCCGGTTGCGTGCGCATCATTTCGCTGACGGCGGCAACGAACGCGTCGAAACGGTCCGGCGTCGCGGACAGCCGCACGTAGTCCTTGCGGTGCCGCGCGAAGCAGCGGTCGATCAGCGGGCTCGGCATCATCTCCTTCGTGCCGCCCGGATCCATGTTGCACGCGAAGAAGAACACGCCCGCCGCACGCGCCGGCGCGCGGGCGGCCAGCACGAGCGACACGCACGCGCCATCGCTCCAGCCGACGAAGCGTGCGCGCCCGATGCGCAGCGCATCGAGCACCGCCAGCACGTCGGAGGCCATGCGTTCGTAGGAATAGGGGCGATCGTCACGCGTGCTGCGGCCGTGGCCGCGGCTGTCGATCACGATCGCGCGGTAGCCGGCCGCGAGCAGCGCCGGCACCTGGTTGCCCCAGTTGCCGCCGTGGCCGAGGCCGCCGTGCAGCAGCACGACGGGCGGGCCGTGGCCGAACGACGCGTGCCAGATGCGCGCGCCGTCGTGGTCCAGCCATCCTTCGGCGTCGGCCGCCGGCAGCGGCGCGCCGCCTTGCGCGTCGAAGCGGACGAGGTCGTCGTCGGCGAATTCCGCGTTCATCGTTCTGCCGTCCTTGCGAGGGAGACGAGCTTGCGATTGTAATGCGCGCGATGGCGTGCCGCGACGCGTCCGCGCGCTGCGGTGCGCGACGGCGCGGCGCCGTGCCTTCAGGCCTGCGTCGACACCAGCGCGCCGGACGTCGAGCCGCCCGACTTCTGGATCGCCTGCGCAAGCTGTGCGATCGCCGTCGACAACGCGGCGGAGATCGTGCTGGCTTCCGCGCCCAGCGTCTGCTGCTCGAGTGCCGCGGCCGGATCGTGCTTCGCGCGCTGCGCGGCCGCCGCCATCTGCTGCTGCAGTTGCGCAAGCTGTTTCTGCAGGCGCTCGATGAGTTGCTTCAACTGCTTGACCGCGGGATCCTCGGCCGAGGATCCCGACGCGCCCGGCGTCTGCCCCGCGCCGTCCGACTGCGCGGCACCACCCGCCGGCGACGACGCGGCGGACGTCGCCGTCGACGCGGCACCGGTGCCGGACTGGTTGGCGGTCGCGTTGCCGGTGGCGGGCGAGGTCTGCGCGGCGGAAGAAGGGTCGATCTGCATCGTGTCGGTCCGTAGTGAGTGTGTGACTCGAGTCGGTTGAACAGGGGATACCTTGCAACCGGTTTACGGTATTCGTCGGATGAAACTTGAGCCCCGCCTTTCCAGCTGCCCTGAGATGCCCCGAGATGCCCGCGCCGTACGCGTACCGCCGATCGTCGCGAAGGGGCCAGATTAGCCGGCCGTCGACGCTGGTAAAATCGCCGGCTGGCCTGCTGCCGCAGCACACCGGCTGCTTCCGGCAAGGCCGCGCGGGCTACCCCGCGTCGGTGCCCGCCCGGTCGGGCCCGATACGCGATGCCGTCCGGCGCCGTCGCAACGCGAGCCCCGCGCCCGCATCGACATGCGACGCGCCGACTTCGGCACGCCCCCCTTCATCACGCATTTCGAGGAATTCACGATGGCCCGCATCGGCGCCTTCTGCCTGACCACGTGGCTCGCGGCCGCGATTCTCTATTTCGGCCAGCATTCGGTCGCGATGATTGCGCTCAGCGGCGTGGTCGTGTTCGGCGGATTCGACCTGCTGCGTCCGTAACGACGGCGGCGCGCGCGGCAGCGGCGGACGCGCTTCGCCGCCGCACTGAAAAACGCCGACCGGCGGGCCACGGCCCGGCGCAAGATGCCGGCATCCCGGACCGGCGCGCCGCACGCGTCGGCCAGCCCGTCGAACGCTTCAACCCATCACCGCGGCAACGTCCGCAACGACGACGGCCCACCCGTGAGCGCGATGCGCTTGCCCGTATCGCGCAGCTTGCCGCCCTCCACCGCATACAGCGCGAGCTGCCGCTCGACGTTGAACTGCACGATCACGTGCCGGCTGTCGGCGGTAAACACGATGCCCTGCGCGGCTTCGCCGCCCGGCACTTCACTCGTCTGCACCGCACGGCCGTTGCGGATCTCGAACAGCACCACCTTGCCGAGCTTGTGGCGGCCCGGGTTGTCGGGCGTCAGGTTCGAGCCGTCCATCGCCTGCACGGCGATCCACTTTCCGTCCGGCGAGATCGCGACGCCTTCCGGCAGCGACGGCACCGTCAGGTACTGGACCGTGCGGAACGGCGTGCGCGACACGTCGATCAGCGCGACCGAATCGGCATCGCCCGCGAGCGTGCCCGTATAGCCCGGCAGCCCCGCGAGCCCGACGTTGCTGACGACGGCCCAGCGATTGTCGCTCGACACGTCGATCGTGTAGGGCGCGACGCCCGTGCTCAGCCGCGTGCCGCTGTCGGTCACCTTGCCGTCGTCGACGTTCAGCACCGCGATGCCCTGCTCGTCGCGCAGCGACACGAGTGCATGCTTGCCGTCGTGCGTGAAGCTGATCCCGGCGAGCCGCTTCTTGCCGATCTTCAGGTTGCCGTCGAGCGTCACCTGCGTTCCGTCGATCCGCAGGATCGACACGCTGCCGTCGAGGTTCGCCGCCAGCGCGAGCCGGCCCGACCGGTCGATCGCGATCCCCTGCGGGTGCGTGCCGAGTTCGATGCGCGTGATCGCCGGCGGCGACGCGGCGAGGTTCACGACCTGCACAAACGTGTCGAACACGAGCTGTTTCGCGGTCTGGTCGTAGCGCGTCGGCGCGCCGACCAGCGCGAGCTTCGCGTCGGGTGCGATCGCGACGGCCTGCGGCGGGCCCTGGATGCCGTTCTCGACGTCGACCTGCAGCGCGACCTTCGGCGGAAACACGCTCGCGTCGAGCAACGTCAGCGTGTCGGCGGGCGGCGACGCGAGATAGGTGTCGCGCCCTTCGACGCGCTGATACTTGCCGTCGTTGCCGGACACGATCCAGTCGGCCGCGTGCGCGGTGACGGCGGTGACGGTGGTGGTAGCGAGCGTCAGCGCGGCGAGCAGGCGGGCGCGACGAAGGCGAAAGCGATTCGAATGCATGGCGGTCGGTTCTCCGGATCGGTTGCGGATGCAAGGACTGGCACGACCCTGCTGCTCGACGGGTCGATGCCACCGCATGATGCACGAAAGCGCGCGAAACCGGCGTCTCGCGCCCGCCGCTCAGGTCGTGCGTACGTCCGCGCTGTCCCACCGATCGACGTCGTCGAGCGGATACACGGGTCGCGCGAGCCGCTCGTAGCGGAACAGCCCGTAATCCGATCCGGTCACGCCGCGGCTGTCGCACTCGACGAGCGCGGCCGCGATCGGCACGAACACCGGCCGGCAGTACATCCGCGACTTCAGCAGCAGGAATCGCGCCCGGCGCGGATCGATGCCGACGCTCTCGAACACGCCGAGATCCCACGGCTCCTGCGTGCGCTCGGTGACGACCAGCGTCGCGTCGCCGATATCGAGCACCGCCGCGCGGCCCATGTATGCGCGCTGGCCCGTATACGTCGGCCCGGTAATCACGTATTCGCCGTCGGTGATCGCGCGCACGATGCCCGTCGCCCGAAACGGCGCGCGCCGCGCGCCGCCGTGCGACGGCATCCGGTTGCCGACCGGCACGGTCACGGTCGCGCCGACGCCCGCGTCGATCAGCGCCGCGACTGCATCCGGGTCGCACAGCGGCCCGCTGACGATCCCGTCGAGCCCCTGCGCGAGCGCTTCCTCCAGCAGGTCCATCGTGTCGCACGGGCCGCCCGACATGCAGTTGTCGCCGTGATCGAGCATCAGCACCGGACGGTCCGCACCGCGCGCCAGCGCCGCGGCCTGCGCGACCGATTCGGCGAGCGGCGCGCTGCGGTAGACGAACGCGTCGCGTGCGTCCCAGATCTGCCGGGCGATGCGCTCGGCCACCGCATCGGCCGCCGCGTGGTCGCCATCGGCGACCACGACGATGCTGATGCACGGCGCGGGAATGTCCGCGAGCGAGAAGCCGGGCAGCACCGATACCGCCAGCATCCCGTCGGCTTCGGCCGCACGCGCGGCCTCCACCGCGCGCCGCATCGCGCCTTCGGCGCTCGCGCTGCGCAGCGTCGACGTCATCAGCGGCGGCTGCCGCCACGCGAGCACGGGCCGAGCGCGGCCGTGCAGCCGGTCGAGCAGCACACGCGCCGCGTGCTCGCCCGTCTCGTACATGTCGACGTGCGGATAGGTCTTGAAACTGACGATTACGTCCGCATGGTCGATCATCTTCTGCGTGACGTTCGCGTGCAGGTCGAGCGCGACCGCGATCGGCGCATCGGGCAGCGCGGCGCGCACGCGCGCGAGCAGGTCGCCCTCGCCGTCCGCGCTCTGCTCGGCGACCATCGCGCCGTGCAGGTCGAGCATCACCGCGTCGCAGCCGGGCGCGGCCGCGACGATCGCGTCGCAGATCGCCGCATACGCGTCGGCGGCGACCGGCCCGCTCGGGTTCGCGGCCGCCGACACCGGCGTGACGATCTCCGCGCCTGCGCGAGCCGCCGCATCGATGAACGCGGCCATCGCGGTGCGCATCCCGCGATTCGCGCGATACGCGTCGTCACCCCAGTCGGGGCCGTTGCGGCCGAACGCGGCGAGCGGCGTCGGCACCGGCGAGAACGTATTGGTTTCGTGGTTCATCCGGGCGATCAGGATCTTCATCGCGTGGCGCCCTCCGCCACGCCCGCCGCGCCGAGCATCGCATGCAGCAGCACGTTGCAACCCGCTTCGAGGTGGGCGGGATCGGCGTCCTCGATTTCGTTGTGGCTGATCCCGTCCTTGCACGGCACGAAGATCATCGCGGTGGGCGCGACGCGTGCGAGATACACCGCGTCGTGACCCGCGCCGCTGATCACGTTCATCGACGACAGCCCGAGCGCACCGGCGCCCGCGCGCACCCGCTCGACGAGTGCCGCGTCGAACGGCTGCGGAGCGAAATACACGACCTGCTCGACGTCGATCCGCATGTCGGCCACCGCCCCTAGATCGGCGCAGGCCGCGCGCAGTTCCGCATCCATCGCCGCCAGCGTCGCATCGTCGGCCGCGCGCAAGTCGACGGTCAGCGTCACGCGGCCCGGAATCACGTTGCGCGAATTCGGATGGACGTCGACCCAGCCGACCGTGCCGCGCCCGTGCGGCGGGTGCGCACGCGCGATGCCGTTCACCGCGCGCACGAGATCGGCCGCGACCAGCAGCGCGTCGCGCCGCAGTTCCATCGGCGTGGGTCCCGCATGCGCCTCCATCCCGTGTACGGTCACGTCGTACCAGCGCTGCCCGAGCGCGCCCTCGACCACGCCGATCGTCGTGTCGTGCGCCTCCAGCACCGGCCCCTGCTCGATATGCGCTTCGAAATACGCGCCGACCGGATGCACACCGTTCGCGTCGCCCGCATAGCCGATCGCGGCCAGCGCATCGCCCACCGATGTGCCGTCGCGATCGCGTTGCGCGAGCGCGTGGTCGAGCGTGAACGCACCCGCGAACACGCCGGAGCCCATCATCACGGGCACGAAGCGCGAGCCTTCCTCGTTGGTCCACACGGCGACCTCGAGCGGCGCACGCGTGCGCACGCCCGCGTCGTCGAGCGTGCGCAGCACTTCGAGGCCGGCGAGCACGCCGTAGTTGCCGTCGAACTTGCCGCCGGTCGGCTGCGTGTCGATATGGCTGCCCGTCGTCACGGGCGGCAGGTCGTCGCGTTCGCCCGCACGTCGCGCGAAAATGTTGCCGATCGCATCGATGCGTACCGTGCAGCCGATTTCCTTCGCCCACGCGACGAACAGGTCGCGCGCCTCGCGATCGAGTTCGGTGAGCGCGAGGCGGCACACGCCTCCCTTGTCGGTCGCGCCGATTCGCGCGAGACGCATCAGGCTGTCCCACAGCCGCGCGCCGTCGACGCGCAGGCCGGACGCCGTGGCGCCCTGTGTCGAATCCAGAACTTGCATCGGTGGAATTCCTCGCAATGAACGGGCCCGGCGCTTACGCGACGCCGACACCCAGGTAACGGTCCTTCACCTCGTGATCGGCCGCGAACGCCGCGTTGCTGCCTTCGTAGACGATCACGCCCTGTTCGATCACGAAGTGGCGGTCCGCAAGCTGCGTGCACACTTCGAGGTTCTGTTCGACGAGCAGGATCGCGACGCCGGCCGCCTTGATCTGCTTCAGCTGCGCGACGATCTCCTCGACGATCACCGGTGCGAGCCCTTCGACCGGCTCGTCGAGCATCAGGAGCCGCGGGTGGTTCATCAGCGCGCGGCCGATCGCGAGCATCTGCTGCTCGCCGCCCGACAACTGCGCGCCGCCGTTGCGGCGGCGCTCCTTCAGGCGCGGGAAGATCCGGTAGATATCGTCGAGTTGCCACGGCGAATCGCGGCGCGCGCCGAGCCGCAAGTTTTCCTCGACCGACAGCAGCCGGAAAATGCCGCGATGCTCGGGCACGAAGCACAGGCCGCACGCGGCAATCCGGTGCGCGGGCTGCCCGGACACCGGCCGGCCGGCGAACGTCACCGTCCCGCCGGTCGGCGCGACGACACCCGCGATCGCCTTGAGCGTGGTCGATTTGCCCGCGCCGTTGCGGCCGAGCAGCGTCACCGTCTCGCCTTCGTTCACGTTCAGCGAAATGCCCTGCAGCACGTGGCTCTTGCCGTAGCAGGCGTGAACCTCCTTCACGTCGAGCATCATGCGCGGCCTCCGGTGATCATGTTGCCGAGATACGCGCTGCGTACGCGCGCGTCGCCGCGAATCGCATCGGGCTTGCCTTCGACCAGCACGCGCCCCTGCTGCATCACCGTGATCGTGTCCGAGATGTCCATCACGATTCCCATGTTGTGTTCGATCAGCACGACCGTGTAGTCGTCGCGCAAGCCGCGGATCAGCGCCTTCATGTCGTCGAGGTCGTCGATGCCCATGCCCGACGTCGGCTCGTCGAGGAAGATGGCGCGCGGCCGCGCCGCCAGCGCCATCCCGACCTCGAGCCGGCGCTGCTGGCCGTGCGACAGCACGCCGGCCGCCGTGTCGGCGAAGCGCTGCAGGCCGAGCCGCTCGAGCACCTCGTCGACGATGCCGCCATGCGCGAGTGCGCCGCGCGGCGGTGTCCACGGATTCAACGCGCGCCGCGATTCGACGCCCTGCGCGGCGACGCGCAGGTTCTCGCGCACGCTCAGGTTCGGAAACAGGCTCGTCACCTGGAACGAGCGTGCGATGCCGCGCCGCACGCGCTTGTGATCGGGTTCGCGCGACACGTCGTGACCATCGAACAGGATCGAGCCCGACGTGATCGGCAGCGTGCCGGTCAGCGTATGGAACAGCGTCGTCTTGCCGGCACCATTCGGGCCGATCACCGAATGCACGGTGCGCGGCATGATCCGCAGATCGACGCCGCCCAGCGCCGTGAACTTGCCGTAGCGCTTGACGATGCCGCGCGCTTCGAGAATCGCTTCGCTCATTGCCGCTCCCTGGCCGTAGCCGCAGTACGATCGGCGCGCCGCAGCGATGCCGCGACGCGTTCGCCGAGCCCCCACAATCCGCGCTGCATGAACAGGCTGACCGCGATCAGCACGAGGCCGAGCAGCAGCAGCCAGCGCGGCCACAGCGTCGATAGCCAATCCGCGAACAGCACGTAGAATGCCGCGCCGAGCACCGACGCGAACAGGTTGCCCGTGCCGCCGATCACCGTCATCACGAGGATCATCTCGCTCGTGTGATAGTCGATGTTCGACAGCGGCGCGATGCCCGTCATCAGCGCGTGCAGCGCCCCCGCGAGGCCCGTGACCGCGCCCGATATCACGAACGCCGCGAGCTTGAAGCGCTGCACGTCGTAGCCGGCCGCCGCCGCGCGTGCCTCGTTGTCGCGAATCGCGAGCAGCGTCCGGCCGAACACCGAGCGCGATACGCGCAGCAGCAGCCAGAACACCGCGACAAACAGCACCGCGACGAAGCCGTAGTAGCGCCACGGCGAATCGAGCGGGACGAGCGGATGCCCGAATGCGGCGAGCGCGGGGCGCGGGATGTCGAGCAGCCCGTTGTCGCCGCCCGTCACATCCGGCGTCGTATACGCGAGGAAGTAGAACAGCTGCCCGAACGCGAGCGTCAGCATCACGAAGTAAGTGCCGCGCTGCCGGATCGAGAACCAGCCGACGAGCGCGGCCGCGGCGGCGCCGAGCACGGCGGCCGCGACGAGCGCAACCGTCACCGACCCGACGCCGTGCGTCAGGACCAGCCCCGCCGCATAACTGCCGAGCCCGAAGAAGATGCCCTGCCCGAACGACAGCAGCCCCGTATAGCCGAGCAACAGGTTGCAACCGAGCGCGGCGAGCGCGAACACCAGCACTTCGGTCGCGAGCGAGCCCGAGCTCAGCGCCAGCGGCAGCACGCACGCGACGGCCACCGCGAGCCAGCCCTCCGGCCGCCGCAGCGCGCCGTGCCACGGCCGCGCGCGCGGCGAGGCTGCCGCCGCGGGCGGCAGCGGTTTCGACGATTCGATCATGCAGCCCTCCCCAGCAATCCGTTCGGACGCAGCAGCAGCACGGCCGCCATCGCGACGTAGATCATCAAGCGCGCGCCTTCCGGCCACAGCGTGCTCATCAGGCTCTGCACGATGCCGACCAGCAGCCCGCCGACGAGCGCCCCGAGAAAATTCCCCATCCCGCCGACGACGACCACCACGAACGCGACGCCGAGCGCCTCGATGCCCATGAACGGATCGACGCCGCGGATCGGTGCCGCGAGCACGCCGGCGAGCGCGGCGGTGGCCGCGCCGAGCGCGAATACGAGGCTGAACACGCGCGTCACGTTGATACCGAGCAGCGACACCATCTCCGTCGATTCGCTGCCCGCGCGCACCGTACTGCCGAGCCGCGTGCCTTCGAGCACCCACCACAGCAGTCCGGCAAGCACGGCCGTGAACGCGATCACGAACAGCCGGTATTTCGGGTAGACGAAGCCGCCCCAGATCACGACGCCGTTCAGCGCGTCGGGCGGCGGCACGTTGTCGCCGAGCGGGCCCCACGCGAGGATCGCGCACTCCTGCAGCACGAGCGCGAGCCCGACGGTCGCGAGGATGTGGAATTCATGCTGTTGCGCATACACGTGACGCAGCACGAGCTTCTCGACGATCCACGCGAACGCGCCGACGACGAGCGGCACGACCGCGAGCGCAACCCAGAAGTTGGCCGACCATTGCAGCGCCTGGTAGCAAAGGTACGCACCGAGCAGATAGAACGCGCCGTGAGCGAAGTTCACGAAGCGCAGCAGGCCGAACACGATCGACAGGCCGACGGCGAGCAGGAAATACAGCATGCCCACACCGATGCCGTTGACGATCTGCAGCAGATAGACGTTCATGGCTTCCGTACCGGAAAGGAGTGAAACGGACGTCCGCGGCGCGCGACGGCCGCGAACGCGCGCATCGCGTTACGCGAGCTTGCACCCCGTCTTGTCGACGGACAGGAACGATTGCCCCGAGCTGACGATATCCGCGTAGTCGTCCGCGTTCTTCATCCGGCTCTTCGGCTTGCCCTTCAGCAGGTAGTAGTTCTTCAGCACCTGGTGGTCGCCCTTGCGGATTTCCTCCGGGCCCGTGAGACCGTCGTACTTCATGCCTTCCATCGCCGCGACGACCTTCTTCGGATCGGCGCTGCCGGCCTTCACCATCGCGTCGAGCAGGATCTTCGAGCAGATGTACGAACCCGCGAGGCTGTAGTTCGGGTTCGCCTTGAACGCGGCGTTCGCCCGCTTCACGAAGTCGCGATTCAGCGGCGAATCGATGCCGTGCCAGTACTGCGCGCCGAAATACACGCCGTCGCAGATGTCGGGGCCGAGCGCCTCGAACTGCTCGAGGCCCGACGCCCACGCAAGCAGGATCGTGCAGTTGCGCTTCATCCCGAAGCTGACGGCCTGGCGCAGCGTGTCCGACGATTGCGAGCCGAAGTTCAGGATCAGCAGCACGTCGGGTTGCGCGGCCGCCGCGTTCGTCAGGTAGCCGCTGAACTCCTTCTCGGCGAGCGAGTGGTAGCTGTTGCCGACATGCTCGATGCCTTTCTCCTTGAAGATCGCCTTCGCGGCGGACAGCAGGCCCTCGCCGAACACGTATTGCGGCGTGATCGTGTACCAGCGCTTCGCTTTTGGCAGCATCTGGAGCAACGGCCGCACCGTCTGCTCGATCGCGCCGAAGGTCGGCACCGACCAGCGGAACGTCGCATCGTTGCAGTCCTTGCCGGTCAGTTCATCCGCGCCCGCCGTCGTGATGAACACGCCGCCCGCCTTCTGGACTTCCTTGCCCATTGCCAGCGATTCGGACGACAGGATGCCGCCCGCGAAAAAGCGGGCCCCCTTCTGCTGCGCGATCTCCTGCACGCGCCGCACGGCGGTCGCGGGCTTGCCCTCGGTGTCGAGTGCCGTATACGCGAGCGGCGCACCGAGCACCTTGCCGTATTGCCGGACGGCGAGCTGCATGCCGAGATCGGCGTACTTGCCATTGGCGGCGAACGGCCCCGACATCGGCACCGGGCAGGCAAGCTGGATGGTCGAACCCTGCGCGAATGCGGCACGGGACGACATGCTGCCGAGCGCGCCCGGCACGGCCGACAACGCGGCCAGTTTCAACAGTTCTCGGCGATTCAAGTTGACGCTCCTGATAAAGGGGGACACACGATGCGACCGACTGCCAAACCCAAACCGTATCCACGCCCTGCAGGATGCGCGTTGCCGGTTGATCCTATTTATCATTATAAATAGAATGAACCTGATGCTAGAGTTGATCAAAATTGGTGTCAATCAGGCAAAATTCCGTACCCCGCGCCCGAACGGATCGTCGACGACGATGTGGCGCGCAGTCAGACAAAGGAGTCTTGAAGATGGTCATGGACCGAGCCAGGGCGGGCCTCGCGGTCGAAATCAAGCAGCCGAAGCGGGCGGATCTCGTCGCCGAGGAGATCAAGCGGCTGATCACCGAGAAGGATCTGAAACCGGGCGACCGCCTGCCGCGCGAGGCGGAACTGCAGCAGCTGTACGCGGTGAGCAAGAGCACGATCCGCGAGGCGCTGAAGTCGCTCGAGGTGCAGGGGCTCATCAAGGTTACGACGGGGCCGTCGGGCGGCGGGATGGTCGTCGAGGTGCCGCTCGACCGCACGCTGCAACTTCTGCAGAACTACCTGTTCTTCAAGGACGTGACGATCGACGACATCTACACGGTGCGCAAGCTCCTCGAACCCGAGCTGGCGGCGGGCGCCGTGCCGCACCTGACCGAGCGCGACTTCGCGGCGCTGGAGGCGAACATCGCGTGCTGCGACGGCGCGTCGGGCGTGCACGACCGCGGCCACATGCTGCGCCAGCGGCAGGAGGACACGACGTTCCACGACATCCTCGCGGCCGCGAACCCGAACCCCTTCCTGCGCTTCAGCTGCGAGCTGATCAACGAGATGATCCGGCAGCTGATCGAGTTCAGGAACGATACGCCGCTCGCGGAGCACAAGCGCTTCGGCGAAGCGAACGTGTCGATCCACAAGGAAATCCTGCTGGCCGCGCGAGCGCGCGATGCCGAGCGCGTACGTGCGCTGATGGTCGAGCACATGACCGAGGCGCCCAAGCACGTGAAACGAATGAAAGGGAAGCTGCGCGGGCGCTTGATCCTCGACTCCGAAATCCGCAGGCGGGCCGCCGCGCCCGTTCCGGGCGCCGATGCGGCCGCGACGGATGGCGAGGACAACTGACTGTCGGCACACGCGAAGCCGGCTCGCGGCAAAAGCCGACCGTCCGGCGACGGTCGGCCAGCGCCGCTCACGCGTACCCCGTCGTGCCTTTCGTCCCCAGATATTCGACGAGGCCGAACTCCGCATACTCGCGTCCGTTGCCCGAACGCTTGTAGCCGCCGAACGGCGCGGCCGGGTTCCACGCCGGATAGTTGATGTGCACGTTGCCCACGCGCAAGCGCGCCGCGATGCGGCGGGCGCGCTCGAGATCCTTCGTCTGCACGTAAGCCGCGAGCCCGTAGACCGAATCGTTCGCGAGCGCCACGGCTTCATCCTCGGTCCGGTAGGTCAGGATCGACAGCACCGGCCCGAAGATCTCCTCGCGCGCGATCGTCATGTCCGGCGTGACGTTCGAGAACACCGTCGGCTTCACGTAGAAGCCGTCGCCGAGCCCGTCCGGACGGCCGGGCCCGCCCGCGACGAGCGTCGCGCCCTCGTCGATGCCGCTCCGGATCAGCTGCTGGATGCGGTCGAACTGCGTGCGGCTGACGACCGGCCCGATGCCCGTTTCCGGCGAACGCGGATCGCCGACGACGGTGCGCGCAGCCTCATCGCGCGCCGCCGCCTCGGCCGCGGCCAGCTGATCGACGTGCACGAACATCCGCGTCGGCGCGTTGCACGACTGTCCGCTGTTGCTGAAGCAGCTGCGCGCGCCGCGCGTGACGGCATCCTCGATGTCGGCATCGGGCAGGATCAGGTTCGGACTCTTGCTGCCGAGTTCCTGGTGCACGCGCTTCACGGTATCGGCCGCAGCCTTCGCGACTTCGACACCGGCACGCGTCGAGCCGGTAAACGACACCATGTCGACGTCCGGATGCCGCGACAGCGCATCGCCGACCTCATGCCCGTAGCCATGCACGAGGTTGAACACGCCCGGCGGCACGCCGGCTTCGTGCAGGATCTCCGCGAACAGGATCGCGCTGAACGGCGCGATCTCGCTCGGCTTGAGCACCATCGTGCAGCCCGCCGCGAGCGCCGGCGCGACCTTGCAGACGATCTGGTTGATCGGCCAGTTCCAAGGCGTGATCAGCGCGCACACACCGATCGGCTCGTGCGACACCAGCAGCGAATCGGTCTGCGTGCTGAACCGGAATGACTGCAGCGCGCGGATCGTCTGTTCGAGATGCGCGGTGCCGACCGCGGCCTGCATCGCGCGCGCGAACGCGATCGGCGCGCCCATCTCCTGGCTGATCGTGCGCGCGACTTCGTCGTAGCGGCGCCGGTAGATCTCGAGCACGCGCTGCAGCAGCGCGACGCGCGCGTCGACCGTCCAGCGCGAATACGCGTCGAATGCCTGCTTCGCCGCGCCGACCGCGCGGTCGACGTCCGCCGGCCCGCCGATCGCGAGCCGCGCATACGGCTTCGCGGTCGCCGGATCGATCACGTCGATCGCGCGCGCATCGACCGGATCGCACCACTGTCCGGCGATATAGCTCTGTTGTGAGGTTCGCATCGAAGGCTCCTGGAATGACGAACGGTGCTGCCGCGCTCAGCGCGTCGCACGCGCGTAAGTGTCGGCGAGAATGTCGCGGATCTTCGCGACGAACCATACGATCTCGTCGCGCGACATCACGAGCGGCGGCGAGAACTGCACGATCGGCGTGCCTTCGTGGTCGACGCCCGCGCGGCACAACAGCCCGGCTTCGAAGATCGCGGGCGCGAGCAGCGTCGACACGAACGTCTGCGCGCTGATGCCGGCCGCCCAGCGGCGCGCGGCCTTGTCGGTCACGAGTTCGAGCGAGTAGTGGTAGCCGTCGCCGCGCACGTCGCCGACACACGGCAGCTCGAGCAGGCCGTCGAGCGTCTCGCGGAACACCGCCTCGTTGGCGCGGACGTTCGCGAGCACGCCTTCGCGCTCCATGATCGCCAGGTTCGCGAGCGCTGCCGTGCACGCGACCGGGTGGCCGCCGTAGGTCGCGCCGTGCAGGAACATCTGCTGCGGGCCGGCGAGCACGGTGTCGACCACCGTGTCGCTCGCGATCACGCCGCCGAGCGGCACGTAGCCCGACGCGATCCCCTTCGCGAACGTGATGAGGTCCGGCTTCAGCCCGTAACGCGTCGACCCGAAATATTCGCCGAGCCGGCCGAACCCGCAGATCACTTCGTCGGCCACGAGCAGCACGCCGTGCCGGTCGCACAGCGCGCGCAGCCCCTGCGCATAACCGGCCGGCGGCGTCAGGCTGCCGCCCGCGTTCTGCAGCGGCTCGACGACGAGCGCGGCGACGGTGTCCGGCCCTTCCTGGACGATCAGCGCTTCGATCTCGTCGAGCAGATGGCGCGTGAACTGCGCCTCCGTCTCGCCTTCCGGCCGCCCGTAGCGCTTCGTGTTGCTCACGTGCCGCACGCCCGCCATCAGCGGCTCGAAATGCTTGCGGAAGTTGGTCATCCCGTTCAGCGCGAGCGCGCCGAACGACGTGCCGTGATACGCGACGCGCCGCGCGATGAACTTGCGCCGCTGCGGCTCGCCGCGCGCCTGGTGATACTGGCGCACCAGCTTGATCGCCGATTCGTTCGACTCCGAGCCGCTCGACGTGAAGAACACGCGGTTCAGGCCGTCCGGCGCGAGCGCCGCGAGCTTGTGCGCGAGGCGGATCGCCGGTTCGTGGCCGTAGCCCCAGTTGGTCGCGAACGGCAGCCGCACCATCTGCTCGCGGATCGCGTCGCCGATCTCCGCGCCGTGGCTGTAGCCGACCTGCACGCAGTACAGCCCGGCGAGCCCGTCGAAGTAGCGCTTGCCGTTGCGATCGACGAGCCAGCAGCCTTCGCCGCGGTCGAACACCGTCAGCGCGTGGTCGCGATACGCATCGGCATGCGTGAAGTGCATCAGCAGATGGCGCTTGCCGAGCGCCTGCAGGTCCGCATCGAGATTGACGTCAACACCGTTCATGGGTCATTCCTCCTTCAGGGATTCGAGACCGGCGGCCCGCAGCCGGAAGCCGCCGGCCGGTCGTTCAGTTCATCGACAGCGTGGGCGCCGGGCGCGTGAAGCCGCGCGTGAGCCACAGCAGCTGGCACAGCCCGATCGCGAGCCAGCCGATGCCGACGTAGAAGGTCTGGCGCGACAGGCCCGACCACAGCCAGACGTTCATCGCGAAGCCGAGCGCCGGCACCGCGCCGAACCTGATCCAGCCCGCGAAGCGGCGATGTTCCGGGCGGCCGAGATAGCTGCGCATCACGCACAGGTTCACGACCGCGAACGCGACGAGCGCGCCGAAGCTGATCATCGTCGACGCGAGATCGAGCGAGATGAACAGCGCGGACAGCGACACGACACCGACCGCGAGCGTCGCGCGCACCGGCGTGCGCAACCGTGCATGCAGGTGGCCGAACACGCGCTCGGGCAGCACCCGGTCGCGGCCCATCGCGAACAGCACGCGCGTGACGCTCGCCTGGCCGGCCATCGCGCTCGCGAAACAGCCGGCCACGTAGACCGCGACGAACAGCGCCGACAGCGTGCCGCCGCCGATGCGCCGCATCAGTTCGAGGCTGGCCGAATCGAGATCCTTGAACGCATGCCAGTCCGGGAACACCACCTGTCCCGCATACGCGATCAGCATGAACAGCAGGCCGCTCGCGAGCGTGCAGAGCAGGATCGCGCGCGGCACCGTGCGGCGCGGCTCGCGCGTTTCCTCCGACAGCGTCGACACCGCATCGAAACCGAGGAACGACAGGCACAGGATCGCGGACCCGGCGAAGATCGCCCGTGCGTCGCCCGACGACGGCAGCGCGAGCGTCGGCGCCAGCCCCTCGCCGCTCGCGACATGCGCGGCCGCCGCGACGAAGACCGCGATGAACACGAGCTGGCTCGCGATCAGGATCAGGTTCACGCGGTTGACGAGCCGGATGCCGACGATGTTCAGCCCGGTGACCAGCGCGATGCTCGCGACGATCCACACGCTGGCCGGCACGGCCGGGAACAGCTGTTTCATGTAGATGCCGATCGCGAGGTAGCTGATCATCGGGATGAACAGGTAGTCCATCAGCAGCGCCCAGCCGACCATGAAGCCGGCCGAGGTGCCGAAGTTGCGGCTCGCGAACGTATAGGCGGAACCGGCGCTCGGCATCAGCCGCGCCATGTGGCCGTAGCTGCGCGCGGTCAGCAGCATCGCGACCAGCGTGACTGCATACGCGATCGTCAGGTGTCCGTTGGTTTCGCGCGTGACGATCCCGTAGGTCGTGAACACCGTCATCGGCAGCATGTATGCGAGGCCGAAGATCACCAGCGTGAACAGCCCGAGCGAATGCGCGGCGCGTGGCCCTGCGTCGGCGTGCCCGTCCGTGCGTGCCCGCACGTCGTCTGTCGCGGCGCTGGGCGTGCGCTGCGCCGGCCTGGTGTCTTTCATGCTGTCCTCACGTGGCGTGGTCCATGACATCAACACTCGTCTCGTCGGCAATGCGGGCATTGCGCGATCCGGAAACGAGTGTGGTGCGCCAAAAAATCGACGACGAATGAGAAAAGCGGACGTAATCGGGGGATATTTCCGGACGCGTGGCGGGCGGCCGCCCCCCGCTGATGCGGGCCCTCTGGCGTTTCGCGGACATTCCGGCTATGTTCTACGCGAACCCGTTGCCGCCCTTCGCCATGGACAGCAAGTCCCATCGACCCCAAAGCCGCGCCGAACGCAGCCTGCGTTCGGCGCTCGGCCTCGCGCGTCCGGCCGGACGCCAGGAAGACATTCCCGCCACCGTGCACGCGATCGCGGTCGCGCTCGACGAATGCCGCGTCCGGCACATCGACGGTGCCGCGCTGCTCGAGGGCACCGGCCTCGGCGCGGCCGAAGTCGCGTCGCCGAACCTGCACGTGAATCGCGGCCAGGAGCAGCGTTGCTTCCGCAACCTGCTGCGCTGCAGCGGCGTACCGTCGATCGGCCTGTCGATCGGCGCGCGGCTCCATGTGTCGACGCTCGGCCTCGCCGGTTACGCGATGCTGATCAGCGGCTCCGTGATGCAGGCGTTCCGGTGCATGAGCCAGTTTCCGCTGTTCATGGGGCTGTATTTCGACGTGCGCGTGCACGCGCACGCGGACGCGGAAGGGATGAGCGTGACGATCGGCCGCTACAACGGCGAACCCGACCTCGAGGTGTTCCAGACCGACATGTGCCTGTCGAGCCTGCGCCTGATCGTGTCCGATCTGGTCGGCAAGCCGGTATGGCCCGCGCAGCTGCATCTCGCCCGCCGCACGCCGCGCAACGGCGCGGACTACGCGCGCCACTTCGACTGCCCGGTCACGTTCAATGCGGGCGAGAACCGGCTCGTGTTCACGAGCGTGAACGGCACGGAAGCCCCGCGGCTCGCGAACGAAGTCAGCTTCAATGCGCTGCACGGGCAATGCGAAGCGCTCGAACGGCAGTGGGCCGCGTCGGTCGGCACGCGTTTCGCCGATCGCGCGAAGGAGCTGATGGCGCGCGACCTCGCGCGCTTCAAGTCGATGACGTCGCTCGCGAACGCGCTGCACCTGACCGAGCGCACCTTGCGACGCCGGCTCGACAAGGACGGCATCACGTTTCAGTCGCTGCTCGACGACGTGCGTCGCCAGGAGGCGGTGCGGCTGCTCGAAGAACCGGCGCTGAGCGTGGCCGCGATCGCGGAGCGGCTCGGCTACAGCGAGCCGCGCAGCTTCCGCCATGCGTACCGGCGCTGGACCGGCAAGACGCCGCGCGCGGGCGCGAACGACTGAAATCGCGCGGCGCGCGAACGTCAGCCACTCCGCGCCGTACCGGCACTTCCCGGCCTCGTCATGGGCAACGCGCGCCCGCGCAAAGGCAAGGCGAAAAGCGCCTGCCCTTGAACTTCACTTAAAGGTTACGGTTTGCCTCGGCAAGCGTATCGAGGCCATGGGTATGTGTCCTGCCATCCGACAAAATGGCGGCGCGTCGATTCCTGTCGACCCGGACGCGTGCGCCACGCGCTCAAAGCACCTCGAAACGCAACCCGGCATGACGCACAAGGCGCTCGACGAAGCGCTCGTCGAACATCGTCGCGGGCGTCCAGAAGCCCCCGCCGCGCCCGGTCTTCTCGCCGTCGCGGCTGCAATCCAGCGCGAGGCTGAGCGCGGCCTGGCCCAGCATCTTCCCGGTCGAGCCGTAGCCCGGATCGCGATCGCCGGTGACTTTCACGCGCAGCGTCCGCCCGTCGTCGGCGCGCCCGAAGAAGCGCAGATCGAAACGGCCGGCCAGCTGCGCGGCGACGCTCGGCCCCTCGCCGGGCTTCGGCAGCAGGAAGCGCTCCATCAGGCTGCGCGCCGGCTTGACGAGAACGCCCGCCATGAACGCGCCGAGGCCGGCCATCATCGCGAGCGCGGCGAGGCGGCCCTTGAAACCCGTGCCCGTGATGACCGCTTCGTCATACGCGAACCGGCTGCCGTACGCGTCGTCCGCGAGCGCGTTCGAGCGATGCACGACGCGCTCGTTGATGGCCGCCATCACGAACGGCGCAATCCACGTGCCGCCGTCGCGATCGAATTCGGCCGACCGGACCGCGTGCTGCCGCACCGTAAAGCGATGATCCTTCGGACACAGCGCATACGGATCGAGCAGTTCGCGGCGCAACGCGGGATCGGCCGCGGCTTCGCGCACGACGTTGATCACGCTCGCGACCGTTCCGCCCGACGCGCCGCCCTTCAGCGTCTTCACGCGCATCTTCACCTGCGTGGCCGGCCGGCCCCACTGCCGCCGCGCGTGCTGCTGCAGGAACAGGACGCCGATGTCCGACGGCACCGAATCGAAACCGCAGCAATGCACGATGCGCGCGCCCGATTGCCTGGCCGCCGGTTCGTACCGTTCGATCATCCGCTTGATCCACTGCGTCTCGCCGGTGAGATCGCAGTAGTCCGTGCCGGTCTGCGCGCAGATCCGCACCAGCGGCTCGCCATACAGTGCGTACGGCCCGACGGTCGACACGACGACGCGCGTGCGCTCGCACAACGCACGCAAGCGCGCTACGTCGGCTGCATCGGCCACGATGATCGGCAGCGCCTGCCACGCTGCGCCCAGCGCGTCCCTGACCTGCCGGAGCTTCGCCTCGGAGCGGCCGGCGATCGCCCAGCGCAGCGATTCTCCGCTGCCCGACAGGTATTCGGACAGGTAGCGCGTCAGGATCTGCCCGACGAAGCTGGTGGCACCGAATACGACGAGATCCAGATCACGGGTCGGCTGGGTCATCGATGTTTCCTCCGAAACGGGTTGGTTACGAGCAGCCGGATTCATCGAACGGGTTCATCGAACGCTCCCCAATGGCGTCGGCAGATTCAGCACCAGCTGGGCAT
The DNA here is from genome assembly GCF_003857985.1 of Burkholderia sp. Bp9090. NCBI lineage: Bacteria > Pseudomonadati > Pseudomonadota > Betaproteobacteria > Burkholderiales > Burkholderiaceae > Burkholderia > Burkholderia sp. Bp9090. Next base: position 94,418 of record NZ_QTPV01000014.1, read on the forward strand.
CCTTGACCACGTCGAACCGCACGATGGTGGATACACCGAGCCCGTCGAGCAGCTGGCTCAGCGGCCCACCGTGCCGCACCAGCTCGAGGCCGCGCGGCAACACGCGCTGTGCGAACGATAGCGTATTGGTCTGCACCGAACTCTGGTGCCACACGCCGTCGACGAGATTGACCATGGTATTCGTGCCCATCCGCGACTGCGACGGCACGTCGATCAGCGCGGGCGACGGTGCGTTCAGCGTCAGGTCCAGCCGGCCGTCCATCCCGGCGATCCGCGCGCTCACGCGTGCGCCGATGTTCATGTCGATATCGGCGAGCCATTTGGGCAGCTGGTAGCCGTGCACGCCGCGCACCCGTGCGATTTCCGTGGTGACGGGCAGCGCCAGCACATGCGCGAAGAAGCTCCGGCGCCGCATCGCGTCGAGCAGCTCGAGCGCATGCGAGCCGCGCGCACCCGGCCGGCGAATCACGACCGCGACGGACACCTCGTCATACGGATCGTTGTCGCAGACCGAATACGAAAAGAACGTCAGCGCGACCAGCCCGTAACCGGGAAATGCGCGCAGCGGTTCGAGCGGCACCGGCAGCGTGGTACGCAGGCGCTCGAGCGGCGCGAGAAACAGCACCTGGATGCTGCTGGAGCGATAGTAGAAATTTGGCGCCCAGGTCGGACCGACGCGCGACGCAACCTGACGCTTCGGGATCCGACGGAAAAAATCGATGTTCCCGGCGGCGGGATCGCACGCGACCGCGTCGAGATCCGGATTCATCCGGAACCGGTCGTAGTACCCGCCTTCGGGCACATCGACCTTGTGGGGCCCGAATTCGACCTGTGTAAAGCGCCTGTCCATCTGCGTTGCCTCTCGTCGAAGATTGATCGTCGCAGGCAACGTGCGGGCCTGCCGATTCACTGCCGTCAGCAGGCACTCTAAGATTCAACCCGACTTCAAGGTCAAGGCCTCGACTAGAGGAAGCGGTCGGAACGCGCGGCCGCGATGTGATCGGCCGCGACATAGCCGAACGTCATCGCCGGCCCGATCGTCGAGCCGGGGCCCGGGTAGGTCTTGCCCATCACGGCCGCCGACGTGTTGCCGAGCGCATAGAGGCCGTCGATCACCGAACCGTCGGAACGCAGCACGCGCGCATGCGCATCGGTACGCAAGCCGCCCTTCGTGCCGATCTCGCCCGGGTCGACCCGCAGCGCATAGAACGGCGCACGCTCGATCGGCCCGAGGCATGGATTCGGCTTCGACGACGCATCGCCGTAGTAGCGATCGAACAGGTTGCCGCCCTTGCCGAATTCGGTATCGATGCCGGTGAGCGCGTAACCGTTCATCCGCTCGACCGTCTGCGCGAGCCCCCGCGCATCCACGCCGATCTTCGCGGCCAGCTCGGCCAGCGTGCCCGCGCGATAGATGACCGAGTCGAGCCAGCCGGGCGGGATTCTGCTGTCCGGCTGCACGCTGCCCGGCAGCAGCACGCCGCACGGATAACGCCTGCGATATTCGGCATCGAAGATCAGCCACGCGGGCACGTTGGCCTGCGTGTTCGCATGGTCCGCATACATCGCGTGGATCACGTCCGGATACGGCGCCGATTCGTTGACGAAGCGCCGCCCGAGCCGGTTGACCATCACGCAGCGCGGCGCCGAGCGCTCGACGAACAGCCCGCGTTGCTTCTCCTCGCCCGGCACGCGCACCGTCGGCACGCCCCAGACGAAGCCCATCAGCGCCACGTCGGCCCCGAGCGCGAGCCCCGCGCGGATGCCGTCGCCGGTGTTGATCGGCGGCGCCGCGCTCCACTCGGCGCGCGTCGGCTTCGGCAGAAATTGGTCGCGCATCGCCTGGTTCGCCTCGAATCCGCCGCACGCGAGCACGACGCCATGCGTCGCACGGATGCCGAACGGTCGGCCGTCGCGCTCGACGACCACACCGTTCACGCGTGCGCCGTCGGTGTGCAGCGAGCGCATCGGCGTTGCGAGCCACAGCGCGATGCCGCGCTGCTCGAGCGCTGCGCGCAGGCTCGCGACGAGCGCATTGCCGAGCGTCAGGCGCCGGTCGCGCGGCGTGCGGCGCCGCCATTTGAAATCGGTGGCATAGCGCAGCATCAGGCGCGCGGCGAGCCGCAGCCAGCCGCGCTCCTTCGTGAGGATCGTGTGCGCCTCGATCTGCGTCATCGCGATGCGCCCGCCGATCAGCGTCGCCGGCGAAGGCGCGCGCAACGTGTCGAAATGCGCGCCGAGACGCGCGGCATCGAACGCCGCCGGCTCCATCGTCCGGTAGCCGGGCTTGCCGCCCTTGCGGTCCGGGTAGTAGTCGGGATAACGCGGCACCGCATTGAACCGCGTGTGCGCGTGCTTCGCGAGATACGCGACCATCTTCGGGCCGTTGTCGAGATACGCATCGATGCGCTGCGCGTCGAAATCCTCGCCGACCACGTCGCGCAAATACATGATTGCTTCGTCGTACGAATCGCTGCCGCCGAGCGCGGCGATCTGGTCGTTGCACGGAATCCAGATGCCGCCGCCGGACACCGCCGTGGTGCCGCCATAGACGGTGCTCTTCTCGACCACCAGTACCGACAGCCCCTGGTCATGCGCGCGCAGCGCCGCCGTCATCGCGCCCGCGCCGGAACCGACCACCACCACGTCGTACGTGGCGTCGCCGAACGAATCGTGTCGATCGTCGTACATGATCGCCTCCGCTCAGATCGTGGCAAGGCAGCTTGCCGCATCGGCCGGCACGTCGGCGAGCTGGCGCCAGGCGCCGTGCTCGCCGCGGTATTCGTGCACCTCGACGCTCGCGTGCCGCGCGGGCAGCTCGCCCACGTCCGTGTAGAACTGCTGGTACCACTGGCGCAGCCGATAGATCGGGCCGTCGCCTTCGCACAGCAGCGGATTGTCGACGCGCGTCTTGTGGTCCCAGATCGCGACGTCCTCGCGAAATGCCGACTGCGCGGCCAGCACGTAGCCGTCGACCATCGCGCGATTCTGTTCGTCCGTCAGCGCCGGATTCTTCTCGACCATCACGCCGAAGCGCAGCTCGAAGCTGTTCGTATCGATCGGCACGTGGCTGTTGAGCAGGATCGACCTGAGCGGCTGCCCCTGCGCTTCGCCCGTCATCAGCGTGACGTGGTATGCCGGGCCGAAGTAGGCCGAGTCGGCCGTCAACCCGCCGCTGCCGGCCAGCCGCGTGCTGCCGCCGCGCAGCTTCTGGTAGGCCACCGGGCCCGCGAACGTGTTGCAGAAGTAGTCGATCGGCGCGCCATGCACGGGGCCGAAGTGCGCCATGTCGGACTGGTTGTCGATCAGCTCGCGGCAGTTCGTGTCGATCACCCACTTGACGATCGCCCAGTCGCTCCACGCATCGGAGAAGCACGCGTCGATGCGCGGAATCTCGACCGCCGGATCGGGCCCATTGCCCTCCGGATCGTTCCACACGAACAGCAGGCGGTTCTGCTCCATCACCGGCCACGACTTGATGCGCGCCTTCGGCGGGATGCGCTGCGAATACGGAATCGCAGTGCAGGTGCCGTCGCCGGCCCACGACCAGCCGTGAAACGGACACACGAGCGCGTTGCCGTCGACGTGGCCGCGCCCGAGGTCGGCGCCCATGTGCGGGCAGTAGCCGTCGAGGATTCGCAACTGCCCGTCCTCGCCCTGGAACACCGCCACGCGCGTGCCGAAGATCGACAGGCCGTGCGCGCGGCCGTCGCGGTAGTCGTCGGCGAGCCCGAGGCAATGCCAGCCGCGCGCGTAGCGCGCGTCGATGGGTGCGGCATGAATCCGGTGAACGGGATGCCGGGTGGCCGGCGCGGATGATTCGGTCATGGATCGTCTCCTTCCAGTCGAAAGGCGCAGCCCTGCACCTGCGTGGCGGACCTTGCCGGGAATATGCCGGGCGGGTCGATGCACCCGGCGCTATGTCACAAAACATTTATTTTGTGACGCATAATGGCACAAATTCCATTTTTGTGACAACGTATGCGAAAATTCCGAACCGACGCATTCGGTCGGCTCATCGGCACACGCCGCGCAACGCACGGCAACGAGGAAAGGTATGGATCGGCAACTGCGCTGGGGCGACGCCAGCAGGATGGACAGCGTCAACGACGGGCGAAGCGCGATCCTGCGCGCCACGCTCGACGCGATGATCGAGCACGGGATCGACCGTTTGTCGATCGACGACGTCGCACGCCGCGCGAACATTTCGCGGCGCACGCTGTACCGCTACTTCGGCACGAAAAAGGAGCTGATCCAGGGCGTGATCGGCATCCAGAACGCCGAATTCTTCGACGAGATGCAGCGCGCGCTCACCGCCTTCGAGCACGACTTCGAGGCCTATTGCGAAGAGAGCGTGTGCTTCGCGGTGCGCTATCGCGACCGTCATCACGGCGGCTTTCACCACAACTATCTGGCCACGAGCCTGTCCACCGACGTGTTCGGCTACATCGTCGAGAACATCGCGCCGATGTGGCAGCGCGTGCTCGAAAAGCCGTACCGTGAATACGTCGCCGTGCACGGCGCGCGGGTGCCCGCGCTCGACGACATCATCGCGCTGATCAGCCGTATCGGGCTCGCGTACTGCCTGGTTCCGGCTGACGAACAGGCGATGCGCGCGCAGATGCGCATCCTGTGGACGTTCCAGCGCGAGCCGGCCGGCAAGCCGGTCGCGGCCCGGATGAAGGCCGCGCGCTGAGCGGCGGCGCCCGCGCGATGTCGCGCAGCCCGGCCGATACCATCCGATACCGGCCTCGAACATTTCAACTCACACCGGACTACCCCATGACGACCTGCGGAGTTTCCGTCTCCGGCCGAACGCTCGATCGCGCCGACCTGCTGCTTCTCGTCGAAGGCTCGCCTGCGCCGCTTCGTCTCGAAGACTGCGATCTCGAAGGTGCGGACCTGTCGCGGCTCGATTTGCGCGGCGTGCGATTCGAGCGCTGCGCGCTCGCGGAAGCGTCGTTCGTCGGCGCGACGCTCGCGCAGACCGCCTGGATTCGCTGCCGCGCGCGCCAGACGAGCTTCTCGTCGGCCGACCTCGAGGACGCGCAGTTTCAGTCCTGCGATCTCAACAACACGAACTGGCGCCGTAGCAAGCTCGGCTCGGCGCGCTTCGACGAATGCAGGCTGACCGGCGCCGACTTCGAGGAATGCAAGTCGCTCGGCATCGAATTCGCGAACACGTTGCTGGTCGGCGCGAGCCTGCGCCGCTTCTCGTTCCGGAAAACGCGGCTCGTGGCGCTCGACTTCTCGGATGCCGATCTCGCCGGCACGGACTTTCGCGACGCCGTGTTCGAAGGCGGCAGCCTGCGCAACGCGCATCTGAACGACGCCCGGTTCGACGGGGCCGACCTGCGCGACGTGGAACTCGGCGGCACGCCGAAGCTGCTCGCGTCGGGCGTGCTGCGCGGCGCGACCATCTCGTATGACCAGGCCGCGATGCTGATCGAGAATCTGGGGATCCGGGTCGCCTGACGACCGCACGCGCGTTGCTTCGCCCCGCGGCCGACATGCGCGACGCCGGCCGCGAACCGCGCATGTCGCATGTGCTGCCGGCAATCTGTCGAATATTCTCATCACTTCGACCGCATCCCGAACGGCACACGTCACGCACGCCCTTGCGCTCACGCTCGACGACCCGATCCGTCGACGCGCGAATCACTAGGGAAAATCCGGAGACATCCTTACAGCGATTTACCTGATGATTCACAGGAACGCGATGTTTCGGCGATTTCGCTTTGCATCATGCTTTCGTTTTGCTTGACGGTCCCGCTGCCGCCGCGCGGCAAATGCTGCGATCGACACGTGAAACGGCCAGCGTCCGCGAGTCGCCAGGTGTTCAATACTTTCAACAACCCGGTCGAGAGCAATCGTGAGAATCCGTGGCCCGCTGGTGCGGTGGAGACGAGGCGATGCGCGCAACGTGCGGGCATCGATCTCGTCCACCGGCGACAGTGACCGCCGGCAAAGTCCTCGCCTGCATCTGTCGATCTACACCATCCTGTCCCGCCGTTCCGTCCGCCGTCACAACGCCGTCGCCGCGCGCGCATACGTCGCGATCCACACCGACGACGTGGCGTCGCTGCTGCCTTAGCGCGCCCCCTCCGTTCCGTTCGACCTGCGCATCGTGTCGCGTGACTCGCGACAGGGTCGGCTCGCGTTGCGTGCCCTCACGATTCGCTTCGCAGGCCGAGCCGACTCCTGATCATCATGCACCGCCGGCGTTCGTTTCGAGCGCCGGCCGGTTGCACACGTCCATCCCTTGAACCGTGGCGCGGCGAGCAGCCAACCGCCGAGCCTCCCGATACGAACGACAAGCCATGCAACTCCGCACCCTTCGCCGCACCATCGCAACCGCCGCCATGATGTCCGTCGCGGGCATCGCCTCCTTCGTCACCACGCACGCCCAGGCCGCCGGCGAGCTGAACATCTACAACTGGTCCGACTACATCGCGCCGGACACGATTCCGAATTTCCAGAAGCAGACCGGCCTGCACGTGCGCTACGACAACTACGACAGCGACGACACGCTGCAGGCGAAACTGCTGTCGGGCAACTCCGGCTACGACATCGTCGTGCCGACGTCGAACTACATGGCCAAGCAGATCCAGGCAAACGTCTACCAGCCGCTGGACAAGACGAAGCTGCCGAACCTGTCGAACCTCGATCCGCTGCTGATGAAGATGGTCGCCGATGCCGATCCGGGCAACCAGTACGGCGTGCCGTGGGCGTATGGCACCGACGGCATCGGCTACAACGTGCAGGCGGTGAAGAAGGCGCTCGGCGACAAGGCGCCGGTCGACAGCTGGGCGCTGGTGTTCGACCCGGCCAACATGGCGAAGCTGAAGAGCTGCGGCGTATCGTTCCTCGACCAGGCCGTCGACGTGTTCGCCGCGACGCTGCAGTACATGGGCAAGGATCCGAACAGCACGAATCCGGCCGATTACCGCGCCGCATACGAGGTGCTCAAGAAGGTGCGCCCGTACATCACGCAGTTCAACTCGTCGGGTTACATCAACGATCTCGCGAACAACGACCTGTGCGTGTCGTTCGGCTATTCCGGCGACGTCGGCATCGCGCATCGCCGTGCGGCGGAAGCGAAGCGTCCGTACGAGGTCCGCTTCGCGAATCCGCGGGAAGGCGGGCTGCTGTGGTTCGACATGATGGTGATCCCGAAGGACGCGCCGAACCGCGATGCCGCGCTGAAGTGGATCAACTACCTGCAGGACCCGAAGGTCAACGCGGGGATCACCAACGCGGTGTTCTATCCGACCGCGAACAAGGCCGCGCGCCAGTTCGTGAAGCCCGCGATCGCGCGCGATCCGTCGGTCTATCCGGCCGACGAGGTGCTGAGCAAGATGACGCTGCTCAAGCCGATGCCGCCCGAGATTCGCCGGCTCCAGAACCGGTTGTGGGCGCAACTGAAGACGGGGCGCTGACCAGCACGGGGCGGCTCAGTCGGGCCGCCCCGACAGATCGCCGGCACGCACCGACGCGTTCCCGCGACGATCATCCGCTGTTCGGGAAACGGCCGCGGATGCACGACCGCCGATCCGAACGGGCCGTGCTCGACCGGCTGCACGACCAGCCGCCGTCGGCACTCGCACCCGGCGACTGATGCCCGGCCTCGCCGCACTATCGCTGCGCCGGCTCCGCATGCGGCAACTCCGCCGCGAACGCTGCGTCGATGAAGCGGATCACGTCGTCGAGCGACGACGTGCACGTCGCGCCCGCGGCGAGCTCGCGAAACGCGCCGTCGGGCCCGAGGCAGATGAGCGGCTTGCGCCAGCGCTGCGCCAGCGCGATCTCCTCGGCGGTCCCGTGCCCGCCGGGCAGCGCGACGATCAGGTCGCTGCTCAGCACGTTCACGTAGTTCCGGTTGATGGTGTGCGGATCGGCGCCCGGTTCGCGGCGCGGCAGCGGCGTGAGGATCGGGATCTCGACGAACGGATGCGGGTAGCCGTCGAGCGGCACGAAGCCCGCGTGCGGATCGGCCTGCGTCGGCAGGATGCCGATCGACCGGCCGGCCCGCCCCGGCACGCCGGCGAACGCGCGCGCGACCGCCAGCATCACGCCTTGGCCGCCGCCCGTCAGCAGGTTGAAGCCGGCCTGCGCGAGCCATGCGCCGAGCGGCTCGGAAAACGCGAGCCACGGTTCCTTGCCCGAGCCCATCACGCCGATCGTTCGGTGGTTGCGTTGCATCATGTATTCCGGTGATGTGATGAATCGTTGAATTGAACCGCGGCGCGGCACCTGGCTGCGAAACCCGGCCACGCATCGCGCGTCGTCATTCGAGTTCGACGCCCTTGAGCTCGGGGATCAGGAACAGCGTCGCGACCATGTCGAGCACGTAGAGGCCGGCGAGCAGCGCGATCGCCGTCTGGAACGAGTAGCGCGCGGCCAGCGCGCCGACCGCCACCGGCCCGAAGCCGCCGACCGCACGGCCGATATTCCACAGCACGTTCTGCGCGGTCGCGCGCGCGGCGGTCGGATAGCCCTCGGACATCAGCGTGCCGTAGCCGCCGACCATCCCGTTGACGAACATCCCCATCAGCGCGCCGGCCCACAGCATCGCCGTCGGGTCCGACAGGCGCGCGTAGGCGATGACCGTCACGACCGAGCCGAGCTGGTACAGCAGGAACGTCGGCTTGCGGCCGATACGATCGGCGAGCTGCCCGAAGGTCCAGACGCCGATCATCATCCCGACGACGGTCACCGCGGTCCACAGCCCCGACTTCGTCAGCGAGAAGCCCATCTGCTTCGACAGGAAGGTCGGCAGCCAGATCATGATCCCGTAGTAGCCGAAGTTCTGGACCGAGCACAGGATCACGATGCCGAGGCTCGTGCGCGCGGTGCGCGCGTCGGCGACGAGCATCCGGAACGCGTTGGCGCGCGGCCGCGTCGCGCGCTGCACGAAGACTTCCGGCTCGTGCAGCCGGTTGCGCAGCACCCACGCGAGCAGCGCGGGCAACACGCCGACCACGAACATCCCGCGCCAGCCGATATGGAGCAGCAGCAGCGGCGTCAGCAGCGCGGCCAGCAGCACGCCGGCCTGCCAGCCGAGCGCGACGTAGCACGACACGCGCGCCCGCTTGCTCGCCGGCCACGCTTCGGCCGCGAGCGCCATGCCGATGCCGAATTCGCCGCCGAGGCCGATGCCCGCGATGGTGCGATACACGAGCAGGTCCCGGAAGCCCTGCGCGAACGCGCACAGGCCGGTGAAGACCGCGAACAGCATGATCGTCCAGGTCAGCACGCGCACACGGCCGTAGCGGTCGCTCAGGGCACCGAACAAAATGCCGCCCGCGACGGCGCCGATCAGCGTCCACGTGACGAGCGCGCCGCCCTGCCCGGGCGTCAGCTGCAAAGCCGCGGTGATCGCCGGCAGCATGAAGCCGAGGATCAGCAGGTCGAAGCCGTCCATCGCGTAGCCGATCGCCGAGCCGGCCAGCGCCTTCCACGCGTACGCCCCGACCTGCCCGCCGCGCGGCGCCGCCGGATCGTCGAGCGCCGAAGATTTCATGTTTGCTGCCATGGTGTCCCGCCGGAAATGTCCGGGCGACATTCTAAAGCCTGTTCCCGCGCATGACGGGCCCGTGCACGGGCGCACGCAGAAAGCGCCGCGCTGCCCGCTTCCGGGAACGGAAGCGGGCAGCGGCGGTAATGAATTTGAAAGATGTTGAAGCCGGCGATCCCGCAGCAGGCTGGGACACCGAAAGAACGGGATGAAACGGGAGTGGTGAGGCCGGCGCGGTGCTGCCTCAGCCCTGATCGTCCCCGGGCCACCAGGTTTTGGCCTCGCGGTCGACGAGCAGCGTATCGAGATCCCGGCCTTCGAGCCATTTGGGTCGTGGGCCGCGGCCCGACCACGAGCGGCCGGTCGTCGGATCGTAATACTTGGCAGGCGCCTTGCGTTTTCGCTGGACGATGTAGCCGAGGGCGCTCAGCACTTCCTGCTGCGAGATGCCCAACAGCTGGACCTGCTCCCTGAATGCCGCCAGTGCGGCTTGCTTCTCCTTCTGCTTGGCTTCCGACAGCTTGATGTTCAGGTCCCGAAGTTGTGCTTCGAGTTCCTGCAGAGCCTGGGTCATGTATTCATCCTCTTTGGGCATGTTTTTATTCAAAAAACCTCCGATGGCAGAACCTATCACGAAGTTCCGCCAATCTGTGTTGCGATGTGTGAATCGTTTGCCGGCATCTGTAAGGGTTTCGAAGTGTGCCGAACGCGACACCATCGTCGAAAACCGCATGACATCGGCACGCAACACCTGGCGCGCCGCGTTCGAACGCGCGGCGAGCCTTCGGCGGCGACCTCCTCGCCGCCTGGCGCCGCACCCTGGCACAGGCGCGGCATGGCGCGAATGATAGCAGTGCGCATCCGTCATGTTCGAGGACTTTTGCGGTCCGGCGCACACTCGCCGGCCTTGGCCCGCGAGCCTCGACGCCGGCGCGGCGTTTCACGTGCCGAAGCGGCACCCGTCCCGCGCGATCCGCGCATGCAGCTTCGGACCGCGCGCGGCGTTCAGCGCGCTTGCATGGCCGACGCGTCCGGCCAGATGTCCGCGGAAATCCGGATGCGCGGCGCGGGTTCCGCGACGCCGGCCCGCGGCGGATCCAGTTGGTCAGGATCAGGCGGCAGCCGCCGCGACGCTTGTCGTCAGCGTCACGAGAAAACCACGACCGAAGTCGTCAAGCCAGCGATCGTCGATGGCCGTCATGCCGCTTGACCGGTTGACGTGCGTCAAGGCCGGCCGCACGGCCAAACCTAGACTGGACCCATGCCCTCTCACCGGATGTCGGCAGTCACTCATCACAGGAATCCACCATGCGCATCACCGTTCATCTCGACACGTTCGCGCATGCCGGCCCGTCGGCGTATGCGATCGTCTGGCTTGATTTCGACGAGCAAAAGTGGTCGTGTGAAGGCCACTACGCGATGGCAATGCCCTCATGGGGGACGCTTGCCCGGACCGGCGACGGCATCCGGCTTGCCGTGCCCGATGCCAGCCGTCCGCTCGTCGTCCTTGACGGCTTCGCGTCCGGCAATGCCCAAGCACCAACTGTCGGTGCATCCGGCATGGCACGCTGGTACCCGCATGCCCATCACGCGCCGGATGCCGGTCGCTGGCGCGTGCAATGTCTCGATACCGAGCAGGCCGAACCCGAGCACCGGCTGTTTGCAGACGACGCATGCTGAGTGCGTCGCACACACGGAGCCGGAATCCTGGCTCGGTCGAGGGCCTCGGCCCAGACCCACGCGCGAACCGCTAATCTTCCGTTTCCGGAATCGCATTGACGATCATCGAGAACAGCTTGCCGAGATCGGCTTCGAGCTTGACCCCGTCGAATGGATCGCGATTGGCTCCGAAGGCGAGGTCAAGTTCCGCCCAGTCCTCGTTTGACAGCAAACGTCTCGCGGCCGGCAAAATCAGCGTCTCCTCGGTAAACCGGTGATCCGAATAGAACTCGGCATATTCATCCACCAGCGCCACCAGTGCCGCTAATGCGGGCGCGCCCTTCAACTCGTACCGGGTCAGCGCGTGTTCGAGATTGGTCAACATCCCGTCACCTCGCGCGTGCTGAGTCTCCAGTTCGTCGATCACGCCGTCGAATTCGGAAGCCACATCCCGCAATGGTGCAAACAGGTAGCGCTCCTCTTTCGGATGATGTATCTGCTCGGGGTACTCTCGAATGTAATAGAGCATCGCCCGGAACACCATGAGACCCGGAACGGGCTTGCCAGCCGCAAGCAGATGGACATAGCGCCGCATGCCCTCGACGACGGCAGACAGCCGCTCGTGCTCACGGAGGATGACGGTGATCGCGGCCCTCGGCCCCAACGACGACATACCAGACCTCACGGAAACAGGCGGAATGCACTGGCGATCGCTCGATCGACTCGCTTGCGCGGCGAGCCCGTCAGCCAGTGCCCACAATTTCCATCTTGGTCGGCTGCGGCTCGACATCAAAGTGTGCCGACGCGACGGCCTTGAGGGAGATCAAAGAGCATGCCGGCCCGGCAACGCGCGAAGTCGGCATGCGTCGGCCGATTCGAACAGGTGCCCTGCCGACTGAATCGCTCGTGCTTGTCATCGATCCGGCACCTGGTTTTCGAGGTCCGGGTGCGCTCCGCCGCCAGCGCGATCGTGTGAAAGACGGGCGACAGCGATGGACCGGCAAAGCACCCGCGGCGAGCGGCGAAATACACTCGTATTTGACTTCAATCAAGATATCCGTCTCCGGCGCTCTCACACTGTATTCAGTATCGCTACGCAAGCATGAGGCCGCCAGGGAAGACATCGATACCAACGCAAGCGACCGATACCGGCTGTTTGGCTGTACCGCGGTTCGACTGGAAGCAAAGAAAGATGAACAAGATGTTTTTCTTGCCAATGTCACTGCTACCGATCGTCATCGCGATCGGCGGCGTCCCGTCGCACGCACGCGCCGAGGACGGGGAGCAACTGGCTCGGCAGGTCTGTGCCACTTGCCACGGTGCACGGGGACACAGCGAATCACCCATGTTCCCGCGCTTAAGCGCCCAGACACCGGAATATCTCACTGTGCAGCTCAAGGGCTTCCGCGAGCACACGCGGGGCGAGACGCATGCGCGCGAGTATATGTGGGGTATTGCGTCGCGGCTCGACGATGCGACGATTGCATCGCTTGCAGCCTATTACTCGCATCAGGAACCGGTGCATGGCAAGGCAGGCAACGCCGCGCTGATGGCCAGGGGGAAAGATATTTTCGAGCATGGCGTACCGGACCGGGGGACCCCGGCATGCGCGTCGTGCCATGGCCCGCAGGGCCAGGGTGCCGGCGCGTTCCCGCGGCTTGCCGGACAACACGTGAACTATCTGCTTCGGCAGATCGAGTTCTTCAAGAACGAGACACGTGCCAATTCCCCCGTCATGACAGCCGTTGCTCATACGCTGGATGCCGACGACGCCAATGCGGTCGCCACATGGCTCGAATCGCAGTAGGGTCGTCAGCGCGAAATCCTCCGCACGTCGCCGGCACTGCCGAATCGATCCACGATTGCGTCCGCAACCCACAGTTGCGGATGCAACCACGGTGACAGTTGACACGATCGATCCCGGTTCAGCCCGGCTCGTCCCTAGCCACGGTGCATGGAACGTGCCGATATCGATATGGATAACGTAACGTTCCGCTTCGTCCGGCAACTCGACCAGAAAGCAGTCGGTCGGGAACGGGCACGCACGAGGTCGCGCGCGATCGCGTCCGATACGAAGACACGCCACGATCGGCTCTCGCTTGCTCGCGTGATTTTTCGAATGCGCCAGGGTATCGGCGAACCGGACGGGCCGCCTTGCGGCCCGGACGCTTCCCCCAAACGGGAATGTTGCGCGGTGTAACGTCCAGCCGCGCCCCGGCGCCGACCGCTGCCACACGTTGCGGCATTGCGGCGCGCCGCGCTTACGGCAGCGGCGGTGCGTCGCGCAACACGGCTTGCAGCCCCGTCGCGAACGGTGTCACATGATCGATCCCGAGTGCGCGCACGCGCGATGCATCCAGATGGCAGTCGTACGGACGCGGCGTCGCATCGGCCGGCGTGTCGATCCGCGCGAGCGCGGCGTCGATGCCGAGCGCGGCCGCGATCCGTTGCGCGATGTCGTACTTCGTCATCGGTTCCTCACCCGACCAATGACGGATGCCCGTGACCGGCGAACCCGCGAGCTGGCGCAGCGTCAGGTCGCGGATCACGTCCGCCACGTCCGGCGTGTAGGTCGGATAGCGGATCGCCCACGCGTCCATGCCGACCGCATCCGCGCCCGCTCGCGCGGACGCGACGATCGCCGGCACGAGGCTCGTGACGGCCGACTCGCGCCAGTCGACGATCGGGCCGTAGAGCAACGGCAGGCGCAGCACGCAGGCAAGCGGCGACGCGGCGAGCAACGCGGCCTCGCCTTCCAGCTTGGTGCGGCCGTAGATGTTCAGCGGGTTCGGCACGGCATCTTCGCGGTACGGCGCGGCCTTGCCGTCGAACACGTAGTCGGTGGAGATGCCGAGCGTCCAGGCGCCGTAGCGCGCGGCGAGCGCGCCGATGCGGGCCGGCGCGTCGACGTTGATCGCGCGCGCGGCCGCGGGGTCGCGTTCGCAGACGTCCGGGCGGCGCTCGGCCGCGCAGATGATCACGGCGGCCGGGCGGCGCGTGTCGAACAGACGTTCGAGTGCCGGCTGATCGAGCACGTCGAGTCGGACGATGTTTTCCGGCGGCAATGCGAGGCGCCGTGCGCCCGCGGCGTCCGGGTTCCGGATGGTTGCGACGAGCGTCAGCGACGCTGCGCGGGACAACGATGCGGCGACCGCACGGCCGAGCAGGCCGGACGCGCCGATGAGAAGGATGGTCGGGTGCGACACGGTAGCCAACGATGAGAGCGGATGAGGGGCCCCAATCTATACGAGAACCGGCAACCGATGTCGATTTCGCTCGCCCGTCGACGACGGGCGGATGATGAAACACGGGCCCGGTGCGCTTCCACGCACCGGGCCCGTCGTGCAGCACGAATTCTCGCGCCCGCTTACTTCCGGTCGAACGAATACCGCCCCGGCCCGCTCACCGCGAGCAACAGCAGCCCGCCGATGATGCTGATGTTCTTGTAGAAGTTGATCATCGCGAGGTACTGGTCCATGCCCTGCAGCGCCCAGTAGCGATGCCCGATCAACGCGGTCGCGAGCGTATAGACCGCGAACACCAGCGCGAGCGGACGCGTATAGAAGCCGACCGCGATCAGCGCGCCGCCGACCAGCTCGACCGCCACCGCGATCACCGCCGACAGCTCCGGCGACGGCGCACCCGTCGACGCCATGTACGCGACCGTGCCCGAGAAGCCGTTCAGCTTCTGCCAGCCGAACAGCACGAACAGGATCATCAGCAGCACGCGAGCCGCCAGCAGCAGCTCGTCCTTCTTCGACTCCAGCGAAACGTAACGCATAGCAATCACCTTGATTTGACGGTTTGACGCATTCGGTGCCGACGTCCGCCGCAACGGCGAACTCACTGATCGACAACGAACCCGCCTCGCACGATCGAACCGCGGGCCGGCCGGCCCGCTGCCGAAGAATCCGTCCGGTCGCGCCGTCGTGGCGCGCTGCGGAACGGTTCTGGCGAAGCACGGGTGCAGTCTACTGTCTCACCGGAAATCATCAATCCGCCATAACAAGATTTGCTGTCTCGATTTAGTGGACAATTGTCACGTAACAAACGCGTCATAGGCGGCCGGCGGGGCATCGCATACGAAAGGGCTATCGCGGCTTTCCCTTCCATGCAAAGGCAGCCGGAGATCGGCGGGGGTCCGGCCAGCGCAGCGTCGAAGCCCCCTCGGCCCGCGAATACGCCGGACGGCACCCGCCGGACATGCCGATGGCACCGGCCACGGCATGACCTCAGGTGACGATGGCCTGGCGGATCGAGACGCCCTGGGCCGCATTCGATACGGCCTCCCATTGCTCCCACTCGGCCAGTCGCGCCGCATAGGCCGCACGCACGACGGGCATGCCCTCGGTACCCAGGAACAGACGCAACGGCGGCTTGTCCGTATCGACGACCTGCAGCACGGCCTGCGCCGTGGCCTGCGGCTCGCCGAATTCCATGGCCGCACCCCGCGCGAACGCTTGCTGACGCAGCGCTGCGTAGGCCTCCAGCCCCTCGGCGATCTTCAGGGACGCGGGACTCGCGAAGTCGGTCGCGTAGGCACCGGGCTCGATCAGCGTCACTTTGATGCCGAAGTTGGCGACTTCCTGCGCCAGGCTGTCGTGCAGGGCTTCCAGCGCCCACTTGGAGGCGTTGTAGAAGCCGGAAATGGGACCGGCCACGATGCCCGCTACGCTGGAAACGCCCAGGATATGCCCGCGGCGCTGGCTGCGCAGGACTGGCAGCGCAGCCTGGATGACGCGCAGCGCACCGAAGAAATTCGTCTCGAATTCGGCTTTCACGTCGTCGACCGTGGCTTCTTCGATGGCGGCGACCAACGCGTAGCCGGCGTTGTTCAGCACCACGTCGAGTCGCCCGAAATGCTGGTGCGCCTGCGTGACTGCGTCCGCAACCTGCTGCGCATCGGTCACGTCCAGGGCCAGGGGAAGTACGCGGTCGCCATGGCGCTGCGCAAGCACGTCCAGTGAGCCGGCGTTGCGGGCCGTTGCAGCCACCCTGTCGCCGCGCGCCAGCGCGGCTTCTGCCCAGATGCGCCCGAATCCGCGTGCGGCGCCCGTGATGAACCAGACTTTCGATGTCATATCGCATACCTCCATGTTGGGGAAAAGAGCCGTACGGTCTGTCAGCGCGTCTGACTGAGGATGATGCGGTCGAACATGCGGTCGCCTAGCCAGACGCGCATGCGGATCAGCATCTTGGCGAACTTGCCGGCCGCATAGCGCGTGCGCGGCTTGCGACTGGAGACGGCCTTGGAGACCACGTCCGCGATCACGCGCGGATCGCTACCGGTGCCGTGTCCGTATGTCTTCTTGATCGACTTGGCCACCATCTGCACCAGGCGGCCATACGGGCCGCTGGCCGAGCGCTTGACGATGCTGTCGGTGGCGGCATCACCGAAGCCCGTCTCGATCACGCCCGGTTCGACGATCACGACCTTGATGCCAAACTCGGCCAC
This sequence comes from Burkholderia sp. Bp9090, assembly GCF_003857985.1. Classification (NCBI taxonomy): domain Bacteria; kingdom Pseudomonadati; phylum Pseudomonadota; class Betaproteobacteria; order Burkholderiales; family Burkholderiaceae; genus Burkholderia; species Burkholderia sp. Bp9090. Next base: position 111,049 of record NZ_QTPV01000014.1, read on the forward strand.
TTCCAGGCGCAGGCAGTCCGACCAGCCTTCCAGTGCGTGTTTGGTCGCGTGGTACCAGGCCCCCAGGATGCTGTACATCTTGCCGCCCATCGAGGTGATGTTGACGATGTATCCGGAGCGCCTGGCCCGCATGGCCGGCAGCAGGAGTTGCGTGAGCCGCGCGGCGCCGAACAGGTTGACCTCGAACTGGTAGCGCGCCTCGTCGATGCCGATTTCCTCGACCGGCCCATACAGGCCGAAGCCCGCGTTGTTGACCAGCACGTCCACCCCGCCCGTCCGGGACAGGATGAACTTGACGCCATCGACGATCTCGTCGTCCCTGGAGAGGTCCATGCGCAGAGGCTCGGCGCCGAGTCGCGCCAGGTCGTCCATCTTGTCGACACTGCGTGCAGCGACATAGACCCGATAGCCGTCCTTGATCAGACGCTGGGCAATGGCCTTGCCCATGCCTGACGATGCGCCGGTGACCAAAGCCGTTTTTCTCTTTCCTGTGGTGGACATGTCGCACCTCGTTTTGTTGAATTGCCGCTAGCTTTTCAGGAAAAGCAGGCCGCTTGCCTCGCGTCATGTGCCAAACGGCTTGCGATCCGCGCCGCCGCACGAGGCGCGATGGTCATCGGCCGGCCTCCTGCACACGGCTGCGCAGTGCCTTGAGCGTCCCGTACGGCGTGTCCACCACTGTCCGGTTGGCCAGCCAGTCGGGAATGGCGCCGCCGGGGGATGCATGCATCTGATAGGTGACTTTCACACCCTCCGCGTCGGGCACCAGCTTCCACTGACCTTTGGCCTGCGGAATCCGCACCTTGCCCTCGCGCAACGGCAGGTAGTCGGGGACCGCCTCCACGCGCACGGTGACCGCGCCGTCGCCGGCCTTCGTGTAGGTGAAGTGGTAGATGCCGTCGCGGTTGGAGACCGGCCAGGGCGCCTTGTTGTCGAGGTAATGGAACTGCTCGGTGTCGGTGGCCTTGAGCAGTTCGGAAGCGGCCACGTCGGGCATCCACTGACGGTAGGCATCGGCGTCACGCAGCACCTTGACGACGTCATCGGGGGTAGCCCGGATCTGCACCTCGCCGCGGAATTCGCGCAGCGGCGATCCGTCGACGTTGCGCACGTAGACCCTGATGCCATCGGCCTGCCTGGCGAGCGACCAGCCGTCCTGCGCGAAGGTCGTCTGGCTGGCCAGCAGCCCAATCAGCAGGGCGGCGGAAAGAAGATTGCGTCGGGCGATCATCGCGAAACCTCATGGAGTGAAGATGCCTTCACCATAGAGGGCCACGCTGCGCAGCGAACTCGCCACGCGCGCCAGAGGGATGGCGATCGGCGCCAGCCTGAACGCGGCTCAGGGCGATTTCGTTCGCGCCTGTGCAACCTGGGCTGCAAGGCCGTGGCGCTGCAAGACCGACCGGATGGCAGGCAATTGCGCGACGACAGCCTCGTAGCCCAGGCGCCGTGCCGTTTCCCGGCCCTCGGCATCGTCCATGCCCGCGGGCGCGATCGGCGGAGCGATCAGCACGTCGGCCGACGCGGCCTCCGGACCCGAGAGCAAGCAGCTTTGTGCCTGCGACACACGCAACCACATCGACACCGCCGAACTGGAGGGGTATTGCGGTCCGTGGCAATAGATGTCCACTGCGATCACGACGTCGGCGCCCAGCGCACGCGCTGCCCGCACCGGCACCAGTGCGGCGACGCCGCCATCGACCAGCAGGTGGCCGCCGGCCTGCACCGGCAGTAACACGCCGGGAATCGCGGCCGACGCACGCAGCGCCTGGCCGGCGTCACCTCGCGTGATCACGTAGGGCCGGGACTGGTCGAGGTCCGTGGCGACGGCGGCGAAACGCACCGGGAAGCGCTCGATGGCTTGCCCGCCGACCAGGCCGTTGGCCCAGCTCGCCAGCGCCTCGCCCTTGACGAAGCCGGGACCGCCGAGGGCAACATCGACCAGCGCGCGCATCCGCATGCTGTTGGCCTGCTGCCCGAGTTGGCCGGGCGAGCGGCCCGACGCATAGGCCGCACCGATGATGGCGCCGACGGAGGTGCCCACGACCAGATCCGGGCGGATGCCGGCTTCTTCCAGCGCCTGCAACACGCCGACGTGCCCAAAGCCGCGCAGCCCCCCGCCACCCAGCACGAGGGCCAACCGGGGTCTGGCGGCAAGCGGTGCGACAGGCGGCACGGCCGCTGGCGCCTGCAAGACGCCGTCGACCAGCCAGAGGCCCTCGAAGCCGGGCCGCGCCCGCTTCGGCGCGCCGGCACATGCGCTCAGCAGGCTGACCGCCAGCATCCAAGGCAAGCCTGCGCGCAGCCAACGCGTTCCCATCCCGCTCAATTCTGCGCGGCGCCGAGCCGGGCCAGTTCGGCAGAAGGCAGAATCACCACGCCCCGGGACGTGGGAACGGTTCGTACCAGCGCCTGGGCAACGGCCTCGGCGTGTACGGGCTTGTAGGCGCCGGGGAGGATCGGCGCGAGCAGTCTGGCGACGGGGATCGCGATGATCTCGCCGTACCGCGTGGCCTGGCCCAGGCCGTCCCGGTAGTCCAGCAGCAGCGAAGGTTGCGCGATGACCAGCGCCGTGAAGGGCATGGCCTTGAGCGCATCTTCCAGTTCGCCCTTGACGCGGGTATAGAACATGGACGACCGGGCATTCGCCCCTGCGGCGCTGACCAGCCCCACGCGCCGCGCGCCCGCCGCAAATGCGGCCTGCGCCACGGCCAGGTTGGCATCGAAGTCCACCGCGCGGAAGGCCGCCTTGCTGCCGGCCACCTTGATCGTTGTGCCCATGGACAGGTACACCTCGTCGACCTGCGCAAGCGCGGGCAAGCAGCCGAAATCCACCTGGTGGACCTGGAGCCTGGGGTCGCGCACAGCCAGCGGGCGGCGGCTCAGCGCATGGACCTCCGAGACCGTCCGGTCGGCCAGCAGGGCCTTCAGCATCAGGCCGCCCACGAGTCCGGTGGCACCTGCCAGCAGCACTTTGCGTTGTTTCTCTTGCAGGGTCATGAGTGTCGTTCTCAGTTCAGGCGCATGGCATTGCGCGCGGTATCCGGCGTCTGCCCGGTCCATTCCAGGAAGGCGCGGTAAAAGGAGTTGGGATCCTCGAAACCAAGCAGGAAGGCGATTTCGCCGGCAGTCATCGTCGTGCTCCCGAGGTAGTGGCGGGCAAGACTTTCCCGGGTGGTGTTCACCAGCGAGCGGAAATTCTCCCCTTCGTCTTCGAGGCGGCGCTGTAGCGTGCGCTTGCTCAGCCCCAGGCGCTCGGCGGCTTTCTCGATGGTGGCCGTGTTGCCGGGCAGCAGTTCCAGCAGCACCGCACGCACGCGCTCGGCCATGGTGGCCGTTGCGTCCAGTTCGCTGAGCCGACGGCGCAGTTCGGGCTCGAACACGCGCCACATGCCTTCGTTCACGGTCAGGAACGGGCGCAGGGCATCGGTGGCGCCAAAGGTAATGGCCGGACGCTCGCCACGTTGAACGGGCACGCCGAAGAAGCGCTGGTAGCGCGGCGCACAGCTGGCGGGCGGAAGCTGTGGCAGGGCCACCCGCAATGCCTGCACGGGCTCGCGTGTGGCCAGGCGAGCCAGCCGCAGGAAGAACGCGACCTCGGCCACCTGCAGCGAATAGGGCAACTCGGTCTGCACCGACAACCAGCGCGGCGACACCGTCAGCGATCCGGCCTCATCCACGTCGACCTCGAGCCTCATGGGCGCCACAAGTTGCTTGTATTTGGCCAGGCGCTGCACCGCCTGCATCAGGTTGGCACTGCACAGGGCGGCGAACAGCGGCGGATCGAATACCTCGGCCGAGACCATCTCGACGAGGCGCAACGGAAACATGGGGTCGTTCGCTTCCAGCTCCAGCGCGCGCCAGAAGCGGAAGTACTCGTCCGTGTCGAGCCCGCGATCTGCGCGATGAAACAGGTCTTCAGGCAGACGCGCCCTGCGCAGCACGTGGTCGGGCTGCACGCCGAAGTCCTTCAGCAGCGTGCGCCATGCGATATCCAGAGAGAAAGTGAGATTGCGTGCCATTGGTGTGCACCAAAAGTCGATGATGGCCGGACCTGGTCCGGTGTGCGGTAACAGCTTAGCTGTTGAACCGCGATCGGATACATGCAATGCGCGCCAAATCGATCGCAGGATGTGACATTCGAGAGGGGGCGGCAGTTGCACAAGAGATAGCGGGCGGGCGCAAGGCATGCGAAGAATCCAAACGATTCTTTACGGCGTGCTTACTGTCAACCGTCGCGTCGCGATGACCGTTCATACTCGGCAACGCGGCTTTCTCCCGGCGGCCCGTTCATCGTGCGACGGTCCCGGTTCGAATCCATGCCGATTCTTTTCGGCAAGACCGCGCGACCATTATCGGAGCCATATGGCATTTCGTCCGTCCTTGCGAACAGCAGCCACCATTCCCGTTCTTTGCGTGGTGATGCTGGGTGCGTGCGCCGCCGTCGCGCAGCACCCCACCGACGCGACCGTTTCATCTCGGTCGCCCACCGGCACGCAGCTGAAGACCGTGCCCGGCGCCCGGATGGCCGGCGCGCCTTTTGTGCACCCCGGCCTGCTGCATACGGAGCGCGATTTCACGCGCATGCGCGAGAGCGTCGCCGCGCGGCGGCAGCCGTGGTTCGACGGCTGGCAACGCCTGGTTGCCAATCGGCATGCTTCGCTCGACTGGAAGCCGAATCCGCAGCCGGCCATCTATCGCGGCCGAAACCCCGACCACCCGGAAAATTACGCGACGCTCTTCAATGATGCCGCCGCGGCCTACGCGCTGGCACTTCGGTGGAAGATCACCGGCGACGACGCCTACGCGCAACACGCGATAGGAGTCCTGAACGCGTGGTCACGCACGCTGACGATGATCGGCGGCAGTTCCGACAAGTTCCTGGCTTACGGTATTTACGGCTACCAGTTGGCGAACGCGGGCGAAATCCTGCGCACGTCTCCAATGTGGCGCGCCGACGACTTCCGGCGTTTCCAGTCGATGATGCTCGGCGTGTTCTATCCCATGAACCACGACTTCCTGGTTCGGCACAACGGCGCAAGGATCGACCACTACTGGGCCAACTGGGATCTCGCCAACATGGCGTCCATGCTGGCGATCGGGATCCTGACCGATCGCCACGACATCTACGCCGAAGCGGTCGACTATTTCAGGCATGGCGCCGGCAACGGCTCGATCGAACACGTGGTGTGGAAGTTGTATCCGGACGGGTTGGGTCAGCTGCAGGAAAGCGGGCGCGACCAGGGGCATGCCATGCTCGATATTGCGCTGCTCGGGGCGTTCTGCCAGATGGCCTGGAGCCAGGGGGACGATCTTTACGGATATGACGACAACCGGTTCCTGCGCGCAGCGGAATACGCCGCTCGATATAACCTCGGGAGGGACGTGCCTTACACGCAATACACGAACAGCGATGTCACGCAGCCCGTCATCTCGCCGAATTCGCGCGGAAACGAGCGCCCTGTATGGGCACTCGTCTATAACCACTACGTCGTGCTGAAAGGGCTCTCCGCGCCGGACGTCGAGGCCTTTGCCCGCAAGGTCGCGCCGGAAGGCGGCGGTGGCGACTATGGTCCCAACAGCGGCGGCTTCGATCAACTGGGATATGGCACGTTGACGTATACGCTCGAATGACGGGCAGCTGTCGGCGACCAGCGAATCGTGAACCCACGGTTCGCCGCCGAATTTGCCCCACCCCGAGACAGCAAAGGTAGATCTCTTCCGGTGCGGACATCTTGCCGGATGCCGCTCGCATCACGGCCGAGCTTGAAGACAGTCGCCAGGATGGCCGGCCGTCGATCGCGAAGAGCGTTGGCCCAAGACCAGGGCCTCGTCACGCACGGCGCATCCGCCCGCCGGATCACATCAAATCGATCGGCAGCGTCTTGTCGAGATTGTCGTGCCAGGCGCGAATGGTCTTCGGCACGGTCTTTTTCCACGCCGGCACGTTCGAGTAGTAGCGCATGCGCACCTTGTCATGGGCATCGAACACGAGCAGCCCGATCCACAACTCTGTGCCCCGGCGCATCACGATCGCGGCGTTCGTCGTCGCGATGCCGCGCACCCAGTACGACTTCACGTCGGCGTTCAGGCCGTCAAGATCCTGCTCGTCCGCGCTGGTGTTGATCGTATCGACGAGCGTCTGATAGTCGGCGCCGAGCAGCGTGTGCGCGATCGCGTTCTGGTGCGCGTCGGCCAGCACCTTCAGCGTCACGAGGTCAGCCGCCTGGCTCGCCTGCGCCTTCGACGCCGTCACGTACTCGCCCGAATACACGACGCCCGCACCGGCGCCGCAATCGGCATCGCCGCCCTGCTGCGCGACCTGCACGCGGCCGCCCTTGCGGCTGAAATCGAGCCGGCATCGATCCTGGCGAAACGTGCCGCGCTCGCCGTGCAGGTCGATATCGCCGCCGAGTCCGCCGGTATTCGCGCCGTTGTTGCCGCTCAGTTCGAAGTGCAGACGCGGTGCCGTGCCGGTGAACGTCAGCACGCCGCCGAACGACGGGTTGTCGCTGTCGCGATACCACGTCTGTTGCCAGCGGTCGGCCGCAAGCGGCGCGCCGTTCAGGCTCGCGAGCCGCTCGCGATAGCGATCGCCGAGGCACGACGCATCGTTGCCGCAGCGATCGCGCTGCTTGAGCCATTTCAACTGCGCCGCCTTCAGCGCGGCGGTATCGCCGCCTTTCGCGAGCGTGTTCTTCCACACCGCCGCCAGCTGGCCGTCGAGCTTCGACAGCCCGGCGTCCGCGCAGATCGTCTTCTCGGTCGGTGAAGCGGCTTTCGCGCAGTCGAAGCCGGCCGCCTGCGCGGCCATCGGCGCGATCGTCAGTATTGCCAACATCATGGCGGCTCGCGGGCTCACGCGCCGCGCATGCCGGCCGCGAAGCGCGGCTTGCCCTCGCTCGCCGGCGCGAGCATTCGATCGGTTCTGGGTTGTCATGGCCTGGATCGTCGCTGGTTCGCGGGCCTGTAGAAACGCCATGCCCGCAACGTTCGAGGTAAAAATGCCCGGCGCGGCATGCGGCACTCGCCCCGCCCGCCGAAGCGTAACCCGAACCGGGCGCGCCATCCACACCGATCACGCGCACGATGCCTCAGCCTTGCATGTGCACGCCGTGATGGCGACACGCGCGAACGCCGGCAGCGCAAGCACGCGTCAACCGTCAGCCGTCGAATGGCACCAGTTCGTAACTCGTGCTCCGGCCACCGGACGACGAGCGATGCAGCACACCGCGCGCGACGAGCTGCTCGATATCACGCAGCGCCGTGTCTTGCGAGCACTTCGCGAGGGCGGCCCACTTGCTGGTCGTCAGCTTCCCTTCGAAACCATCGAGCAGGCGATTCATCACCTTGACCTGACGTTCGTTCATCGCGAGGCCCGCACATCGCTGCCAGAAGCGCGCCTTGACCAGAACCGCATCGAGCGTCGTGTGCGCGTGATCGACGGCCCGACCCAGCGCATCCAGAAACCACGCGAGCCATGCCGTGACGTCCAGCGAACCGCGCTGCGTGCGCTCCAGCACGTCGTAATACGCATTGCGCTCGCGCTGGATTTGCGCCGACAGGCTATAGAAGCGCTGCGGGCTCCGATCAGCGCGCGCCAGAACCAGATCCCCAAGCGCGCGTGCGATACGGCCGTTGCCGTCGTCGAACGGGTGGAGCGTGACGAACCACAGGTGGGCCAGGCCGGCCCGGATCAGCAAGGGCTCGACCGGCGTCGCATTGAACCACCGCAGGAAGCGCTCGATCTCGTTCGGCAGGCGCGCGGCAGGCGGCGCTTCGAAATGCACGCGTTGCCGGCCGATCGGCCCGGACACCACCTGCATCGGCCCGCTCGCATCCGTACGCCACGCGCCGACGGTGATCCGCGACATCCCGGAATAGCCGGTCGGAAAAAGCGCCGCATGCCACCCGCGCAGCCGGGCTTCGGTCACCGCCTCCGCCGAACGGGCCGTCGCGTCCAGCACCATGTCGACCACGCCCTCGACATGGCGATCAACCGGCGCCAGCGCCCCAATATCGACGCCGAGCCGGCGCGCAATCGATGATCGGACCGATGCGACGTTCAGGTTGTCGCCCTCGATTGCGCTGGTCTTGACGACATCCTCCGTCAATGCGGCCAGGCTGGCCTCATCGCGCAGTGCGAGGCCGACATCCGCCAGTCTCCCGGCCAGCGCACCTTGCGCACGGCTGACATCGGCCAGTGACGTCGCGAGTGCCGGGAGGTCGAAGCGCCAGGCGGGCCAGTCGGACGACTGCCAGATGAAGGTGTAATCTCCGCTCATGATGCGGAGATTATCCCACCGATTCACTGCATGATTCAACAATCTCCGCAAATCCTGCGGAGATTACGCTTCGATTCACCGCACGCGCCGCACGCCCGCGCCTCTACCGCCGCCGGTCCGCGCCGCCGTTCGCCGCCGGCACGGCCTTCCCCAGCCGCTCGGCCAGAAACCCGATGAACGTCCGCAGCGTGACGAATCCTTCACGGTGCTGCGGAAACACCGCGTTCAGCGTGATCGGCGGCGGCGCGTACGCGTCGAGCACCGGCACGAGCGCGCCGCTGTCGAGCGCCGCGCCGACGATGAAATGCGGCAGCAGCGCGATGCCGAGCCCCGCGATCGCCGCGTCGCGCACGACTTCGCCGTTGTTCGCGACGAGCGGCCCCTGCACGTCGAAGGTGCGCGCCACCCCGTCGACCCGGAATTCCCAGCCGACGCGCCGCTCGCGCCCGTACATCAGGCACGTATGGCCGCCGAGGTCGGCCGGCGTCGCGGGCGCGCCGTGCCGCTTCAGGTAAGCGGGGCTCGCGCACGCGATCATCTGCCACGCGCCGAGCGCTCGCGCGATCAGCGTCGAATCCTCGAGCGTGCCGATCCGCAGCACGAGGTCGAAGCCCTCGCCGATCAGGTCGACCCGCCGGTCGGTCAGGTCGACGTTCAGCCGCACGGCCGGATGCGCGGACAGGAATTCCGCGATCAGCGGCGACACGTGCGTGATCCCGAACGACAGCGGCGCGCTGATCTTCAGCGAGCCGTGCAGCTCGGTGCTGCGCACCGACATCGCCTGCTCGGCGTCGGCGACCTCGGCGAGGATCCGCTGCGCGCGCGCATAGAACTCCTGCCCCGATTCCGTGACCGCGAGATTGCGCGTGTTGCGATGCAGCAGACGCACGCCGAGCGACGCCTCGAGCGCCATCGTGCGCCGGCTCACGAACTGCTTGGACAGCATCAGCTGGTCGGCCGCCGCCGTGAAGCTGCCGGCATCGACGGTCGCGACGAAGATCCTCAGGTCGTTGAGTTCCATATTGTCCACTCCATAGCGACAGTCATTATCTCCACGGCCATTTATTTGTCAAATAGATTGACCTAAGATTCATCTCAACGAACGGCCGGGCCCACTTCCGAGGTCCGGCGACATCCAGGAAAAAATCATGATCGAGACTCGTGCAGCAAACCAACGTGGCCGTGCCGAGCATGGCTGGCTCAGCTCCCGTCACACGTTTTCTTTCGCGAACTACTACGATCCCAAGCAAGTCGGCTTCTCCGACCTGCTGGTGATCAACGACGACCGCGTCGCGCCGGGCCGCGGCTTCGGCACGCACCCGCACCGCGACATGGAAATCCTGTCGTACGTGCTCGACGGTGCGCTGGAGCACAAGGATTCGATGGGCACCGGGTCGGTGATCGTGCCGGGCGACGTCCAGTTGATGAGCGCGGGTACCGGCGTGCGTCACAGCGAGTTCAACCACTCGCACGAGACGCCCGTCCACTTCCTGCAGATCTGGGTCGGACCGTCCGAGAAGGGTACCGAGCCGCGCTATCAGCAGACGAACATCGCGGAAGCCGACAAGCGCGGCAAGCTCACGCCGATCGTGTCGCCCGACGGCAGCGGCGGTTCGCTGAAGATCCGCCAGGACACGCGGATCTACGCGGGCCTGTTCGACGGCGACGAGCGCGCCACGCTCGAACTGGCACCGGGCCGCTTCGCCTACGTGCATGTCGCACGCGGCAGCGTGACGGTCAACGGCGTGACGCTCGGCGAAGGCGACGGCGCGCGCATCCGCGACGAACAGGCGCTGACGTTCGCCGACGGCAAGGATGCCGAAGTGCTGGTATTCGACCTGCGTCCGGTCGAAGTGACGGCCGAGTGGGCATGACGCCTGCTTGGAACCTCGGGCCCCGCTGAAGGCGGGGCCTTCTTAATCGGAGATTCGCAACATGGCCAAGGTACTCGTTCTTTACTACTCGTCCTACGGGCACGTCGAAACGATGGCGCAGCACGTCGCGGAAGGCGCGCAATCGGTGCCCGGCGTCGAGGTCACGCTCAAGCGCGTGCCGGAAACCATTCCCGCCGACCAGGCGAAGGCGATCGGCGTCAAGGTCGACCAGGCCGCCCCCGTCGCCACCGTGGACGAACTCGCGGGCTACGACGCGATCATCTTCGGCACGCCGACCCGCTTCGGCAACATGGCCGGCCAGATGCGCACGTTCCTCGACCAGACCGGCGGCCTGTGGATGAAGGGCGCGCTCGTCGGCAAGATCGGCAGCGTGTTCGCATCGACCGGCACGCAGCACGGCGGCCAGGAAACCACCATCACGTCGTTCCATACGACGCTGCTGCACCACGGGATGGTGATCGTCGGCGTGCCCTATGCGTGCAGCGGGCTCGTCAACATGAACGAGATCACGGGCGGCACGCCGTACGGCGCGACCACGCTCGCGGGCGCGGACGGCAGCCGTCAGCCGAGCGCGAACGAACTCGACATCGCGCGCTACCAGGGCAAGCACGTCGCGGAACTCGCCGCGAAGCTCGCGTCGTAACGCGAACGAATGCCGCGCGTGCCGGGAAGCCCCGGGGCCGCGGCGCGTGGCGCTTGCGCGGCACACACACGAGCGAACGGCGCCGGTCGAACCCGGCGCCGTTTTTCATTGAACCAACGTCGGCCCTTGCCGGCCGCCTGCAGCCGTTTGCGGCCGTTACTGCCCCGATGCGGGCGCGGCCGGCGCCGGCGCCGCCTTCGTCGCGGGCGCCTTCTCCACCGCGTTCTGCGGATAGTTGCTCTGGTCGTTGGTGAGCCGGTAGCCGGTGCCCGTGCCGATCGCCTTCAGGTCCTTCGCGTGACGCGCGCGGGCCGCCTTGCGGGCAGCTTTCTTCTGCGCCTTGTCGAGTTGCTTCTGCGTCGGTGCGGATGCCGGATTCTCAATGGGCGCGGACGCCGGATCCTGCGCATATGCCGCCGGCGCCGCGGTCAACAGCAGACCGAACGACGCCGTTACTGCCACTGCCACCGAAACCACGCGAAACTTCGTCATGACCGGTTCTCCTTGTCGATTGTTGGATGTGGGTCGAACGCCGGCCCGCACGCGACGGACGTCGGCGTGCCGCCACGGCGCCGATGCAACGTTAGCCGATCGCTGCACAAATGTCCGTGCCGGTTCCTGAATTCTCCCGATAACGGCCACGATACATCCGCGGCAGGCGCCCGGCGGGCCGGCGCGGGGGGGCGCGGCCATCAGGGAAACCGATAGCATCGCGCGCCGCCGCTGCCCTGCGCCGCTCAGATCCAGCGCGACAGCACCGGCAGCAGGATCGGCACGACGAATGCGGTCAGCACGCCGTTCAGCCCCATCCCGAGGCCCGCGAACGCGCCGGCCTCCTCGCTGACCTGGAACGCGCGCGCGGTGCCGATCCCGTGCGACGCGACGCCGAGCGCGAAACCGCGCACGGCCGGTTCGTCGATGCGCAACGCGTTCAGGATCGCGCGGGCGCACACGGCGCCAAAGATGCCGGTCGAGATCACCAGCACGGCGGTCAGCGACGGAATCCCGCCGATTTCCTGCGCGACGGCCATCGCGATCGGCGTGGTCGCGGATTTCGGCGCGAGCGACGCGATCGTCTGGTGCGACGCGCCGAACAGCGCGGCGATGCCGACCGCCGACACGATCGCGGTCAGCGAGCCCGCCAGCAGCCCGACGAGCAGCGGCACCGCGGCGCGCCGCAGCTTCGACCACTGGCGGTACAGCGGCAGCGCCAGCGCGACGGTCGCCGGGCCGAGCAGGAAGTGAACGAACTGCGCGCCCTCGAAATACGTCGGATACGGCGTGTGCGTGATCGTCAGCAGCACGACGATCAGCGCGACCGTGATCAGCACCGGGTTCGCGAGCGGGTTGAAGCGCGCCCGCGCATAGACGGCCTGCGCAACCAGGTAGGCAATCAGCGTGATCGTCAGGCCGAGCAGCGGGGTCGCGGCGAGGTAGACCCAGATCGCGCCGAGTTTCGGGAAGGCCGTCATTGCGTGCCCTCCGCCGCACCGTCCGCGCGCCGCTGGCGCCGCAGCAACGCGCGCGTGACGAGCGCCGTCACGGCGATCGCAAGCGACGTGCTCACCGCCAGCGCGACGACGACCGCCAGCGCATCGCCGCGCACGCGGTCGGCCGACACCATGATGCCGACGCCGGCCGGCACGAACAGCAGCGACAGATGGCGCAGCAGCTCGAGCGCGGTCGGCTCGATCGCGTCGGCCACCCGCGGGCGCAGCATCACGAAACCGAACAGCAGCAGCATGCCGATCACGGGGCCCGGCACCGGCACGCCGAACAGGTAGGACACCCCTTCCCCGAGACACTGGAAGGTCAGCAAGACCGCGAACGCCTGCAGCATGAGCCGCTTCTCCCGAACGTGGCCGCGTGACCGTGCAGCCGATGGGCCGGCGGCATGCGACGCCGGCGTGGACGATACGCGCGATCGTACCAACAATGCGCGCGGCGGGCACCGCGGGCCATCACGCGATCGGGATCGGCATCGGGCTGCTTCGATCCGGCCGCCGGGGTCGCGTTTCGACGGCCCTGTCGCCCCGCTCCCCATGCGAAAGCGGCGGACCTGAGCCCGCCGCTTCGCCGTTCGCATTCGAACCCGTTCGAATGCCGCCCGCAGCCCTACTTCAGGCGCGTGGCGATTTCGTTGGCCATCGCCTTCATCGCCGCCTTGGTCGGCGCATCCTCGGCCAGCGCGTTCAGCAAACCGAAGTCGTGAATCGTGCCGTCGTAGCGCGTGGTCGTTGCATCGACGCCGGCTGCGTCGAGCTTGCGGCCGTATGCTTCGCCTTCGTCGCGCAGCACGTCGAACTGCGCGACCTGGATCAGCGCGGGCGGCAATCCCTTCAACTGCGCGGTGCTCGCACGCAGCGGCGACGCGTAGATCTCGTTGCGTTGCGCTTCGTTCTTCGTATAGGCGTCCCAGAACCACTTCATCATCGGACGGGTCAGGAAGTGCCCCTGCTGATACGCGTTGTACGAACCGGTATTGAAGTCGTGGTCCGTCACGGGCCACAACAGGCCCTGGAAGCGGATCGCCGGGCCGCCCTTGTCCTTCGCCATCAGTGCCACGACGGCCGCCATGTTCCCGCCGACGCTGTTGCCGACCACCGCGAGGCGGCTGCCGTCGACGCCGATTTCCGCGCCGTGCGCGGCGACCCACTTCGTCGCCGCATACGCCTGGTTGATCGCGACCGGGTAATGCGCTTCCGGCGACGGCGTGTAGTTCACGAACACCGCGACGGCGCCCGATTGCACCACCAGATCGCGCACCAGGCGCTCATGCGTCGGGAAGTCGCCGAGAATCCAGCCGCCTCCATGGAAGAACATGAACACCGGCGGCGTGCCCGCCACTCCTTGCGGACGCACGATCGTGATCGGCACCGACAGGCCGTCCTGCTCGATCGTGCGGTTCGATACGTCGATGCCGGACAGGTCGACCTTCGCGCCGCGCTGGGCGTCGACCAGCACCTGACGCGCCTTCGCGGGGCTCAGCGTTTCGAGGCCCGGCCCCTTCTGGCCGTTCAGCACGGCGAGCAACCCGCTGGTCGCCGTATCGGGACGGACGCCGTCGGTGCCGGCGGCAAAGGCGGCGGGGGCGGTGAACAACGCGGCCGCAACGGCAGCGGCGATCAGCAGCGGCTTGACGATCTTCATGATGAAACTCCTTGGCTCAACCGGTGTATGCAATGAATGACGACGGATTACTTCGTAGTGCGTGCGATCAGACGAGCGTCAGCGTGACGTCGATGTTGCCGCGCGTCGCGTTCGAGTACGGGCAGACGATGTGCGCGCGGTCGATCAGCGTTTGCGCGGTTTCACGGTCGAGGCCCGGCAGCGAGATCTTCAGTTCGACTTCGATGCCGAAGCCGTTCGGGATCGCGCCGATGCCGACGCTGCCTTCGATCGCGGCGTCCGCGGGGATCGCGATCTTGTCGCGGGCCGCGACGAACTTCATCGCACCGATGAAGCACGCGCTGTAGCCGGCCGCGAAAAGTTGTTCAGGGTTCGCGCCGGCGCCGCCCGCACCGCCGAGTTCGCGCGGCGTGGTCAGCTTCAGGTCGAGACCGCTTTCGGGCACCGTGGCACGGCCGTCACGGCCGCCGGTGGCTTTTGCATGAGCGCGGTACAGCACTTTTTCGATCGACATGACAGACTCCTTTTCAATGGTGAGTAAGTGAAACAGCCTTCCAACCCGGGATCGCGCGCCGACGGCCTGGCCGCCGGCATCACGTTTGTTTATCTACTCATAGATAGACACATATCCCCAAAAAAATGCGGATGATCGAATCCATCCGCTCGATTATCTATCTACCACAAGATAGATAACTAACCCCAACAAAAGGCGGCGAACCGCCTGACTGCCTGCCCCGTCCATCAGGACCGGGTTTTCCAGACGGCCTCGACATCCTCGAGACGCGCCCGCGTATGAAACAGCCGGCTGGCCAGCACGCTGCCCTGGAACGCCGCGTACAACGTGCGCGCCGCCGTTTCCGGCGTGCCGCTGAACTGCAGCGTGCGCTCCTTCGCGCCCTGCGCCAGCAACTCGGCGAGCCAGTTCTCGTTGGCCTTGAAAAAGGCCTGAACCGCCTGCCGCACGCGCTCCGGCAACGATTCGATGTCCGCCGCGAGCATGCCGCACAGACAGATCTGATTGCCGTCGCCGAGCGTTCTGCCGAACAGCTTCGTGTAGAGGCTCAGCTTGACGTCGGCCGGCAACGCCGGATCGATCGCACGCATCGCCGCAAGCACTTCGTCGCTGTACGCCGCCACCGCTTCCAGCACGAGATCGTCTTTCGACGGGAAGTAGTAGTGGATGCTCGACGTCTTCACGCCAACCAGATCGGACAGGTCTCGATAGCTGAAGCCGTTGTAACCGCGCAGCATCATCAGCGTGATCGCGTGGTCGAGAATCTGTTCGCGGACGGTCGTCTTCGTTTCCATGGATCGAACTTTATCTACTCGTAGATAGATAGTCAAGACTTTTTTGTGGGGCGCGATGAAAGGCCCGGCGGGTCCCGGGTGCCGGCTCGCGTGGCGCCGTGCCGCCGCGATTGCTTACAACGCGCAACAGCGTGCGGGTCACGCCGGAGCGCGGCGGCGGGCGGAACTACCCGGACAGGCGACGACACGTGGGCAACGAACGTTTCGAACGATCCGCCCATGCTCGGGTCGCGGCGCACCACTCACCGGACACCATCCCTTCGTTCCATTTTCTTCGTCAACCTAACGAAGCGCGCCCCGCTTCGCCTGCGCGATTTGCGCACATGCGCGCCCGAGCGCGTGCCGGCATCGCCCCTCCGTCGCCGTGCGACGCCGGTTCTCTCTCGGAAGGAGTACCTCTTTAAGAGAGTTGTTTGCGCGTTATTGGCCAACGATCGTTGATCGCATCGTACCCAACCCGACTTGACGGAGACCCCCATGAGTTCCCTCCCTGACAGCGCACCGGCGGATTTCCCCGCCGCGCATGGCGAGACGGCCGGACTTCAGCGCAAGATAAGCTGGACCGGCGCATTCTGGGTCGCGAGCGGCGTGCCCGCGCTCGTGCTCTTCTCGATCGGCTCCATCGCGGCCACCGTCGGCAAGCCGTCGTGGATCGTATGGATGATCTCGATCCTGTTCGGCTTCATCCAGGCGTTTTCTTACGCGGAGATTGCAGGACTCTTTCCGCACAAGTCGGGCGGCGCGTCGGTGTACGGTGCGATCGCGTGGGTGCGCTACAGCAAGTTGCTCGCGCCGCTGTCCGTGTGGTGCAACTGGTTCGCGTGGTCGCCGGTGCTGGCGATCGGCTCGGGCATGGGCGCGGGCTATGTGCTGAACATGCTGTTCCCGGCCACGGCCGCGATCAACACCTGGCAGATCACGCTGCTCGATCTCGGCTGGCTCGCGAGCGGCCTGTCGCTGCGCATCAACGCGACCTTCGTGATCGGCGCGATCATCCTGCTCACGACCTTCGCGGTCCAGCATCGCGGCATCCTGCAGGCCGCAAAACTCCAGATGATTCTCGCGATCGCCGCGCTGCTGCCGCTGCTGCTCGTCGGCGTCTATCCGATCCTGAGCGGCGACCTGCCCAAGTCGCACCTGCTGCCGCTCTACCCGCTCGCTAAGGATGCGGCCGGCCGCGTCATCGACGGAACATGGAATCTGGCGGGCCTGCAGCTGATGGCGGGCGGCCTGTTCATCGCCGCGTGGTCGACCTACGGCTTCGAGACGGCGGTCTGCTACACGCGCGAGTTTCGCGATCCGCGCCGCGACACGGTCAAGGCCATCGTCTATTCCGGCCTGCTGTGCATCGTGTTCTTCACGATGGTCCCGCTCGCGTTCCAGGGCGCGCTGGGCCTCGGCCAGCTCGTCACGCCCGAAGTGAAGGATGCGGCCGGCAACGTCACGCAGGCGGCCGTCTACGACGGCGTGCTGTCGCCGGGCATCTTCAGCGGCATGGGCGTCGCCGAAGCCATGGCGCAGATCGTCCACGTCGGCAACCGGGGCGAGTACATCCTGAAACCGATGCTGGTATTCGCGCTGGTGCTCGCGATCATGACGTCGATGGCCGGATCGTCGCGCACGCTGTATCAGGCATCGGTCGACGGCTGGCTGCCGAAGTACCTGTCGCACGTGAACGAGAACGGCGCGCCGACCCGCGCGATGTGGACCGATCTCGGCTTCAACCTGTTTCTGCTGCTGATGTCCGACTACACCGTCGTGCTCGCGATGTCGAACGTCGGGTACATCATCTTCAACTTCCTCAACCTGAACGCGGCATGGATCCACCGCCTCGACCGCGCGAACTGGCCGCGCCCGTTCAGGGCGCCGCGCTGGCTGCTCGCGCTCGGCACGCTGCTGTCGTTCGTCAACCTCGCGCTGATGGGGTTCGGCGCCGACGTGTGGGGCAAGGGCACGCTGGTCTCGGGCCTCATGTTCGCCGCGCTGATCCTGCCGGTGTTCGCCTGGCGGCATTACGTGACCGACAAGGGCCGCTTCCCGGACCAGATGCGGGAGGACATGGCGTTGTCCGGCAGCATGCAGCCGCGCAAGGCCGGCTATCTTCCGTACCTGACGCTGCTGCTCGGCGTGGCGGTCGTCGCTGCGACGCACTGGTTCGCGCCATAAGCGCGCCGTCGCGGTTGCGCTCGAATCGAAACGACGCCCGGTTCACGACCGGGCGCCGCGCTTTCGCGCCGGCAATCCGGCGCGGGCGCAGCCCGCCACGCGCATGCGTCGGCCGCTCAGGCGCCAGGCCGGTCGCCCGGCCGCACTTCGAAGATCGCGCCCTCGACGCCCAACACCTCGCCGCTCGCCGAATAAATCCCGACGCCGTTCTCCCACACCGGCTTGATCCGTCCGTCGGCGCACCTGATCCGATACCGCAGATCGAAGACGCCGCGCACCGCCAGCGCCTGCTGTACACCCGTCCACACGTAATCGGCATCCTCGGGCACGATCAGTTGCCCGAATGCATGCGCATGCCCGTCGAGAAACCACTGCCGCGGATAGCCGGTCAAGCCCTCGCATCCGGCGCTCACGTACTCCATCGTCCACAGCCGGTTGTTGCGGCCGCGGTAGACGAGGCCCGGAATGCTGTCTAGCAGCCCCGCGACGCTTCTCAGGTGTGCCTGCGTCGAAGTCTCGCGACGGCGGTCGAGCGTCACGTCGGACAGCGCAACGGACGAGCCGCCGGCATTTCTCTTCAACGACACCTCGAACCAGCGCAGTTCGCCGTCCGGACGCACGCAGCGCAGACGCTCGCGGACCCCGCCGCGCGAGATCGCCCGCGCACGCTGCAGCATGCCGCTCCAGATGCGCCGGTCCTCCGGATGCACGTAATCGACGAAGCGCCGACCGGCCGCGGGCCGTTCCATCGCGTCGGTCCACGCGACGTTGAAGCCGGCGATCCGTCCCGCGCCGTCCAGCTTCAGCAGCGCAAGCGGGCAATCGTCCACGTCGAACGCGCCGCTCGACGGCTGCGTCGGCTGAACAGGCTGAGTCACGCGCGCGCCGTCCTTCATCACGCCCCCCGTTCCCGCGTCGATGCGCCGATCGCGCGCCGGTGCACCGATGCCGCCAGCTCGAGCCGCGTTCGCGCGTCCAGTTTCCGCAGCAGGTTCTTCACGTAGACCTTCACCGTGCCCTCGCTGATGCCGAGCACGCGCGCGATCTGCTTGTTGCTCATGCCGTCGGCGATCAGCGTCAGCGTCTGCGTTTCGCGCGCGGTCAGGTCGGCCGGCCGCGCGTCGGCATGCGCGCCGGCGACGCCGTCTTCGTCGGCGAGTTCGTCGTCGAGCACCACGAGCCCCCGCATGCAACTACGCACGTAGGCGAGCAGCGCTTGCGGCTCCGACTCCTTCAGCACGTAGCCGTCGGCGCCGAGCCGCACGGCCGCGCGCAGCTCGTCGCGCTCCATCGACGCCGTCAGCAGCACCTTCACGCAATCGACCTCCTTGCGCCTGAGCCCGTCGAGCACCTGCAGCCCGCCGAGCCCCGGCATGTGCAGATCGATCAGCACCAGCTCCGGGCGCAGCATGCCCGCGAGCGAAATCCCCTGCGCGCCGTTCGACGATTCGCCGACCACGCGAAATTCTCCGGTCGCACCAAAAAATTCGGCCACGCCGCGGCGAAACAGCGGGTGATCGTCGATCAACAGCAGCGTCGTCGGTTCCATCAGGATGTCTCTCCGAATGTCGCGCCGTCCGGCACGACAAGTATCACGCGCGTCCCGCGGCAGGCGCCGCCATCGATCGCGATGCGTCCGCCGATCGCCGCCGCGCGTTCGCGCAAGATGTCGAGGCCGTAGTGGTTCAGGTCGGCCGATCCCTCGCTGAGCCCGATTCCGTCGTCGACGACGGATACCTGCAAACCATCGCCGTCGGTCCGCAGCGTGATCCACGCATGCCCGGCCTGCGCATGACGCACGACGTTCGACAGCGCTTCACGGACGATCTGCAGGATATGCAGCGCGATGCGCGGATCGATCCGCAGGTCGGGCACGCGATTGTCGAGTTCGAACACCACATCGCAGCGGCGCGAGAATTCCGCGACCGACTCGGCCAGCGCCTGCTGCAGCGAGCGCCCGTCGAGCGTCAGCCGCGCGCTGGTGATGAGCTCGCGCACCTGGCGCTGCAGGCGCGTCGTCATCGTGCGCAGTTCGGCCAACAGCGGGTTGCCGGTCGTGTCCTGTTGCTGCAGGCGAGCGACCAGGAACGACATGAAGCCCAGTTGCTGCGCGACCGAGTCGTGCAACTCGCGTGTCAGCGCCTCCGACGGGTTCGTCGCGTCGCGCCCGTGCGCGTCGGCGGGCGCCCGACGCATCAGCGCCGCGCGGATCGTGGCCGCGACGATCTCGAGGTCCATCAGCAGCGTCGGCGCCGCCGGCAGCGCGACGTCCAGCACCAGCACCGCGTCGCCGAGCGCGCGCACCGCGCGCCCGTGCCCCTGCCCGACGCAGTCCGGACACAGTTCGCATGCGCCGTCGCTTGCCCCATGCCGCAACTTGCAGCGATGCCCCTGCGTGCATCGCACCAGCGTGTCCGGCGCGGATTCGTAGCCCGCGCCGCCATCGAGCGCGAGCACGATCCGCGCGTCCGGCAATTCGCGCGCGAGCCCCGTGAAGAACGCGTGAAACGCCACGTGGCGCGGCGCGCCATTGACGTATCCGGCCAGAAACGCGAGCAGCGCGTCACGCATGCGCGTCGGCAACGACGCGCCGCCGGCGGGCCGCATGCATCGGTCGGTCAGGCTGTCGTCAGGAGTCACGGTCGTTCGGCACGGACAAACCAGGATCGAATCACGACGCAAGTTCCATGCCTTTCGGCGCCGTTCCGGCGCGCTACCTCTTAGGGCGTACCTCCTCTTCAGGATTGAACGGCAATTACTGGCAAGAAACTATGTTGAACAACAGGAACGCAAACGTGACGCCACGACCGTCGCCGAGCGTACGCCCATTCATGATGCAAACGCCCCATTTTGGGAGCCGATCGATGCACTCAATTGAACCGTTCGCAGCCCGCAACCGGCAACCGGCCCATACGCCGTTCGTGCCGCCGAGTTTGCCGCACTATGCGCCGCTGCAGCCCTGCGCCGAGGCCCGCTCGCATCTCGTGGTCGCGCAAGGCGACGCGCTCCACGCGCTGCCGGCGTTCATCAACGCGCTCGCCGGGCTGCCGGGCAGCGCGCTGCTCGTCACGCTCGGCAAGCTGCAGGCAATCGGCCTGCCGACCGTGTTTCACGCGTCGCTCGACACGCTCGAAGACGAGGTGCGGCACCGGCTGGATGAAAGCACGGTCGGCGTGCGTCTTTATGTGTGCGGCGACGAGACGTTCGTCTGGCACATTCGGCGTATCGCGCAGGCGGCCGGCCTGCTGCCGGAGGAGGTGGCCGCGGCCGTGTCCGGCACGCGGCGCACCGTGTACTGCGTGCATTGCGGGGCCGCGCATGCGCACGACGGGCATGACGAGCCCGATGAGGTCACCTGCCCGTCATGCGACGTCCGCCTGAGTGTCCGCCAGCATTTCTCCGCGCGGCTCGGCGCCTATCTCGGCGTCTGCGCGGACGCCGACCGGCCCTGCGCGGGAGACCGCGCATGAACCTGCTCGACGTTCGCGTGGCCGAAGCCCGCATGCTCACACCCGTCGTGCGCGAACTGGTGCTGACGGCGCTCGACGGCCCCCTTCCGGCGTTCTCGTCGGGCAGCCATGTGCAAGTCGTGCTGAACGACGGCGGCCGCACCTATCGCAATGCCTATTCGCTGGCGGGCGATCCGGCCGAACGAAACCTCTACCGGATCGCCGTGCGCCGTCACGCGTCGTCACGCGGCGGCTCCGCGTTCGTGCACGACCGTCTGGAACCCGGCGCGCGCCTGCGCATCACCGCACCGGCGAACCTGTTCGCGTTGAACACCACCGCGCGCCATCACGTTCTCGTCGCGGGCGGCATCGGCATCACGCCGTTCATCGCGCATCTCGCGGAACTCGAGCGCCGGCAAGCGAGCCACGAGTTGCACCATGCGTACCGCGCGGGCCTGACGGATGCCTATCGCGCATCGCTCGATGCGCGGCTCGGCGCGCGCTTTCACGGCTATGACGGCGTGCACGCACGCTTCGACGCGATCGCGATGCTGCAAAAGCAGCCGCTCGGCACGCACGTCTACGTGTGCGGCCCCGCAAGCCTGCTGGACGCGGTGCGCGCCGCGGCCGCCGCGCTCGGCTGGCCGGCCGGCCGCGTGCACTGGGAAGCCTTCGTGGCGCCGGCGCCGGGCCAGCCGTTCGCGGTCGACCTGCGCCGCAGCGGCCGTCGCATCGCGGTCGGCGCCGAGCAGAGCCTGCTCGAGGCGCTCGAATCGGCGGGCATCGACGTGCCGAACCTGTGCCGCGGCGGCGCATGCGGCCAGTGCGCGACGCGCTATCTCGACGGCACGGTCGAGCATCGCGATGCGTTCCTGGACGCCGACGCGCGCGCCACCCATCTG
Source organism: Burkholderia sp. Bp9090 (assembly GCF_003857985.1). Lineage (NCBI taxonomy): Bacteria > Pseudomonadati > Pseudomonadota > Betaproteobacteria > Burkholderiales > Burkholderiaceae > Burkholderia > Burkholderia sp. Bp9090. Next base: position 132,826 of record NZ_QTPV01000014.1, read on the forward strand.
ATGCCCTGCGTATCGCGCGCGTGCGGCGCCGCATTGACCCTCGACCTGTGAGATCCGAGCCATGAGCGTATTCATCAAGCCCGCGCAAACCTATCGCGACGACTTCTCGTTCCGCAACAGCCCGGCGGCGATCGCGCGCTTTCCGTTTCCGTTCCCCGAGGACCGGTACATGTATTCGGTCAACCTCGAGCCCGCGACGCCGCGCGATCCCGGCTCGGTCTTCGCGCACCACTTCGACATCGACGAGCACTACCGTTCCGAGATCGCCGAACGCGCACGCGTGCTCGACGCCGATCCGCGCCGCGCGATCGTGATGCCGCACATGGAGACCGCGTGCTGGGACACGCTGGAGATGATCATGACGCATCTCGCGCACGACTATCCGGCGTGGTTCGCGCTCGAGCGCGACGGTGATCGCTGGCACTGGCGGAACCACGCGCTCGACCTCGACCAGGCCTTCGTGTTCGGCGACGCGCGCACGCTGCCGTACGGCCCGCTCGAATACGTCATGCGGCAGACGCAAGGCGACATCGCGCTGCTCGACCAGCGCGCCGGCGACCTGTACATGGACGCCGGCGTCGTCACCGGCCCGGCCGACTGGTCGCTCGCGTTCGATGCGGGCATGAGCTTCAAACAATGGCACGCGCCGGTGCCGCTCGCGCACCAGGCGGGCGTATTCGACCGCGCGCTGAAATACCTGCTCGGCGTGCAGGCAGGCCACCCCGTGCGCCGCCTGAACTGGACGCTGACCATTCATCCGCGCCTCGACACGTCGCCCGAGACCTATCACCAGTGGGGCGCGGACCGCGGGCGCGTGACGCCCGACAACGTCGGCGAAGCCGTGCACCTGCGCGTCGAGCTGCAATTGATGGCGCGGCTTGCGCGCAGCAATGCGCTGATGTTCGGCATCCGCACCTACCTGTGCAGCATGGCCGACCTCGTCGGCAACCCGGTGTGGGCGCGCCGGCTGCACCGCGTGCTGCGCGACCTGCCCGACCCGATCGCCGAATACAAGGGCATGACCCGCTACCGGCACACGCTCGTCGAATGGCTCAGCCGGTTCGACGTCGACGCCTGACCCGGCGTTTTCCGTAATCGACCTTCACTTTCGTTTGGAGAATTCAAGATGGCGAACTCCTGGCGCATCTCCGCCCTCGCGGACCGGCATCGCGCACTCGGCTCGAATCTCGAGGACTGGAACGGCATGGGCACCGCATGGACCTATGCGACCGATCTCGCCGACCACCACGAGGCCATTCGCACCCGCGCAGGCCTGATGGACGTATCGGGGCTGAAGAAGGTGCACTATGTCGGCCCGCACGCCGAAAGCCTGCTGAACTGGGCGACGACGCGCGACATCGGCAAGCTGTATCCCGGCAAGTCGGTGTACGCGACGCTGCTCGACGAGAGCGGCAAGTTCATCGACGACTGCATCGTCTACCGCACCGGCCCCAATGCGTTCATGGTCGTCCATGGCGCGGGCGCGGGGTACGAGCGCCTCGTGCGCTCCGCGTATGGCCGGCAGGTCGCCGTGCTGTTCGACGACGACCTGCACGACCTGTCGCTGCAGGGGCCGGTCGCGGTCGACTTCCTTGCCGAATACGTGCCGGACATCCGCAACCTGCCGTACTTCCACCATGTGCAGACGCGCCTGTTCGGCCGGCCGGCGATGATCTCGCGCACCGGCTACACCGGCGAGCGCGGCTACGAGATCTTCTGCAAGGCCGCCGACGCGCCGTTCATCTGGGACACGATCCTCGACAAGGGCCGGGCGATGGGCATCGTCCCCTGCGCATTCACCGCGCTCGACTGGCTGCGCGTCGAGAGCTACCTGCTGTTCTATCCGTACGACAACTCCGAGATGTACCCGTTTGCCGACGAGCGCGCCGGCGACACGCTGTGGGAACTCGGCCTCGATTTCACAGTGTCGCCCGGCAAGACCGAATTCTGCGGCGCGGCCGAGCACTTCCGGCTCGCCGGCAAGGAGCGGTTCCGGATCTTCGGCGTCGAGCTCGAGGCCGCGAAGGCCGCGCAGGCCGGCGACACGCTCTGGCACGACGGCAAGGCGGCCGGCGTGATCACGTGCGCGATGTATTCGCGGCTGACGGGGCGCTCGCTCGCGCTCGCCCGCCTCGACGTCCGGCATGCCCGTGCGGGCGTGCCGCTCGTGGTGAAGGGCAGCGTCGAGACGCGCGCGACCACCGCGCTGTTGCCGTTCGACGATCCCGACAAGAAAAAGCGCACCGCCGTCGGCTGACGCGTTGACGACCATGCATGACCGGCGACGGCCGGCCTTTCCCGCATTCCGATCCGTTTCGAGGACACACGACGTGAATCCGAACTACATCCTGACGATCAGCTGCCCGGCCACGTCCGGCATCGTGGCTGCCGTCACCGCCCATCTCGCCGCGTCGAACTGCTACATCGGCGAGCTGGCGCAATACGACGACGAGGTCAGCGGCACGTTCTTCATGCGCGCCGTGTTCCGCTTCAACACCGGTGCGAACGGCAACGTCGAGCAGCTGCAGCGCGATTTCGCGGGCGTCGCCCGGGATTTCTCGATGCAGTGGCAACTGAAAAGCGCCGGCGAACCGATGAAGGTGCTGCTGATGGTCAGCAAGTTCGACCACTGCCTGTCCGACCTGCTGTACCGCTTCCGCAAGGGCGAGCTGCGCATGCAGATCACCGCGGTCGTGTCGAACCATCTGGATCTGCGGCCGATGGCCGAGCGCGAGGGCATCCGCTTCATCTACCTGCCGATCACGCCGGACACCCGAACGCGGCAGGAGGCGGAGCTGATGCGCATCGTCGACGAAACCGGCACCGAACTCGTCGTGCTGGCCCGCTACATGCAGATCCTGTCGAACGACCTGTGCGAGCGGCTCGCCGGCCGCGCGATCAATATCCACCACTCGTTCCTGCCGGGGTTCAAGGGCGCGAAGCCGTACCACCAGGCGTTCGAGCGCGGCGTGAAGCTGATCGGCGCGACCGCTCACTACGTGACGTCCGACCTCGACGAAGGGCCGATCATCGAGCAGGAGGTGCAGCGCGTCGACCACGTGCTGCAGCCGTCCGATCTCGTCGCGATCGGACGCGACACCGAGACGGTCGCGCTGTCGCGTGCGGTCAAGTATCACACCGAGCACCGCGTGTTCCTGAACCAGAACCGCACGGTGATCTTCCGATGAGCGGCGCGACGATCATCGACGGCAAGGCGATCGCCGACGCGCTGCTGGAATCCGTCCGGCACGACGTCGCGCGGCTGCGCGGCGACGGCGTGCTGCCCGGCCTCGCGGTCGTGCTCGTCGGCGACGACCCGGCGAGCCACGTCTATGTGCGCAACAAGATGCTGCGCGCGCAGCAGGTCGGCATCCGTTCGATCGAGCATCGGCTGCCCGCCGACACCGTCGCGTCCGACTTGCTCGCGCTCGTCGCCGAACTCAACGCCGACCCCGACGTCCACGGGATTCTCGTGCAGATGCCGCTGCCCGCGCCACTCGACGCCGCGGCCGTGATCGACGCGATCGATCCGCGCAAGGACGTCGACGGCTTCCATCGCGACAACGTCGGCGGGCTCGCGCTCGGCCAGGACGCGCTCGTGCCGTGCACGCCGTCGGGCTGCATGCATCTGCTGCGGGAGATCGTCGGCGACTTGCGCGGCAAGCATGCAGTCGTCGTCGGGCGCTCGAACATCGTCGGCAAGCCGATGGCCGCGCTGCTGCTCCAGTCCGACTGCTCGGTGACGACCGTCCACTCGCGCAGCGCGAACGCCGCCGAACTGTGCCGCCAGGCGGACATCGTCGTCGCGGCAGCCGGCAAGCCGGGGCTCGTCGATGCGGACTGGATCAAGCCGGGCGCGGTCGTCGTGGATGTCGGCATCAACCGCATCGAATCCGGCGGCGCGACGCGGCTCGTCGGCGATGTCGACCACGACAGCGTGGCGCGCGTCGCCGCCGCGTTGACGCCGGTTCCGGGCGGCGTCGGTCCGCTGACGATCGCCTTCCTGATGAAGAACACCGCGCTCGCGGCGCGGCGGCAGCGCGCGACGTAACCCGCGTCCGCGCACGAACGGCACGCGCCGTTCGCCGAACCACGGCTAACCACTTCCAACGAGGTAGAACGCGATGACACAACGTGTTGCAATCATCGGTGCGGGCCCATCCGGCATGGCCCAGCTTCGCGCCTTCCAGTCGGCCCAGGCGAAGGGCGCGGACATCCCCCAGCTCGTCTGCTTCGAGAAGCAGCGCGACTGGGGCGGCATGTGGAACTACACGTGGCGCACCGGCACCGACGAACATGGCGAGCCGGTCCACGGCAGCATGTACCGCTATCTGTGGTCGAACGGCCCGAAGGAATGCCTGGAGTTCGCCGACTACACGTTCGAGGAACACTTCGGCAAGCCGATCGCGTCGTATCCGCCGCGCGAAGTGCTGTGGGACTACATCAAGGGACGCGTCGAGAAGGCCGGCGTGCGCAAGGACATCCGCTTCAGCACCGTCGTGCGCCAGGTTGCGTTCGACGACGCGAGCGGCCGCTTCACGGTGACCGCGCACGATCTCGACAAGGACGTCGTGTACGCGGAAGACTTCGACTACGTCGTGAATGCGTGCGGCCATTTCTCGACCCCGAACATGCCGAGCTTTCCCGGCTTCGACAGCTTCGGCGGACGCATCCTGCATGCGCACGACTTTCGCGACGCGCTCGAATTCAAGGACAAGGACATCCTGCTCGTCGGCAGCAGCTATTCGGCCGAGGACATCGGGTCGCAATGCTACAAGTATGGCGCGCGCAGCATCACGAGCTGCTATCGCACGGCGCCGATGGGTTATCACTGGCCGGCGAACTGGGAGGAAAAGCCGTTGCTCGAGCGCGTGCGCGGCAACGTCGCGTTTTTCGCCGACGGCAGCAGCAAGAAGATCGACGCGATCATCCTCTGCACCGGATACCAGCACCATTTCCCGTTCCTGCCCGACAGCCTGCGCCTGAAGACGAACAACCGGCTTTGGCCGCTCGACCTGTACAAGGGCATCTTCTGGGAACGCAACCCGAAACTGATCTATCTCGGCATGCAGGACCTCTGGTACTCGTTCAACATGTTCGACGCGCAAGCCTGGTACGCACGCGACGTCATCCTCGGCCGCATCGCGCTGCCCGGTTTCGACGCGATGCACGCCGACAGTCTCGCGTGGCGCGCGCGCGAGGAAACGCTGGTCACCAACCAGCAGATGTTCGAGTATCAGGGCAGCTATATCCAGGACCTGATCGATGCGACCGACTATCCGAGCTTCGACATCGCCGGCGTCAATCGCACGTTCCTCGCGTGGAAACACGACAAGCACGAGAACATCATGGGCTATCGCGACAAATCGTATCGCTCGCTGATGACCGGCACCCAGTCGCCGCCGCATCACACGCCGTGGCTCGACGCGCTCGACGATTCGATGGACGCGTACCTCGGCGAGCGTGCGCCCGAGCCGCGCGTTCGCGCCGGCTGACTGTCGCGGCACTGCGCTGTCGCGTCACCCGACCGGGCCCCGGGTGCCGCGACGCCCGACGTGCCGTTCGCGGCCGCGCGCATCGCGGGCCGCGCCCGTCCACTCATTCAAGGAACGTCCATGCTCATTCGACCACCGACCGTGTCGCGGCCGCACGAACCTGCGTTGTCCGCGCATGCGGCCGGCCGCGAACGCCATCGTGTCGCCGGTGCGGGGCTCGCCGCCGTCAAGCTCGATGCGGGCGATACGCTGCAGGTGATCGACGTCGAAGGCCGGCAGCGCGCGGAGCTGCTCGCATTGCGCGTGCGCGACGGCGGCAGCGCGCTGGCCGCGCTCGCCCTGACGCCCGACGACAGCGCACGCTTCATCGCCGAATACCTGAACGGCGCTTCCGCAGCACAAGCGGATCTCGCCATCCTGCTCGAACGGCACGGGCTGACGGGCAAGCCGTTGCCCGACGGCGCCGTCCTCTGGTCCGGCGACACCCGCGCCGGCACCATGCGCACGTTCGTCGCGACGGAGCCGATCGTCGCGATCGTCGCGGCGCCCGGCGGACCCGTGCCCGTGGACCGGGCCGGCCAGCCGGCGACGGAGCTTCAGCTGTCCGTCGTGCGCGCGGGCGCGTCCGCCGCCACGCAGACGAGCGTGCCGCTCGCCGATCCGCTCGCGGATTTCGTGATCCGTCCGGGAACGGCCGTCGCGTACACGGTCGCGGCCGGCGAGTACCTGCAGATCGTCGACGTCGACGGCAGGCAATGCTCCGATTTCGTCGCATTCGATCTCGACGCGCTCGGTGGGCACCGGGAAGTCGGTCTCGATCCGACCGTCACCCGCACGCTGAACGGTCATGCGTATCCCATGCCCGGTCTGTACTCGCGGTTCTTCGATCAGCTCATGCAGCCGATGCTCGAAGTCGTGCACGATACCGTCGGCCGGCACGACACGTTCGCGCTCGCGTGCACCGCGCGCTATTACGACACGCAGGGTTACCCGGGCCATGCGAACTGCAGCGACAACATCAGTGCGGTGCTCGCCGAATACGGCATCGCCGCGCGTCCCGGCTGGCCGGCGATCAATTTCTTCTTCAACACCTCGATCGACGCGCACGGCCAGATGACGATCGACGAGCCGTGGTCGCGCCCGGGCGACTACGTGCTGCTGCGCGCGCTGAAGCCGCTGCTGTGCGTCAGCACGTCGTGCCCCGACGACATCGACCCCGCGAACGCGTGGCAACCGACCGACATCCGGATCCGAACCTATTCGAGCGAGGCGCGCTTCACCATGTCCACCGCCATCAGACCCACCCCCGACGCCCCGCCCGTGCTGACGCGCCAGTCGGGCTTCCACGCCCGCACGTCGGCGCTCACGCGCCACTTTGCCGACTACCGCGGCTGGCACCTGCCGGCGCGGTTCGACGGCTACGGCGCGATCGACGAATACTACGGCTGCCGCGAGCGCGCGGCGATCGTCGATCTGTCCGCGTTGCGCAAGTTCGACGTCACCGGCCCCGACGCCGAGGCCCTGTTGCAATACTGCCTGACGCGCGACGTGCGCAGGCTCGCGGTCGGACAGGTCGTCTACTCGGCGATGTGCCATCCGCACGGCGGAATGCTCGACGACGGCACCCTGATGCGGCTCGGCCCCGACACGTTCCGCTGGATCTGCGGCGACGATTTCGCGGGTGTCTGGCTGCGGGAGCAGGCGAACAGGCTCGGCATGAAGGCCTGGGTCAAGTCGTCGTCCGACCAGATCCACAATGTCGCGCTGCAAGGGCCGCGCAGCCGCGAGATCCTGCGCGCGCTGATCCGCACGCCCGCGACCCAGCCGTCGCTCGACAGCCTCGGCTGGTTCCGCTTCCTGATCGGCCGCCTCGGCGGCGACGACGGCTGCCCCGTCATCGTCAGCCGGACCGGCTACACCGGCGAGCTCGGCTATGAGGTCTGGTGCCATCCGCGCGACGCGCAAGCCGTATGGGACGCGATCTGGGCGGCGGGCCAGCCGCACGGACTCGTGCCGCTCGGTCTCGACGCGCTCGACCTGTTGCGGATCGAAGCCGGGCTCGTGTTTGCCGGCTACGAATTCACCGACGAAACCGATCCGTTCGAGGCCGGCATCGGCTTCAGCGTTCCGCTCGCGACGAAGACCGATGACTTCGTCGGGCGCGACGCGCTGCTTCGCCGCAGCGCGCATCCGCACCGCCGGCTCGTCGGGCTCGAACTCGCCGGCAACGAACCGGCCCGTCACGGCGATTGCGTGCACAACGGGCGGGCACAGGTCGGCGTCGTCACGAGCGGCATGCGCTCGCCGATCCTCGGCAGGAGCATCGCGCTCGCGCGAATCGACGTTCACCACACGGAGCCGGGCAACGTGCTCCACGTCGGCAAGCTCGACGGCCAGCAGAAGCGCATCGACGCGCGGGTGACCGCCCCGATCTTTTACGATCCGGAGAAGGCGCGCGTGCGCGGCTAGCGGATGCGATTGCCCCTTGCACACACCTGCAGGCAACCGAAGCGTTCGGGATCAGGTCATTCCGTGGGATGCGATGATTTCCTCGGTGCGGTCCCAGAGGCGCCGGGCGAGATCGGCGTCCCGGGCAAAGGCCGAGGATTCGGCAGGGCGGCAATCCGCGAAATAACGGCCGGTGACGCCGTTCAGCGCAGGATGCGCGGCCAGCAGGCACGTTGTCGCGGCGCCCTGCGGCACCGTTTTGCCGAACAGCATCGCAGCCGAGACGATCCAGTTGAACGGCCCGCGCATATGCCGATGCAGGCCCGTGGCGCCAATCAGTCCCGGATGGAGTGCGTTTGCAGTGATTCCGACATGACCCACTCTGCGTGAAAGCTCGTTCGCGAACAGGATGTTGGCGAGCTTCGCCTGGCCATAGAACGGAAAACCGCGATAGCCGTTGCTACCGTCGAGATTGTCGAAATCAATGCCTTTCCCGCCTGGAGCAAAGCGATGGGAATGACTGCCCACAATGACGATCCGGCCCGGGCGCGAGCGGTTGATTGAAGGCAGCAACCGCGTCACCAGCAGATGATGGGCGACATGGTTGACGAAGAACTGCTTTTCCACGCCGTTCACCGTCTCCAGCTTTGGCAGCGCCATTATCGCGGCATTGGTGACGACGGCATCGAGGGTGATGCCGCACGCGAGAATGCGGTCGGCGGCGCGGGCAACGGAAGCGAGATCGGTCAGTTCGGCTCCAACGGCCATGCCATCTGCGGCGTCGGCGATCGCCAGGGCGGCGCGCGCCTTGTCTTCATCCCTCGCGACGGCAATGATGCGGGCGCCGCGCATTGCCAAAACCCGCGTCGTTTCAAGACCGATACCAGAATTACAGCCCGTGATCAGGATCGTCCGGCCGGAGAGATCCAGGCCCTCGGTGACCTGCTCCGCGGTGCTGCGTCGCGAAAAGCGCAATGCGATTATCGGGTCCATCACCCTTCTCTCCCATCGTCAGGTTCATTACGACACCTGGCCGCGCCGACGCTGAAGCCACCGGGACCACCGGCAATGACGACTCGCTTGCCGACCAAATTCCCCATGGCGCGGTTTTCATAAATTCCCGTTACTTCATTATGTGATTTGCATTGCATTTAATCATTATCGAAATGCGCCAAATAACTCGCATTAGACGCCAATAGGGATACCCACGAAAATCCGGGCTACCAGCGACTTATTTTTTGAAAAAAAGAAAATGGCGCGATCGAAACGTTATACTTTGTTAAATCCCATTTGCACCAATCTTACCTAGCTAACGCCCACGGTGTTATGGATAAGTTTTCCATGAAGACATCTGAAATCATTCGCGACGTCGCAGCCGAGATAGAAGAAATTTTTCGCGAAAACGATCTCGCTGCTCCAAACCCTTCGGCCCTGGAACAACTCGAGCTTCTCCATGGTCGCATTCGCGCTCGCTGCGGCTACTGCGCCGACAGGGTAGGTCACATCAGGATGCTCGACCAGGACTTCTACAGCGTTCGCAGACATCAATTTCATCCCCAGGGTGCCGACGGCGTACTGTGTGATATCCGTACGAATCTCGAGGCGATTCGTTCATGGTCGAAGGTATGGGAGGAGCACGGCAAGTAACTTCCGCACTGGAGCGCCGGCAATCGAAGCGTTCGTCGGGCAGACAGATGAACGACGAATTGCCGCCGAATTCAGTCATCCGTCGATGCTCTCCCTTAATCGATCCCGCCGCCCCGTTTTACAACCGATGCAGTTCAACCGCCCCGGATAGGGGCGGCGAACCGGCGCACAATGCGCGCTTGCGGCTACGCGATCGTCACGAATGGTAAGCCGTCTCCCCGTGCGAACTGACGTCGAGACCCTCACGTTCGCGCTCACCGTCGACACGCAGACCGATCGTCATGTCGACCAGCTTGAATGCGGCAACCGACACGACCGCCGACCACACGAGCGAGGTCCCGACGCCCCAGCACTGCGCAATCAGTTGCTCGCCGATGTGGTAGTCGGCGACCTTGTTCCCCACGTAGTCGTAGATCCCGGTTCCGCCCAGCGACGGCGACGCGAATACCCCGGTGAGCAGCGCACCCGCGATGCCGCCGATGCAGTGGACGCCGAATACGTCGAGCGAATCGTCGACACCGAGAAGGCGCTTGAGCCCGTTGACGCCCCAATAGCAGACGATGCCCGCGATCAACCCCATCGCGATCGCGCCCATCGGCCCGACGAACCCACATGCCGGGGTGATCACGACCAGCCCCGCGATCGCGCCGGACACCGCGCCGAGCATGGACGGTTTCTTCTTCAGCGACCATTCGACGAACGTCCACGACACCGTCGCCGCACAGGTTGCCAAAAGCGTCGTGACGAATGCGAGCGTCGCCGCGCCGCTTGCCTCGAGCGCGGAGCCCACATTGAATCCGAACCAGCCGACCCACAGCAGCGACCCGCCGATCATCGTCAACGTCAGATTGTGCGGCGCCATCGTCTCCCTGCCGAACCCCGCCCGCTTGCCGATCATGATCGCGCCGACCAGCGCCGCGATGCCTGCATTGATATGCACCACGGTGCCGCCTGCGAAATCGATCGCGCCCTTCTGGAACAAGAAGCCGGCCGTCGCGCCGGCCTTGTCGGCCGCCGCGGCGCTCGTGTAAGCGTCCGGGCCCGCCCAGTACCAGACCATGTGCGCAATCGGCAGGTACGAGAAGGTGAACCACAGCACCATGAACGCCAGCACCGCGGAGAATTTCGCGCGTTCGGCGATGCCCCCCACGATCAGCGCGGGCGTGATCGCGGCGAACGTCAGCTGGAACGACACGTAGATGAACTCCGGAATGACGACGCCCTTGCTGAAGGTCGCGGCGGTCGAATCCGGCGTGATGCCGACCAGGAACGCCTTCGAGAGCCCGCCGAAGAACGCGTTGCCTTCGGTGAACGCGATGCTGTAACCGTATACCGCCCACAGAACGCCGAGCAGGCAGAACACCACGAGCGTCTGCATCAGGATCGACAGCATGTTCTTCGCCCGCACCATTCCGCCGTAGAAAAGGCCGAGCCCGGGTGCCGCCATCATCACGACGAGCAGCGTCGCGACGATCATCCACGCGGTGTCGCCCTTGTTCGGCACCGGCACCGCCGCCACCTTGTCGTCCGCGAACACGGGTAGCGCCAGCAATGCGAGCCACGCGCACAGAATCCAGCCAATCGTCTTTTTCATGTCGTTTCCTCGAAGCAAGGCATGCACCGCCCCGCGATGCACGCGATAACCGATGACGAACCAGCAAAATCGGGAATGACCGCGACACCGCACGGAGGCACCGAGCGGGTCGCGGCGTCTGAAGCGACCGACGACATGACGCCGCCCGCTACTGCGCGGCGCCATGTCGCGCGCACCGTCACACCGTGGTCATGACCGCTCGCCCGGAATCCACGACGTGCCGGCCAGCGGCACGCGCGCCATCGCGGCCGCCTCGACCGTCAGCGCGACGAGATCTTCCGGCTCCAGGTGATGAACGTTCTGCTTGCCGCAGGCGCGCGCGATGGTGGTCAGCTCCATGTTCAGCGTCTTCAGGTAATTGCGCACACGACGCACCCCCTCTTCCGGTTCGAGACGCTTCTCGAGCACCGCGTCCTGCGTCGTCACGCCCACCGGACACTTGCCGGTATGACAGTGGTGGCAGAAACCCGGCGACGTATGCAGCGCCGCGTAATCTGCCGCAGCCGAATGCAGCATGCCGTCCTGGAAGTACGATTCGCTGTTGCAGCCGAGCGCCATCAGCACCCCCTGGCCGATCGCGACGGCATCCGCGCCGAGCGCGAGCGCCTTGGCGACGTCCGCACCGGTGCGAATGCCGCCCGACACGATCAGTTGAACCTGCCCCTTCATGTTCAGGTCCTCGAGCGCGGCGACGGCCTGACGGACCGCCGCCAGCGTCGGAATGCCCACGTTCTCGATGAAGCAGGTCTGGGTTGCCGCCGTGCCGCCCTGCATCCCGTCGACCACGACGACATCCGCGCCCGCATGCACCGCGAGCTTCACGTCGTTGAACGTGCGCGTTGCCCCGACCTTCACGTAGATCGGCTTTTCCCAGTCGGTGATCTCGCGCAGTTCCTGGATCTTGATCGCGAGATCGTCCGGGCCGGTCCAGTCCGGATGGCGGCTCGCCGAGCGCTGGTCGACGCCCGCCGGGAGCGTGCGCATCGACGCCACGCGCGGATTGACCTTCTGTCCGAGCAGCATGCCGCCGCCGCCCGGCTTCGCACCCTGCCCGATCACGACCTCGATCGCATCGGCGCGGCGCACGTCGTCGGGATTGAAGCCGTAGCGCGACGGCAGGCACTGGTAGACGAGCGTCTTCGACGAACGGCGCTCCTCCTGCGTCATCCCGCCGTCGCCGGTCGTCGTCGACGTGCCGGCCGCCGTCGCCGCGCGGCCGAGCGCTTCCTTGACGTTCGCCGACAGCGCGCCGAAGCTCATCCCGGCCACCGTGATCGGGATGTCGAGCACGATGGGCTTCTTCGCGAAGCGCGTGCCGAGCACGGTCTGCGTCGTGCACTTCTCGCGATATCCTTCGAGCGGGTAACGCGAAAGCGAAGCACCGAGGAACAGCAGATCGTCGAAGTGCGGTACGTGACGCTTCGCCCCGAGGCCGCGAATCTCGTACAGGCCGCGTTGGGCGGCCGTGTGGATGTAGTCGATCGTCTTGCGGTCGTAGCCGTACGACTCTTCCTGCTGCAAGCGGGCGAAATGAATGGGTTTGACTTCCATGGCGTTGCCTCGATGGAGCGTGGATTCAATATTCCTGGTTCGCGTCGGCGTTCCAGTGGTAGAGCGTGCGGGCCGAAGCGATGCGCCTGAACGCGCGCGGATCGTGGTCGAGCCCGGCCGCATCGAGCAGCGCCGCGACGGCACTGAAGTCCGCGTCGGCCATCGGCTCGAACTGCGCGTCCGCGCCGAGCGACTTCACTTCACCCTTCACGTAGAGCACTGCTTCGTAGAGCGAATCACCGAGTGCGTCGCCCGCGTCACCGCAGATCACCATCCGGCCCGCCTGGGCCATGAATGCGGAGAAGCTGCCGACCGACCCGCCGACGACGATGTCGCCGCCTTTCAGCGAGATGCCGCAACGCAACCCGGCATCGCCATCGATCACGAGCAGCCCGCCGTGCGCGGAGGCACCCGCGCCGTTCGACGCGAAACCCTTCACGTGCACCTTGCCGCTCATCATGTTTTCCGCGACGCCGGTCCCGGCGCTGCCCTCGATGACGATCGTCGCGCGCTGGTTCATGCCGCCGGCGTAATAGCCGGCGTGGCCATCGATCGTCACGGTCACGTCGGCGTCCACGCCGACCGCGATGTTGTGCGCACCGTTCGGCGAGGCCACGACGATCGCCTGCCCGTCGAGCACGTCAGCGCTGCCGTGCAGGTACTGGTTGACGTCCCTGACGGTTGCGTGCTCAAGGTCGAATGTCATGCGTTCCATACGTACATCTCCTCGGGTGCGGGTTCGAATACCTTGGCGTTCCTGATGTCCGGCAGATGCGCGAGCGAGCGAAATTCCGACGCGATCGCGACATAGTCGTCGTTCTCGGCGACGACGGCCGGCTTGCATGCGAACGGGTCGCGAATCAGCGCCAGCTCGGTGGGCGTCCCCATCAGGAACGTGTAGAAGCCATCGAGCTCCTCGAAGCCCTTCTGCAGTGCGACCGGCAGCGTGTCGCCCTCGCGCAGTCGCCATTCGAGGAAGCGGCACGCCGCCTCCGTGTCGTTGTCGGTATCGAAGTGAATGCCCTTCGGCTCCAGCTTCCGGCGCACGCCGTAAGGGTTCGACAGCGAGCCGTTGTGGACCAGGCAGAAGTCCTCGCCGGCCGTAAACGGATGTGCGCGATCCGGCGTCACCGCGGACTCGGTCGCCATCCGCGTATGGCCGACCAGGTGAGAGCCCTTGAGGCCGCCGAACGCGTAACGCGCGGCGATCTCCGCGGGCAGGCCGATGTCCTTGTACAGGTCGATCGAGCGCCCGGCCGACAGCAGGTACACGCGCGGGTAATGCTCGTTCAGCCAGTGCCTGACCGTGTCGGCCTGCGCGTGGACGGTCAGCACCGCGTGGTTTCCCTTCGCATCGACACGCGCCGCGGCGTCGACGGACGCCTTCAGCCGATCGAGCAGCACGTCCCACGGAAAATGCTCGCCTTCATCCGTAAAGCCCGAGTACAGGCTCAGCTTGCGCTGGTCCGGCTCGACCGCGTCGCCGAACACCGCGAGACCGGCCGAATCCGGGCCACGTTCGGTCATGCCGATCAGCATCGGCACCATCAGCTCGCCGAGCCGGTCGCGCAACGCCGGCGTCTTGACCAGCAATCCTACGATTCCACACATGTTGCCTGCTCCTCAGAAAAATTCGACGTACTGCTTGATTTCCCAGTCCGATACGTGGCGCATGTATTCCAGCCACTCCATTCGCTTGAGCTTGATGAACTCGTCGACCACCGGCCCGAGCGCATCGCAGATCGTCCGGTCGGCCTCGAGCGCGTCGAGCGCCTCGCCAAGGTTTTGCGGCAGCACGCCGATGCCGTGGTCGCGAAGTTTCTGCGCAGGCCACTCGTACAGGTTCTCGTTCGCCGGCGCACCCGGCGACAGGTCGCGGTCGATGCCGTCGAGCCCGGCGGCGATCACGGCCGCCGTCGCGAGATACGGGTTGCATGCGCCGTCCGGCAGACGCAGTTCGATCCGGCCGCCTGGCATCCGCACCATGGTCGAGCGATTGTTGTCGCCGTAGCTGATGTAGGCCGGCGCCCAGGTCGCGCCGGTCAGCGAGCGCCCGACGACGAGGCGCTTGTACGAGTTCACCGTCGGGTTGCAGAGCGCCGCCAGCGCGGACGCATGCGCGAGCAGGCCCGCCGTGAACCGGTAGCCGAGTGCCGACAGGCCCATGCCGAGCGTGTCGTCGGCGTCGGCGAACAGGTTGCGCTTGCCGTCGCCGATCGACATGTGCATGTGCATGCCGTTGCCCGGGCGGTTCGCGAAGGGTTTCGGCATGAACGAACAGATCATCCCGAGCTCGTTCGCGATTTCCGACGCGGCCATCTTGAAGAACACGTAGTGATCGCACGACGTCAGGCAGTCGGTATACGTGTAGTTGATCTCGAACTGCCCGTTCGCGTCCTCGTGGTCGATCTGGTAGACATCGATGCCGACCGCGCGCAGCGATTCGGTGAGCTTTTCCAGGAACACGCGCGTGCGGGACAGCCCCTTGTAGTCGTAGCAGGGCTTCGCCAGCGTATCGCTCGGATCGCAAGGCTCGAGCGTGCCCGACGCGGAGCGCTTCAGCAGCGAAAATTCGGGCTCGAGGCCGGTAAAGAGCGTCCATCCGCGCTCGGTCAGGCGGGCAACCTGCTTCTTCAGCGTCACGCGTGAATCGAACGCCCACGGTGCGCCGTCGACGTGACCGTCGCACGCGATGCGCGCGAGCCCGGACTGCCACGGCACCGGCGTCAGCGTCGCGAGATCGCCGACCGCCATGTAGTCCGGCCCGTTCGGCTCGATGCCGACACCCCAGATCGCAAAGCCCGCGAAACCCGCGCCCGCGGTCAGCACGCTGCCCAGATGCGCGACCGGCACCGATTTCGCCTTGGCCACGCCGTGAATGTCGACGAATTGCGCGAGCACATACTTCACACCGTGTTGCGCAAGGTATGTCTGCGCTTCGTCCACCGAATCGAAGCGCGGTACGCTTCCGAGTGCGTTGACTGGCAACGGGCTCGCATCGTTCAGGTTCATCGTCTCTCCTTGCAACTGCTGCGTTCACTGGTTTGTGGAATCCGCCCGGCTGGCGAGCGGCCCAATTGCGCGACATGAGGCAAGCACCGCGTCCGGTACGCTGCGATCACGCCTTCTGCATGCGAAGGGATTTATTGTTGTGAAACAATAATTCTCCATATGAAACTTGCGGTGCGCACGCCGGCGGTCCCGACCGTGCCGGCGCGCGTACCACAATCTGCTACCCTTGCCCCTTTTGCCGAGGTCGACGATGCATACCGCTGACGACAGCAAGACCCCGCTCGAACGCTATCTCGGGTCGACCATCCGCGAGCTTCGCCAGAGCCACGGCCTGACCATCGCCCAGGTCGCCGAACAGGCCGGCATCAGCCGCGGCATGCTGTCGAAGATCGAAAACGCACAGACCTCGACCGGTCTCGACGTACTCCACCGCATTGCCCAGGCGCTCGGCGTCTCCATGGCCGTGCTGTTCCGCAACTTCGACGTCCCGCAGGGCGGCGCCCAGCTCGTGAAGAAGGGCGCTGGCATGGAAGTCGTCCGGAAAGGCACGAAAAGCGGCCACACCTACCATCTGCTCGCCTACGACCAGGGTCCGCGTAAAACCTTCGAGCCGTTCCTGATCACGATGGAGGACCAGGCGGAACGCTTTCCCGTCTTCGAGCATCCCGGCACCGAGTTCATCCACATGCTCAAGGGCGTGATCGAATACCGGCACGGTCAGCAGACCTACATCCTGCATCCGGGCGACACCCTGACGTTCCGCGCCGACGTACCGCACGGCCCGGAACGCCTGATCAAGACCCCGATCCAGTTCCTGTCGATCTTCGTCTACGGCCCCCCTGCCGACGAATGACCCTCCCGTCGCGAGAGATAACGCAAGCCTCGTGCCAGGTTTATCTACAGGAATCAAAGATTCCCGTGAATAAACACTTCGGGCGAGATGACACCCGTGCGTCAGCGGGTGAGAACCCGCTCCCTGCGTGCTGCGGGTGCAGCGCCACGCCAACTTCGGTGCAACGTCGCACTGATACGGGAACCCTGATTACGAAGATGTATCAGCGTTCCTTATGCTGCGAGCCGCGGCAGTGCCGCCAGCGCATCCAGCGCCGCCCGGATCATCCGGCGCACGGTCGGCTGCACGCGGGCCGCGCGTTCGGTGTCGTAGGCGAACGGGAAAGCTTCGTCCATGTAGGTCCACTGGCACATCTCCAGCTGGATCGCGTGCACGCCGTGTGACGGCCGGCCGGACGAGCGGGTGATGAAGCCGCCCTTGAAGCGACCGTTGGCGACCCACGTGAACGGGCTTGCGGCAGCCTCGCGCTCGACCGCGGCCTGCACGGACGGCGCGACGGTCCTGCCGTCCTGCGTGCCGATGTTCAGGTCGGGCAGCTTGCCGTCGAACAGCCGCGGCAGCAGGCTCGCGATCGAGTGCGCTTCCCAAAGCAGCACGTGCCCGTGACGCTCGCGCAGCCGCGCCAGCTCGGCCGCCAGCGCCATGTGGTACGGCTGCCAGTATGCGTCGACCCGGCGACCTTTCTCCGCCGCATCCGGTTCGCATCCTTCGCGATAGACGGGCTCGCCCCGAAACGTTTCGGTCGGACACAAGCCCGTCGTCGTCTGGCCGGGGTACAGGCTCTCGTCGTCCGACGGACGATTGAGGTCGATCACGTAACGCGAAACCGTCGCACCGAGCATCGTCGCGCCGAGAGTGGTCGCGAACGCGTACAGTCGGTCGAGGTGCCAGTCGGTATCGGCGAGTGTCAGCGCGCGGTCGGTGTACGCGTCGCGCAACGGCGCGGGTATCGCCGTTCCCAGGTGCGGAATCGAAATCAGCAGCGGCGCATCGCCGCGTTGCAGCGTGTATAGGTCACTCATCGAGCACTCCGTACGAATCAAAGCAATGCATCTTCGGGTAACTGCGGCACGGCGCGCGCGAGCGCCGGCCGGATCGAATGGTCGAGCACGCCGCGCGTCAGCTCGATGATCTCCGTGACGAAGTCCTCCCACTCGCCCTGTCGGTGCAGGAGAAAGAAATCGCGCCGGCCGAGCCGGCCACCCGGCAGCGGCACGACCACGACGTCGCCGAGGTAATGGCGCGCCTGCCACAGGCACAGCGGCGTCGAGATCGCGAAGCCGAGCCGGGCGGCAACCAGGCTCAGCAGCGGATCCGTCGCGTCGAATTCGAAGCGCCTCGGGCTATCAATGCCGAGATGGCGCGCGAACCGCTCGACCTGCTGGCCGATCACGGAACGTGCGGTGTAACGGATCAACGGCAGTTCGGCGGCCAGCGTTCGCCAGTCGGCCTGCTGGCGCCCGGCCAGATGCGCGCGCGCGACGACCGCGACGAATGCTTCGGAGAACAACGGGACTTCGACGATACGCGCGTCGCTGAGCGTGGTCTGCGTACATACGGCGACGTCGATCTCCCGGTCATGCAATTGCTTGCTCAAACCCGGCGTGATCCCGGACCACATCGAAATCTGTCGCGAAGTGCCCGACACCGCGCGAATCAGTTCCGGGCCGACCGTCGCCGCGAACGAGTCGACGCAGCCGAGCCGCACGGGCACCCGCCCCGCGTCCGACGCATCGCCGACGCGCGTGCTGACCATCTGCGCATGCTCGAGCAGCGGGCCGGCCAGTTCCAGCAATGCCCGGCCGGCGAGATTGGGGCGCGGCGGGCGGCTGTCCCGATCGAACAGCACCGTCCCCTGTTCGCGCTCGAGGGCGGAAATCGCCTGGCTGATCGCGCTCTGGCTGACCCCGATCCGCCTGGCCGCGGCGGTCATCGAACCGGTCTCGCACACGGCGACGAAGGCCTGCAGGGCACGCAGGTCGATAGGCGATAGGGTGCGTCGCATAGAGGCTCCAGTGGCGGCGGCGTCCATTCCGGCAATACGGAACGCATGGTGCGCCGATTCGGCCTGCCCGGACGCAGGATGAGCACTTCCGGGCACGTTGCATAAGTTTGCCTAATACAAAATTCGGCGGCACCGCGGCTCCCTAGAATCGGCACGTCGTCCATCCAGAGGGAAGCCATGAGCCACTTCGACTTCATCGTGATCGGTGCCGGCGTGATCGGCACGTCGGTCGCGCATCATCTTGCGTCGCTCGGCGCACGCAACGTGCTCGTCATTGAACGGGGCATGATCGGCGCCGGCACCACGTCGCAATCGTCCGGCCTGCTGCGCACGCATTATTCGGTCCGTCAGAACGTCGAGTTGGCGCGCTCGTCGTGGTCGGCCTTCAACAACTTCGCCGAATACGTCGGCGACGACGAGGCGTCGTGCGGGCTCGTCAAGTGCGGCTACATGATCTGTGCGCCGGAGGGGGCGAAGCTCGAGCCGCTGCGCGCCTCGCTCGACGCGCAACGCGCGATGGACATCGAGGTGCAGTTGCTCGATCGGGACGACGCACGTGCCCGCCTGCCGATCGCACGGTTCGACGACGCGGCGCTGATCGGCTTCGAGCCGGAAGCGGGCTTCGCCGACGCCTATCTCGTCGCGACTAGCTTCGCGAAATCGGCACGCCGGCGCGGCGTGAAGATTCTCGAAGGCACGACCGTGACGGGGGTCGTGCGTGACGGCCGCCGCATCGTCGGCGTCGACACGAGTGCCGGCCGCTTCATGTGCGGCACGCTGATCAGTACGCAGAACATCTGGACCCCGGAACTGTCCGGCTGGATCGATGTCCCGCTACCTGTGAAACCGGAACGGCACACCGTGCTGGCGCTCGAGTGCGACGCACGATATTCGTTCCAGATGCCGGCGTTCAAGGACCTGGGCTCGCCCGGCATGCTCTATTACCGCAGCTATGGCGGCAGCCAGATGCTGGTCTCCGAGGGCGTCGTCGGCGAGACGCTGAATGCGCCGGAAACCGAACAGGGCGACATTTCGCTGGATTACGTCGCCGAAGTCGGTGCGCAGGTCGCCGAACGCTTTCCCGCCTACGAGACAGCCGGGCTCGCGTCGTCGTGGACCGGCGTCTACGACGTGACCCCCGACTGGAACCCGGTGCTTGGCAACATCGGCGACATCGACGGACTCGTGGTTGGCTTCGGTTTCTCGGGCCACGGCTTCAAGCTGTCGCCCGGCATCGGCAAACTGCTCGCACAGCATGCGCTCGGACAGGCGACCGACGTGTCGCTCGCCCCTTACTCGCTCGAACGCTTTGCGACCGGCGCCTTGCTTACCGGCAAGTATGGCCTCGGCGCCGTGTCCTGATCTTCATCCTTTCGACGAGACATTCCCATGCCCCTGAAGATACTGGTGCCCGTCAAGCGCGTCGTCGATCCGAACGTGCGCGTGCGGGTCGGTTCAACCGGCTCGATCGAGACGACCGGCCTCAAGATGTCCATCAACCCGTTCGACGAATGCGCACTCGAGATGGCGCTGCGCCTGCGCGAGGCAGGCCATGCCGCCCAGGTGAGCGTGGTCACGTGCGGCGCGGCCGCTTGCCAGGACGTGCTGCGCACCGGCCTGGCCATGGGTGCCGACGACGCGATCCTGATCGACACCGGCGACGTCGCCGCGTCGCTCGACTCGCTGGGCGTCGCACGGTTGCTCCACGCATACCTCGGCACGTCGCCTTACGACCTCGTGCTTTGCGGCAAGCAGGCGATCGACGACGACACCGGCGGCGTCGCGCCCATGCTCGCCGGCCTGCTCGGCTGGCCGCAAGGTCTCGACGCGACCGCTCTCGCACCCGAGGGCGACGGCTGGCGCGTCACATGCGGCGACGACAGCGGCACCGCAACCTGGCGGCTGACCGGACGCGCCGTCGTGAGCGCCGACCTGCGCCTGGCCGAACCGCGACGCGTGACGCTGCCGAGCATCGTCAAGGCCAAGCAGAAGCCGCTCGCAATCGTTCCCGCCACGCGATTCGCAGTCGACCTCGCACCGTCGTCGCGCGCAGTGCAACTCGACGAGCCCACCGTACAGCGCTCGGGTCACCGCGTTGCCGACATCGACGCACTGATCGCCGCGCTCGCGGCACACAACGTCTTTGCCCATACAGGAGTCTGCGCATGAGAACGCTCGTTGTTGCCGAAGCCGCGGCCGACCATACGCTGCCGGATACGGTCCGGCGCGTCGTGACTGCCGCAACGGCATGCCGGCATCCTGTCGACGTGCTTGTGCTCGATCCCGCGGCGGCCGCGCAAGCCGCGCTGATCGACGGCGTCGACCGTGTACTCCGGCCCGATCTGCCCGGCACGGCCGGCGCCGTCACGCCGGAAAGCCTCGCCGTGCTGCTTGCCGGACTGGCGCCACGCTACACGCTGATCGCGGCCGCCCATCGCACGCTGGGCCGGAACGCGTTGCCGCGGGCCGCGGCCCTCGCCGGCGCGGCGTTCGTCGCGGACGTGACCGGCATCACGGACGACGGACGCTTCGTGCGCGGCCTGTATGCGGGAAGCATCGTCGCGACCGTCGAAAGCGCGCGCGAGACCAGCTTTGCGACCGTGCGCGCATCGTCGTTCGCGGCGGCAGGCGCGCGAGCGGAACCGGCACCGATCGATTCCGTGGATGCGCCGCCCGCATTCGCCGCGACAACGCTCATCGAACGCAACAGCACTCAGACAGCCGGCATCGATCTCGCGAATGCGCCGATCGTCGTGTCCGGCGGGCGTGGGCTCGCGTCCAGCGAGAACATGGCGCGGCTCGGCACGCTCGCGTCGCGTGTCGGCGCAGCCCTCGGCGCATCACGTGCCGCGGTCGATGCCGGCTACGCACCGAACGCGATCCAGGTCGGGCAAACCGGCAAGACCGTCGCCCCCGACGCCTATCTCGCGTTCGGGATCTCGGGCGCCGTTCAGCACCTGGCCGGCATGAAGGATTCGAAGTTGATCGTCGCCGTCAACAAGGATCCGGATGCGCCCATCTTCTCGTTTGCGGACGTGGGCTTCGTGGGGGACCTGTTCGACGTGATGGCTGCACTCGAACGTCACGTCGACGCCGGGGGTGGCGCATGACGCACCCGGATTCCGGGCAGGGCGGCGTCCCGCGCGTACCTGCACCGCGTTCCTCCAGCGGGAGTGCATCGTCGGCATCGCACTACCCGTCCGTCAGGTTTGTCGATTGCGCGCAAGTCGAGCCTGAAGCCTGGGCGAACGGCGCCGGCGTCACGCGAACGATCGCCAACCGCATCGACGCCGACGGCAACGTAGACTGGCGTATCAGTCTCGCGACGCTCGACGGACCGGCCCGCTTCTCGCAGTTTCCGGGCGTCGACCGGATACTCGTGCCGGTCGACAACGCGAGCGTCGAACTGCGCGCGCAGGACGGGCATCTCGTCGCGCACCCGATCGTGCCAGCATGCTTTCCCGGCGATTTGCCGGTGTGGACGACTGACATCGTACGGCCTACGCACGTCCTCAACGTGATGACGCGCCGCGCGGCCTGCCGGGCCACCGTGAGCGTGGCGACGCATTCACGCCGCGTGACGCCGGCGCCGACGCATCTGCTGATTTGCGCGGCCGGCCAATGGCGCTTCAGCAGCGCGTCGCTCAGTACCCAGACCCTGCTGCCGATGCATGGCCTGTGGCTCGACGGCCGCAGCGAAGAAATCGATCTGCAGTCCGACGCACTTGACTCCCGCCTGATCTCGATCGCGATCGAGTCGGTCGAACGCTAATCCCTGCCTTCTTGTACGTTCATGTCCCACGTTTCTCTTATTGAACAATACGGCCCGCGCGAATCGATGGAATACGACGTCGTGATCGTCGGCGGCGGCCCGGCCGGGCTGTCGGCCGCGATCCGGCTCAAGCAGCTGGCCGCCGAGAAAGGCACCGAGATCGGCGTGTGCGTGCTCGAGAAGGGTTCCGAGATCGGCGCGCACATCCTGTCGGGCGCGGTGATGGACCCGCGCGCGATCACCGAACTGTTTCCCGACTGGAAGGAACAGGGTGCGCCCTTGAACGTCGAGGTGACGGAAGACCGCTTCCTGTTCCTGTCGGAAAAGAGCGCGGTCACGACGCCCAACTGGGCGCTGCCCGCCAACTTCCAGAACCACGGCAACTACGTGATCTCACTCGGCAACGTCACGCGCTGGCTCGGCCAGCAGGCGGAAGCCCTGGGCGTCGAGATCTTCCCGGGCTTTCCGGCCGCGGAGATTCTCTACAACGACGACGGTTCCGTGAAAGGCGTCGCCACCGGCAACATGGGCGTAGGCAAGGACGGCGAGCCGACCGAGAACTTCCAGCTCGGCATGGAACTGCACGCGAAGTACACGCTGTTCGCCGAAGGCTGCCGCGG
>NZ_QTPV01000015.1:0-140765 GCF_003857985.1 Burkholderia sp. Bp9090
GGGCTTACGGGTACCGCGACGACGAATACTTCTTCCTCAAGATCCGCGCCGCGTTCCCCGGTAATCCTCGATGAACCAATTTTTTTGCTAGGCGATCGGGTCAAACTCATGGTGGCTGATGGCAATGCCAATGGTCAAAATTCGGTGGCCGTGCGTCCAGCTGACGACGATCCTGACGTAGAGCAGGGCGTTCCCGATGAAGAATGGAACTATGAGTATCCGAAGGGTGTGAAGCGGGGGCTGCAGTAATGAATATGAAATGTCCGGAGCTGATGTCGGTGGGCGGGTACTCAAACGACGCATGGGCAACAAGATATTGCAGCGTGACTGATCAATGAATGTCGTACCAGAAGACGCTGTATATCTCGCTGTTCTTTGATTGTGCGAACACTACTGATACAGGTGGCGAATGAAAAAGAATCGACTGAATGGGCTGGTTCTGGTGTTGCTAGTGCTTTTCGCGGGATGTACTGGCTTGCGAGCCGATGAGTCATCCACGGTCGAGATACCGAAGAGAGTTGAACTCAACAGCGGTGATTCCCATTCGATGAATTACACGCCGTGGTACATCCATACATTCTCGATTTCTGGGCCGAGGGGAACAAGAGTCGGCGGCGGAGGCGGGAACATGCCGCCGATGGATGAGGACGGTAGCCCAGGGCAGACCGGAGGAAAATGCTGTACGCGCTACCCGAGAGAATGGCAGGGGGATTTGCGAGTGACGGTGCGATGGGTGGTCGACAAGAAGATGGATGGTAAAACGCTGGGCTATTGGTACAAAGCCGAAAATGTTCGAATTGAACCATATATCACCGATCAGACTGCAGGTGTGTGGGCGATTTTCTTGCCCGGCGACCGAGTGAAGCTCGTAGTCGGCAACCCGAATGCGCGTGATCTTGCACCCAATGCAGGACCGCCTGCGGCTAGCGATCCTTACGTGGTACAGGGCGCGCTCGATGACGAATGGAATCGTTTGTATCGAAGGGGACCGAAGAAATGAATGTGCAATGGCCGGAACCAATGCCAGAGGGTGGACGTTTGAAGAGCCGGGAGGTAGATGATGCCTGGGCAACGGGATACTGTAGCGCGGTGGATCCATTAATGTCGTGTCAGCAGACCTTGCATATCTCATTGTTTTTTGATGGTACGAATAATAACGACGATGAGGAAAATGCGAGGTGGAGGGATTCAATTACAGATCATCATACCAACGTTGCGCGACTCTATAACGCAGCGTTGTATAAACCGAAAGGTGGTGTATACAAATATTACATTCCGGG
Source organism: Burkholderia sp. Bp9090 (assembly GCF_003857985.1). Taxonomy (NCBI): domain Bacteria; kingdom Pseudomonadati; phylum Pseudomonadota; class Betaproteobacteria; order Burkholderiales; family Burkholderiaceae; genus Burkholderia; species Burkholderia sp. Bp9090. The sequence goes on from NZ_QTPV01000015.1 coordinate 1,281, forward strand.
TGTGGGCACCCCCTTTGAGAAGATCGGCGAGAAGACGTATTCGCAAGACGGAAAGGCACTTGCGAAGGGGTTCAACCAGCGATGTGTCTGGGCGTACACGCGCGTTCTTAATGCAGTTTGCGACGCAATCATCAGAAATCCAGTTTGGACGCTGATTCCGGACAGTGACGCAAAACTGCTGAGCAACATCGGTTCTTTCTGCGATAAAGCGACGTTCGACCTGTACTTCGATGATCGACTGGACATACTGCGGGATGCGCATGCCAACGCCAAAACGGAAAACACGATCAAGAAGATCTGGATCAACGCGATCGGTTTTTCCCGTGGCTCGGCTTCGGCCCGGGCATTCGTGAACAAGCTCGTCAACGAATGGGCGCCGCACGGCACGCTTGGGAAGCCGAAGGGAGGTCGAGCGCTGTCCTATCAGGTCAACTTCGTGGGACTGTTTGACACGGTCGCATCCGTAGGCTTGCCGGACTCGTTTCGCACGGCGCTGAATCTGGATGTCCTCGATGGGCATTCGCATTTCGCCAACAACGGTGGCCTGGCGATTCCCGACTCGGTTCGCAGTTGCGTCCACGCGTTCTCGATCCACGAGCAGCGCATGAGTTTTCCGCTTGACTCGATTCGTCAGGGCGATAGTTACACCGGCGGTGAAGTGCGTCGAGAGATCGCATATCCAGGCGTGCATTCCGACGTGGGAGGTGGATACGGGCCGGGAGAGCAGGGCAAGGGTTGCGATGAGCGCGGAAATGGCATGGATGAACGAAAGCTCAGCCAGATTGCTCTGCATGACATGTATATCGCAGCGCTTCGGTATGGCGTGCCGATGATGAAAGCCGACGTGTTGCTCAAAAGAGCGGACCTGTCGGAGGATTTCAAACTCCACGCCGACACCATCGCAGCGTTCAACGCCTGGCTGAAGACAACCCCCCCCCCGATCAGCAGCGTGGAGGAGGCCATGTCTTTCGGCATGTCACAGATGTTGAGCTGGCGTGCGTTGCGCGCGCAGTTCGCAATGGGCTCCTATGTTACGAACCAGGGTTTCTATAAGCGTGCACGGGAGGATCGACTGACGCCACGCAAGATGATGCAGGCAGTCGAGAAGGCCAAGTCGGACGATTCGCGCCTTCGGGAGTTGAACGCCAAGCGCAATAAGGCATTGATAGAGTTGTCTCGTGCGAAAACGAGCCAACCTTACCCGGAGCATATTCCTGCGGTAGATGCTGCACAGAAAGAAGTCGATGACGTCGATCTCGAGATTCAGACCCGGATGGAGGAGATATACGCGGAGATCGCCTACGCCGACGTCGCCGCGGACAAGCGCCCGCAGTCTGGCCGCCCAGGAGAAGGGGAAGGCGATATCACGGTCAACGACAAGACGGATTTGCTTCAGGGCGCGGAGGAAATGCGTTTGTTGGTGGCGCACCTGCACTCTGAACAGCGTGCACATCTGTCGGTCGATGTATCCGACGCGACGGTTATACCGCTGAGCCACGACGTGAATACCCAGCCGAAGCCGATTCTCTCGGTGCGGCACGCACGCCCCCTCGGCGATTCGTCCGGCGCGGCTTCGTCGGACGTTGATGCGCCGCGAATGTCGTTGGTAGACGTCGGCGTGATCAAGTTTCATGCAGCGCGTACTTCGTTGATGCAAACGTACAACGTTGCCGACGACGTGCTGCCTAAGCCGGTCGCGGAAGTGGAGTCGTTTCTGAAGAAACATACGTCTGAGCAGGCGTTCAATTCGTTACCCGAAGGGGCAGTCAAACTGTTCGACGACTACGTTCACGACAGCCGGTGCTGGTTCCGCGTGCCGTATTTCCACGAATACTCGCCTGGCGGATACGGATGGCCGCGCGTGGTGTTCGTCGGCAAGAAGCGCCTGTCCTGGCTCGGCCAGGATCCGCTTGCGGTCGCACTCCACATGTTCGATCGGGTAGAGACAGCGATTGCTTGACGTGGTTTCCGCGTCGCATGCGTGACCGAAGCAAATCTATTCGAAACAGCAATATCGGCAAGATACATGCAATCCCATATCAACGAGAGACACGTTCGTCTGTTCGCGCTGATAGATGGCGCGGCAGCGCCTGAACCACTGCAAGCAGTGCGCGAGCAAGCCGGCGTGGAGTGCATGAACGTCTATGAGGGGCTGCCCGAGGCAGAGTCGGGTTTGGCGTCGCTCTTTCTCATGCCCGTGCAGGACCCGGACGCGGCCTGGGTGACCGAGCTCGATCGCATCGATCGGCATTCGCCTTGCCTGTCGCTTGCCTGGGGGCGAGTTCCGATCGATCAATTGGCGGCTCATCTTCGCGCCTTCCTGTTTGCGGACATTGGAGACGGTGTGGCAGCCATGGTGAGGTTCTTCGATCCCCGTAACACCGGTGCGGTGTTCGACGTATGGGGTGAATCTATTCGCGACATTTTCATGGGGCCGATCGATCGATGGATGTATCGCGGCCGGCATGCGGACTGGCAGCATGTCGAGAACGATACGCTGCATGGCGCAAAAATCTGCCGATCCATCCTGATCGAACTCGAACAGGGGGATATCGATTCGTTGACCGCGCATACGGAGCCGGACGAATTGCTCGCGGTGATGATCGACGCTGGTTTGGTCGATGGCGCGCTTACCTATCTCGATCGACTCGCCGACTTCATGCCGCGCTATGAACGAGCGCTGCATTGGGGGTTGACTGAACCGTCCGACAAACTCGGCTTCTGCCGGAAAACGTACCTGTACGGAATGGAGTTCGACCGGAACCCGGAAATTGCAGAAGCGCTGGGCAAGCGGAAGCGGCTTGATAAGACGTTTCATTCGGCGATGGACGGCGTGCCATCCCACGTGTGGCGTGAACTGGTCCGCAATGGTCGTGCACGCGCCTGATCCGTTGGCAATATTTTCTCGCGAGAGAGCGAACAGTATGGCACTACAAATTATCGTCGTCGGTGACGCTACATCACACGGCGGACGCGTCGTGACCGGCTCTGAAACACATCAGATCGGGGACAAGGGAATCGCGCGTCTTTTCGATTTGGTCGATTGCCCAATGACGTATCCCGACGGACGCCCGCACGGCATCAACAAGATCGTCGAAGCCCATCCGACTTTCACGATCAATGGCAGGCGAGTCGCGCTGCACGGCCACCGGTCCGAATGCGGTTGCACGCTGATCGGTAGCGGTACGGCAAGCATTGGAGACTAAGGTATGGCAAGAGTGAGCGGACCCGTGGAGTCCACCGTGTTGGATGAGGAACCGGGCAATACCCCTGAATCGGCATCGTCCACAACTGTGAAAGAGGCGGTCAAAAATTCTGCTGCGCGTCCGGCGTCGTTGCGGGAGGGGCCACCGCCAGAGCCGTTTGTCGAACGACTGGCGGCAGTGAGCCGGGCGAAAAATCCATTGCTCGAAGCATCCCGCGTCCTGCTGCGCGCACAGGCCGACATGCCGGAGAAATTTGCATCGAAGAACGCGATCGCGTCGTTACGCGCGCTTCTCGAGCAGGAGGTTCGGGTATTCGAGCGGCTATGCGAGCAAGCCAATATCCGACGCGACCACATGATTGGCGCCCGATATTGCCTGTGCACGGCGCTGGACGAAACGGTAACGCAAACCGCATGGGGCAAGGCCGGTTCGTCGGGGATTGCATGGATCAAAGAGGGGCTGGCAACCACCTTCCACGGCGACCTCGATGGAGGCGACAAGGTCTACCTGCTGATCGGTCGCTTGCTCGAAGACCCTCACGAGCACCGAGACCTGCTCGAAGTGATTTACCGGATTCTCAGTCTCGGCTTCGAAGGGCGCTACCGCGGTGCGGCCGATGGCGCGCGCAAGCACGACGCGATTCGCCAGCGGCTCTACAACGTCATCACGTCGCAACGCGAACCCGTGCCACTGACGCTGTCTCCCCACTGGCAATCCAACGCAAAGGGCAAGCGTCCGTCGTTCTACGATTTCCCGGTGTGGATTACCGCAACTGTTCTATCGGTGGTCCTGCTCGGACTGTTCGGATGGTTCAAGTACGAACTGTTCAGTCGCAGCGCGGACGTCCAGAAGCGGATTGCCGACATCGCCCGCATGACGCCGCCGCCTGCACCGCCGCCGCAACTGCACCTCAAGCAGTTGCTCAAGGATGAAATCGCTACCGGCACCGTCAGTGTCGAAGAAGACGCTCGCCGCAGCGCCGTCACGTTCCGCGGCGACGCGATGTTCCGGCCCGGTGGCGCTTCGGTTCGGGCATCGATGAATCCGCTGATTGCGAAGATCGCGGCCGAGATCGCCAAGGTGCCGGGCAAGGTCACGGTTCTCGGCTATACGGACAACGTGCCGATTCGCAGTCGCCATTTCGCGTCGAATCAGGTGCTGTCGGAAGAGCGGGCCACCCAGGTCATGCAGATGCTGCAAGCCGCCGGGGTACAGACTAACCGCCTCGAAGCCGTCGGCAAGGGCGATGCGGATCCGGTCGGCGACAACCGCACCGCGCAGGGCCGCGCGCAAAACCGCCGCGTCGAGATCGACGTCGCACGATAAGCGAGATCCGTTTCCGGAATAACACATGAAGAAGTTCCAGTTCCTGTCGTTTTTGGCCTCGCGCCAGTTCCTCGCGTTCCTCGCACTGGTTGTCGTCTCACTGGTGATCTGGTTCGTCGGTCCGTTCTTCGCATTCGGCGGGCTCAAGCCGCTCGCCGGGGCCGGCGTGCGCGTGCTGATGATCGCGTTGCTGCTCGTCGGCGTGCTGCTCTGGCTCGTGGGGTGGTCGATCAGCATCGTATGTGCCGCGTTGCTTTGCTTGCTGATCTGGTACGCGGGGCCGCTGCTTTCGCTGGGGCACATGGCGCCGCTTGAATCGGCGTCGGCCCGGCTTACCGCGATCGCACTGGTGGCGGCCGTTTTCGTCCTCGTCGGAATGTTTCGCCTTTGGCAGAAAATGCGTGAAGACGATGCGTTCATGAAAAAGATGCTGCGTCTGGATCGCAAGAAGGAGGATCCGCTCGCAGCTTCCCGTCTTCGGAAAGTCGAAGGGGGTGTGACGAGCGCGCTCGCGCGCCTGAAATCGATGCGTACCGGTGCGCGCGGTCTCGGCAAGCTGTTCCAGGGCAAGCGCTATTTGTACGAGTTGCCCTGGTACATCACACTTGGTTCGCAAGGGTCCGGCAAGACCAGCATGCTGATGAACGGTGGGCTGGCGTTTCCAGTTGCCGAGCAGATGCAGCGCGCTGCCGGGAAACCTGCTGCCGATGCTGCCGCGGTGGACTGGTGGCTGACGAACGATGCGGTGCTGATCGACACGACCGGCTACTACACGCGTCATTGCACATCGATGGTCGGGGGTGCCGACGCACTCGTCGCTGAACCGAACAAGCCGGCCGCCGATGCATCCGGCAAGGATGCCGCCAACGTGTCGACGAGCACGGAACGTTCTGCCGGTGACACGCAACAGGACGCCCCCGGGAAGTCTGAAGCGGTCGCCGCCTCGAAATTGAGCGTCGATGTCGTTCCGAATCGTCCCGACGCGCGCGACCGTCCACAGGAGATCGATCGCGCGGAATGGCTCGGGTTTCTCGGCATATTGCGCCGGAACCGGCCACGCGCGCCGATCAACGGCGCTTTGCTGACGATCGACCTTGCGACGCTGGCAAGCGCGGATGAACAGGCACGCGTCGCCGAGGCTACCGCATTGCGCGCACGGCTGGCCGAGTTGAGACAGGAACTGGGCATCCGCTTCCCCGTGTACCTGATGGTCACGAAGATGGACCGCCTCGCGGGCTTTGCCGAGTACTTCGGGGCACTCACGTCGGAGGGGCGAGCGCAGGCATGGGGTTTCACGCTTCCATACGGCAAGGAAACGGTTGCGAAGGAAGGGCTGCGTGCGCGTTGTCACCACGAGCTCACCCAACTGGCGGAGCGGCTGAAGGGTTCGATCGATACGCATCTGCAGGATGAGTACGATTTGCACAAGCGGCGAAAGCTTGCCGCAGTGCCAGAGGAGTTTTCCGCGCTGCTCGGGCCGCTGCTCGACCTGATCGACCGGGTATTCCTTGATTCTCGCTACGACGACACCCAACTCCATTCGACGTTGCGCGGCGTGTACTTCACGAGTGCCCGGCAACGGGGCAGCGAGATCGTGGCGGAGCGCCATACGGTTGTTCAACGTCTTCTGTCGACTCAGGACCACGTCCCTGTCGCACCGGCGCGTGCCGAGGGCAATCAGGGGTTCTTCCTGCACGATCTCCTGACCCGTGTCGTGTTCGCGGAGGCGCATCTCGTGAGTCCCAACCTGCGTTGGGAATATCGCTACCGGCTCTTGCGCCTGATCGGTCATGCATTGGCGCTGATGTTGTTCGTATGGCTGGCGATTGGTTTGCGCGTGAGCTTCGGCAACAACAGCGACTATCTCGACACGATTGGCAGCAAGGTGCAGGCGCTAACCGCCCGCGTCACGACGTTGTACAAGACGCCCAAATTGCAAGCCGTGCCCGACACGCTGACGGAGGCGCGCAATCTGCCTGCTTTCCCGGGGCTCGACCTGTCCGATCCGGACAGCGCGTGGCGCTACGGTCTCTACACGCCGACGGACATTGCCGCTGAAAGTCGTCACACTTATGATGCGCTCGAAGACAATCTGCTGTTGCCGCAGATCGTGCATCGCCTGGAAGAGATTATGTCCGGTGCAATTGCCAACAAGGATCCGAAGGCGGCCTACGATGCGCTTCGCGTGTACCTGATGCTGTACGACAAGGCGAAGTTCAATGCAGGAGACGTCAAGGCATGGGTGCTCGACGACTGGGCGAAGACCGACAGCGCCGCTGCTTTTGGTGGAAGGGCGTCGATGATCGACCACGTGCAGCAGCTCTTCTCCGGCGAACGTGTCGTGCAGTCTCCGCTGATCCGCAACGACACTCTGGTACAGCAGACACGTGCCTTTCTTGACGGCAGCAATGCCACCGACCGCCTTTACCAGCGCGCGAAGGTGGCCATGCTCAAGGAAGCACCGGACGAGTTCACGTTGCTGCGCGCGGTCGGCCCGCAGGCCGGCACGGTGTTCACGCGTGCGAGCGACGCACCGTTGTCGCGCGGTGTGTCGGGTCTGTTCACGTTCGACGGTTATCGGAATCTGTTCGACAAGCGGCTGCCTGAGTTCGTGCAGATCGCGCGCGACGACGACGCATGGGTGATGGGGCGCTCGTACTTGGGCGAGGCTCAAAAAAAAACGGCTGAGATTGTAAGTAATACTGCCGGCGCGGACGATGCGTTGACCGACGCCGTTCGCCGCGAATACCTGATGGAGTACGCGCAGCAGTGGGAGGCGTTTCTAAACGATATCCGGACCGTGAGCGGCACGAGTCTCGCGTTCGATCTGAAGGTGCTGCGCAGCTTTGCGGCGCCCGATTCGCCGCTCGCACGTCTTGCCCGCGCTGCGGTACGCGAGACGACGCTTACGCAGCAATCGCTTGCGTCGAACGGTTCACTGCTGCAAAAGGCCGCCGATCAACTGAACCAGAAAGCCGACAAGGTGCTTGGAATTCGAGCATCGGAGCGTGTCGAGCGGGAACTCGTCGACAATCGTTTCGCGGCGTTGCGCGAGGTCGTAACGGGAAACGCGGATGCACAGCTTGATGCGCAATCGGCCGGCACCCAGGCGGACAAGACGGCACTGGACGGCGTCGCCAGCCTGCTGAACGACTATTACACGGCGCTTACCGTCGCTGATAACGCGCTGTCGAACAACAGCATGCCGCCGGCGAGCGACACGGCGGCAAAACTCAAGATGGCCGCGGATACGATGCCTGCGCCGTTCCGCGCAATCTTGCTCAAGCTTGCCGCCGATGGGTCGCGCGAGGTCAATCAGGGGATCGGTCAACTGCTATCGCGCCAGATGCAGGCGGTGGTCGGCGACGCCTGTCGACTGACGATCGAGGGAAACTACCCGTTTTCGCCCGACAGCAAGCGCGACGTCGGTATTGAGGACTTCACGCGCGTGTTCGCACAGGGCGGTGTGATCGACGATTTCTTCGTGAAGACGCTGGCACCGTTTGTCGATACGTCCGCAAAGCCATGGCGCTATCGAACGCTGCCGGGTGCGACGGAACCCGTGCAGGGGCCGAACCTCGAACCATTCGAGCATGCGAAGGCGATTCGCGACATCTTCTTCAACGATCCAGGCCACAAGCAGATGACGTGGAAGGCCGCCATCCGAATTCCGGAGCTTGCGCCGACGGTCATGAGCCTCTCGCTCGACATAGACGGACAGACCACGCTTTACCAGCATGGTCCGGTCGCACCCTTCACGGTTACGTGGCCAGGGCCGCGGGGCGGCGTCCACGCAGAGATCACGGCCAGTCCGCGCATCCGGCCGGACACGTCCACGATCTCGACTGACGGTCCGTGGGCATTGATGCGACTGCTTCAGAAAGGCCAGGTGGTCGGCGCGGCCACGCCGGGCCGCACAAGAGTCGCGTTCAGTTTTGACAGTCGTGAGGCGGTACTCGACATCGCGAGCGTTGGCGTTGTCGCGAATCCGTTGACGAGCGACGTGTTGAAGACATTCCGGTGCCCGACCTCGATGGCGATGTTCAAATTGCCGGATAGCGGCCCCCCGCCGGGATTGCCTCGGGGCATGTTGCCGATAAGCGCCGGAAGCGTTTCCCGTTGAATCGAAGAGGGGCGATCAAGATGAGTCTCTTAACAGCCGATTCGCGAAACCATGGCGGGGTCCTGGCGTCGCCATCTGTCGCTACCAGGCTCAAGATGGTGGAGCAGTCGGTCAACCCGCTGCTCGAGGCAGCGCGCACCCTGCTGGGCGCGTTGGCCGATAGGCCCGAAATTCTCGATGCCGATTCGGTTGCGCGGCGGCGGCGGTGGCTGGAGCATGAAATCCGGCTGTTTACGCGGATTTGCGGTGAACTCGACCTCCGACCGGAGCATGTCAGAAGCGCAAGCTATTGCCTGTGCTCGGCGCTCGATGAGTCTGCGATGCAAACGCGTTGGGGAAAAGGAGAGACAACCGGTGTCGAATGGCAAGTCAACGGACTGGCTACTGCGATGGGTCACGATCGTCAGGGCGGTGACCGTATATTCCAACTGATCGATGAGTCGTTACACAGCCCGCGCGAGAACCTCGATCTGATCGAGTTGTACCAGAACATACTCGATCTTGGATTTCGCGGGCGTTACCGATTCGAGCGTGACGGCCAGAAGCGCTTGAAGGTCATTCGTGAGCGCGTGCACGACGTGGTTGTGACGGGTGGGTTGGGCATGACCCACGTAACGGAGCCGGTCAGGCAAATGCGACGGACGGTCGATCCATGGGTGCGTCCCTTGGCTATGCGCCGGTCGTCGCGCATTCGGGCTGTTGTCGGTATGGCCGCTGCGTTGCTGTTGGGCGCTGCGGGATATGCCGTGGTGGGCCATTGGGCCGGATCGAGAGAGGTGCAACGCGTGTCGCCGTTTGACTCGCTGGCTCGCAATCTGGAACAGCGGCTCCGTGACGAAATCGCAGCAGGCAATGTCGAACTGATCCGGGATCCGGCGCGCAATACCTTGACGCTTCGCTTTGGCGGCATGTTTGTGCCGGGCGGTGTGGTGGTGGCGCCTTGGGGGGCTTCCGTCGTGGCCTCGGCCGGACGGGAAATCGCGGTGATGATCGAAGGCGCGGTTGTCCGCGTCGTGGGATATGCGGACAGCGCGCCGGCCAATTCGGCACGTCAGGTCTCCAACCAGGCGCTTTCCGAAGCGCGCGCGCGACATGTTGCCCGGATTCTAGCCGCGGCTGGCGTACCGGTGCCGAGCATCAACGTGGAAGGACGCGGAGATGCCGATGCATTGGCGGACAACAGTACCGAGTCGGGAAGGGCCAGGAATCGACGCGTCGAAGTGATCGTTTCGGAATAAGGCGGGAAAACGTCGCTCCGGCGGTTTTCCCCGACGAATACCATATGCCCCTCATTCCGGCAAATCCCACTGATTCGCATCCTGCTCGATCCCGCCCGTACTAAGCCCCTCGATCTTCTCCATCCTCTGCCGCGCCAGTTCGGGAAGCCGGTTCGTCACGCCGATCACCAGCGCTTCGGCGAGCGCCAGCGCCGGCACGTTGGTCTGCAGCATCGCGAACGGGCGCCCCTGGATCCGCAGCACGATCTCGGCGAACGCGCTGATCGGCGAGCGCCATTCGTCGGTGATCAGCAGCACGCGCACGCCGAGCTGGTGCGCGGCCTGCGCGAACCGGATGCTGTCCTTCTGATAGCGGCGAAAATCGAAAATGACCAGCACGTCGCCGGGCCCCATGTCGGTCAGCGACACCGACGCGAGATTCAGGTTCGGCTCGACGTACTGCACATGCGGGCGCGCATACGCGAGCGTGAACGAAAACAGCGACGCGAGCGGCGCGGTATAACGCCCGCCGCCGCAGAACACGCGGATTTCCGGATCGGCCAGCAGCGTCACCGCTTCGTCGAACGCCGCCGCGTCGAGTCCCTCGATCGTGGTGGCAAGCGATTGCGAGAGCCGCTGGAAGATCGCCGCATGGCTGTCGCGCATCCCCGATTCCGAGTGGAACGCATCCATCCGCGCGAGCGGCGAATTCATCGCGGTATCGATCTCGTCGTGCAGCGCCTGCTGGAACGACGAGTAGTTCGGGAAGCCGATTCGCACGACGAAGCGGAACACGGTCGGGTCGCTGACTTCGGCTTGCTTCGCGAAGCTCGCGATTGGCCCGAGCCCGAGGCTCGGATAGCGCTCCAGCAGCGCGTGCGCGACCTTCTGTTCCGACGGCGTGAAGCTATCCATCTGGGATAGCAGCAACGCCCTGATGCTTGTCCCCATCGGGCACTCCGGCTTGTTTTTATCTGAATGAATGACAAACGGCAGGCATGCGTCTGCCGGCGACGCCGTGCATGTTAGCCGATCGCCGCGCCGCGGACCGTGTGAGGCCACAGATTAGAGGGGCGCATCATTCGGGCCGTCAATCGGCTGATTATGTAATGTATTAAACATTATCGTTCGGAACCTTTCCATAAATTCATCGAGAATTCAGTAATTACCCTAGGTTTTGACATGAAAATGCCGATGCTATGATCGCGGCCTCGCCGGAATGTATGGTTTATTACATGCCGGATCAGCAGCGTCGTCCGGCCTTCCGAGTCGGTTGCGCATCCCGGTATGGCCCGGTCATTCGTCTGGAGGATTTCGTCATGAGGCGGCTCGTCGTACTCACCCTGTTGTCGGCCATCAGCGCAGGCGCGCTCGCCGCTTCGGAACCCGCGGTGGAAGCGAAGAACGGCATGGTCGTGTCGTCGCAGCACTTCGCGTCGCAGATCGGCGTCGACATCCTCAAGGAAGGCGGCAACGCGGTGGACGCCGCCGTGGCGGTCGGCTACGCGCAAGCGGTGACCAATCCGTGCTGCGGCAACATCGGCGGCGGCGGCTTCATGACCCTGCACCTGGCCGACGGCCGCGACCGCTTCATCAACTTCCGCGAGACCGCGCCGGCCGCGGCGTCGGCGAACATGTATCTCGATGCGAACGGCAACGTCATTCCGGACGACAGCCTGTACGGCTATCGCGCGGTCGGCGTGCCGGGCACGGTCGCGGGTCTCGACCTCGCGCAGCGCAAGTACGGCAAGCTGACGCGCAGGCAGGTGATGGAGCCGGCGATCCGGCTCGCGCGCGACGGCTTCGTGCTGACGCGCGGCGATACGGACATCCTCGACACGACGATCGAGCGCTTCAGGAAGGACCCGGAAGCCGCGCGCATCTTCCTGCGCCCGGACGGCACGCCGCTGCAGCCGGGCGACCGCCTGGTGCAGAAGGACCTGGCACGCACGCTCGAGCGCATCGCGGAGCAGGGCCCCGACGCGTTCTATCACGGCGAGATTCCGAAGGTCGTCGAAGCCGCGGCGAAGCGCGGCGGCGGGGTGATCACGGCGGCCGATTTCGCGTCGTATCGCGCGCAGGACATGGCGCCGCTGACCTGCACGTATCGCGGCTACGAGTTCGTGTCGGCGCCGCCGCCGAGCTCGGGCGGCGTGACCATGTGCGAGACGCTGAACGTGCTCGAAGGGTATGACCTGCGCAAGTTCGGCTACCAGTCGGCGTCGGTGGTCCACTACATGACCGAGGCGATGCGCCACGCGTACGAGGATCGCAACACGCTGCTGGGCGACCCGAACTTCATCGACAATCCGGTCGCCAAGCTGACGAGCAAGCAATATGCGGCCGAGATCCGCAAGCAGATCAGCGGTGACTTGGCGACGGCATCGGTCGACGTGCAGCCGGGTATCGGCGTGCACGAGAAGCCGGAGACGACCCACTACTCGATCATCGACCGCGACGGCAACGCGGTGTCGACCACGTACACCGTCAACGGCCGCTTCGGCGCCGTGGTGATCGCGCCGGGAACGGGCTTCTTCCTGAACGACGAGATGGACGACTTCACGGTCAAGGTCGGCGCGCAGAACCTGTTCGGCCTCGTGCAGGGCACGCGCAACTCGATCGCGCCGGGCAAGCGTCCGCTGTCGTCGATGGCGCCGACGATCGTGAAGAAGGACGGCAAGGTGTTCATGGTGGTCGGCTCGCCGGGCGGCTCGCGCATCATCACGATCACGCTGCAGACCGTGCTGAACGTGATCGACTACGGGATGACGCCGCAGGATGCGGTCGGTGCGCCGCGCATCCATCATCAATGGCTGCCGGACCAGGTCTATTACGAGACCCGTGGCCTGTCGCCCGACACGCTCGCGATCCTGCGCAACATGGGCTACAAGATGGTCGAGCAGACGCCGTGGGGCGCCGCCGAGCTGATCATGGTCGGCCTGCCCGGCACCGAGGCGGTGAGCCATCAGAGTTCCGGCAACGATTCGTCGGTGTCGGGCAACGTGCGCGTCGGCTACATCTACGGCGTCAACGATCCGCGCCGCCCGGCCGGTTCGGCGATCGGCTACTGACCTGAGCTGATTTGATCTGATTGCACCAGGCTGAACGGTTGCCCCGGCGTTCGCCATCGCGCGAGCGCCGGGGCAGCGACAGCGCGTCCGTTCGCGGACGTCCGCAGTATCGGGCGGGGCGGGTGCCCGGAATGCCGGGCCCGACCGACCCGCAATGCGCGCCGTGGCACGGCACTGACGCGCGCATTTTTTTTCATTCCTGCTCCGTGCATCGAGTTCCGTTATGAACAAACGAATGTCTGCGGCAGTCTGGATCCTGCTCGCGATGGCGGCCGGCATCTTCATCGGCTACATGATCTATACGCAGTTTCCGGACAAGCAGTCCGCGACCGAGATCGCCGGCTACATCTCCCTCGTGTCCGACGTGTTCCTGCGGTTGATCAAGATGGTGATCGGCCCGCTGGTGTTCTCGACGCTCGTCGTCGGCATCGCGCACATGGGCGACGCTTCGTCGGTGGGACGCGTGTTCGTGAAGGCGTTCGGCTGGTTCGTCACCGCGTCGCTGATCTCGCTGCTGCTCGGGCTGTTGATGGCGAACCTGCTGCGCCCGGGCGAGAACCTCGGCCTGCCACTGCCGGATATCGGCGCATCCGCGCATCTCGCGACCTCCAAGTTCACGCTGAAGGATTTCGTCAGCCACATGGTGCCGAAGTCGATCGCCGAGGCGATGGCGAACAACGAGATCCTGCAGATCGTCGTGTTCTCGATGTTCTTCGGCGTCGCGCTGTCGGCGCTCGGCGAGCGCGGCAAGATCCTCGTCGCCGCGATCGACCAGCTGGCGCACGTGATGCTGAAGATCACCGGTTACGTGATGAAGCTCGCGCCGCTCGCGGTGCTGGCGGCGATGGCCGCGACCGTCGCGGTCAACGGGCTGTCGGTGTTGTTGAAGTTCGCGGTGTTCATGGGTGACTTCTACGTGAGCCTGTTCCTGCTGTGGAGCACGCTCGTGATCGCCGGCCTGCTGTTCCTCGGGCCGCGCGTATTCAAGCTGCTGGTGCTGATCAAGGAAGCGTTCATGCTGTCGTTCGCGACCGCGAGCTCCGAAGCCGCGTATCCGAAGATCCTCGACGCGCTCGACCGCTTCGGCGTGAAGCGCAAGATCTCGAGCTTCGTGATGCCGATGGGCTATTCGTTCAACCTCGACGGCTCGATGATGTACTGCACGTTCGCGTCGCTGTTCATCGCGCAGGCGTACAACATCCACCTGTCGCTCGGCACGCAGGTCACGATGCTGCTGGTCCTGATGCTGACGTCGAAGGGGATGGCCGGCGTGCCGCGCGCATCGCTCGTCGTGATCGCGGCGACACTGCACCAGTTCGACATCCCGGAAGCGGGGCTGCTGCTGATTCTCGGCGTCGACACGTTCCTCGACATGGGGCGCTCGGCCACCAATGCGGTCGGCAATTCGATCGCCAGCGCGGTGGTCGCGAAGTGGGAGGGCGAGCTGATGTCGGAGTCCGAAGCACAAGCGCATGCCGCGCATCTCGACGCGGAACTGGAACGGCAGAACCGCGATCCGGCCTATGGTGCCGGTCAGGCGACGTCCGTTTAAGCGGCACACGCCTCGTCGATGCACGCCGCCAGCACCATCGCGGCGGCGTTGCCCGGCGCCGAGCCGAGCAGTTGCGGCGCGTAGACGCTGTCGCCGCGCGCGATCGGCCGCCCCGACAGCGCGCAGACGCCGCGCTTGCGCGTCGTGAACAACCGCCACTTCTGGTAGCCGTAGTGGCCGGTGCACGCGTCGCACCACGAAATCATCACGGTGTCGGCCGTGGGCCGCTCGAGCACGCTGATCGACGGCTGGCTCGTCGCATCCCACGACGGCAGGCGATCGCGCGTGATGCTGCGCCGTCGCGGGGCGGCCCATGAAACGGACGGCATGTCGAAGCTGCCGATCGCGGCGACGGTCCTGAGCCAGGCAACTGCACTGTTGCTCATCTTTGCTTTCCTCGAAACGTTGGGCGACGCCGCGAAACGCGGCGTCACGACAGGCGGATGCGCGGTTGCACGCAGCCGTTGATCCGTTCGGCGAGCCACAGCAGCGTCGCCTTGGAGAATCCGTGCAGCGCCTGCTGGTGGCGCCGGTACAGCATCAGGTGGCTGAATTGCGCGAAACGCCCCTGGATGAAGCCGCCGCGGAAGAACCCGAATTGGCCGAGCGTGCCGAACGCGTCGTAGTCGCTGATCGACACGAGCGCGCCGAAATCGTGGAACGCGAACGGCGGCAGCGGCTTGCCCTCGAGCCAGGCGGGCAGGTGTTTCGCGAGATGTTCGGCCTGCTGGGTCGCCACCTGCGCGGTGGGCGGCAGCGGCCGTTCCTGGCCGTCGGGCTGCAGGCTCGCGCAATCGCCGATCGCGAACACGTGCTCGTCGGCCGTGGCCTGCAGCGTGGGCCCGACCAGGATCTGGTTCGCGCGGTTCGTGTCGAGCCCGCCCAGTGCCTGCATGAAATCGGGCGCCTTCACACCCGCCGCCCACACCATCAGATCCGCTCCGGCGAACGAACCGTCGCCGTAGTGGAAGCCGTTCGCATCGGCCGCCGTCACGCGCGTGGACGTCAGCACGTGAAAGCCGATCTGCTCGAGCCGCCGCTGCGCCGACGCGGAAATCCGCGGCGGAAATGCGGCGAGGATGCGCGGGCCGCTTTCGAGCAGCGTGAGCCGCAGCCGCTCGCGCACCGTCGCGTCGCCATACGCCTGCGCCACTTCCAGCAGCCGGCTCAGCTCCGCCGCCAGCTCCACGCCCGTCGCGCCCGCGCCGACGATCGCGACGCGAAACGGCTCGTCGCGCGCGATACTGCGGAACACGCGCATCCGCAGCGCTTCGTTGAAGGTTTCGGCCTGCCGCTGGCTGTCGATGAAGTAGCAGTGCTCGCGCACGCCCGGCACGCCGAAATCGTTGGCCTGGCTGCCGAGCGCGAGGATCAGCACGTCGTATTCGAGTTCGCGCGCGTCGACCACGCGTTCGCCGTCCTGCGAGCGAATCTCGCCGAGCTGCACGCGACGGCGCGCGCAATCGAGCCCCGTCAATTCGCCGGGCTGGTACGTGTAGCCGTGATCGCGCGCATGGGCGAGAAAGATCACCTGCTGTTGCTGCACGTCGCGCGTACCGGCCGCGATCGTGTGCAGCATCGGCTTCCAGACATGGGTCGGGCTGCGGTCGACCACGGTGACCTGGGCGCGCCCGGTGCGGCCGAGACGTTCGCCGAGGCGGGTTGCGAGCTGCAATCCGGCGATGCCGCCGCCGACGATCACGATGCGAGTAGGCGTTGTCATGAATAAATCATCACGTGATGAATAAGGTATGATCCTAGCGCTTCCCGGCTTCGCGTGTCAACGGAGCGGGCAGGCAACCCGGTTCCGCGGACGCGAACCGGGGCCCGGACACGGGCATTCGATTCATTCAACGGGAGCAGGTAAACGTGGCTGAAGTCACTGAGCGCGCGCCGTCGAAGCGGCGTACGCGCGGGCGGCCGCTGGCGGAGGCGTCCGTCGGACCGGACGTGATATTGCGGGCCGCGCGCCGCACGTTCGCGAAGCGCGGCTACGACGCGACGAGCGTGCGCGAGGTCGCGCGCGAGCTGGGCATCGACGCGGCGCTGATCGCCCATCATTTCGGCGCGAAGGAGACGCTGTGGCTGGCTGTCGTCGAGCAGATCGTCGACCTGGCCGAGCCGCTGTTCGACGCGTTGCGCGCGCTGCGCACGTCGTCATTGCCGCATCGCGAGCGCGTGCGGCGCGCGATCGAGCTGTGCGTCGATCACGAGTTCGCGGAGCCGGACATCGGCATGTTCTTCTCGACGGCAGCGACCGAGGAGGGCGGGCGGCTCGACTGCCTGCAGCAGCGGATCGTGCGCCCGTATCACGACGCGATGTTTCCGCTGCTGGCCGACGCGGTCGAGGCCGGCGAGATCCGCCCGGTCGATCCGAACGTGCTGTTCTTCATGATCGCGAGCGCGGTCGGCACGACGGTGTCGTACAGCCACATGATGCTGGAGTTCACGTCGCTGCCCACGCGGCAGGAGGCGTTCCGGCAGGCCGTGCTCGACGTCGCGCTCGGCATCCTGAGCGTCTGAGCGCCGCGCGCGACGCGAAGCCGGCTGG
This sequence comes from Burkholderia sp. Bp9090, assembly GCF_003857985.1. NCBI lineage: Bacteria > Pseudomonadati > Pseudomonadota > Betaproteobacteria > Burkholderiales > Burkholderiaceae > Burkholderia > Burkholderia sp. Bp9090. The sequence continues at coordinate 18,327 of NZ_QTPV01000015.1, forward strand.
CGCGCCGGCGCGATTGACCTTACGCCGGGCAGGGCCCGGACTGCCATTGCTGCCAACCGGCAACGTCTGGGCAGACTGGCGCCCTCACGGGCACGGCGATCGCGGTGAGCGGCGGGGCGGGCGGGTCGGGTGACGCGGGACGCCGGCGCGGCATCGTGCATCGCGCCGGCCGCCGCGCATGCGTCAGTCGAGATCGGGCGGCGTATCACCGAGCCAGCGCCGTGCGCCCGGCCCGTTGCGGCCCGCGCGGTCCTCGGGATTGGTCAGCTTGCAGCGCTTCAGCGACAGGCAGCCGCAACCGATGCATTCGTCGAGATTGATGTAGAGCCGCTGCAGTTCCTCGATCCGGTTCGCGACGCGCTGTTTCCAGCCGCGCGACAGCCGCTGCCAGTCCTTGTTGGTCGGCGCGGTGTCTTCCGGCAGGCTCACGAGCTGTTCGGCGATCTCGTCGAGCGAATAGCCGATCTTCTGCGCGAACACGATGAACGCGATCAGCCGCAGCACCGCGCGCGAATAGTGGCGATGGCTCGAGCCGTTGCGGTGCGACTTGATGAGCCCGCGCGTCTCGTAGAACCGCAGCGTCGATGCCGGCACGCCGCTGCGCGCGGCCACTTCGCGGATCGACATCAGCGGCCATTGCGGGATTTCGTCGATACCCATGACGCCCTCCGGGAAAGCTTGACTTGAAGTTAACTTCAACTTTTATGCTACGCGGCAGTTTAACCCGTCGCGAGGCATCATGCTCTCCTTATCCCTACGCAGGACCTCGCCTTTGGGCGCGGCCTGCGCACTGCTGCTGGCGTTGTCGGGCTGTCACGACGGCAAAGGCGAAACGGCGGCCCAGCCGCTTCCCGAAGTCGGCGTGACGACCGTCGCGCCGCGCACGATCCGCCTCGCGGACGAATTCAACGGACGCGTCGAAGCAGTCGACGCGGTCGAGCTGCGGCCGCGCGTGAGCGGCTATCTGCAGCGCATCGCGTACAAGGAGGGCGACCTCGTCGCACAGGGCGCGGTGCTGTTCGAGATCGATCCGCGTCCGTACCGGATCGCGCTCGACCGCGCGAACGCACAGCAGCAGCGGGCGCGCGCGGCCGCGAGCCTCGCCGATGTGCAGCTCAAGCGCGTGCGGACACTGATCGATGCGCATGCAACTTCCCAGGAGGAACTCGACAACGCGCGCGCGACCGCCGAGCAGGCGCGCGCCGACCTGCGGGCGGCCGACGCGGCCGTCGCCGACGCGAAGCTCAATCTCGGTTTCACCGAGGTGCGTGCGCCGATCGCGGGGCGCGTCGGCCGGGCGATCGCGACCGCCGGCAACCTCGCGCGCGCCGACGACACGCTGCTCACGACCGTCGTGTCGCAAGACCCCGTCTACGTGTATTTCGACTGCGACGAGCAGAGCTACCTGCGCTACAACGCGCGGCGCGCCGACCCGAAGCATCGCGCGATCGGCGCCGATCCGGTGCGCGTGGGGCTCGCGAACGAGACGGGTTTCCCGCATGCGGGCACCGTCGATTTCCTCGACAACCGGCTCGATCCGCAAACCGGCACGATCCGTGCACGCGTGCGGCTGCCGAATGCGGACCACACGTTCACGCCGGGCCTCTATGCGCGCGTCCAGCTCGTCAGCGGTCGCGACCAGGATGCGCTGCTCGTCGACGACAAGGCGGTGCTCACCGACCAGGACCGCAAGTACGTGTACGTGATCGGCGCCGGCGACAAGGCGCTGCGTCGCGACGTCACGATCGGCCGTGCGCTGGACGGCGAGCGGATCGTCGAGAAGGGGCTGGAGCCGGGCGATCGCGTGGTCGTCGACGGCGTGCAGCGGATCTACTATCCGGGTGCGCAGGTGAAGCCGAAGGTGCTGCCTGCACGCGCGGATGCGGACACCGCCACCGGCCCGGGCAGCGGCACGCAGGCCGCAGCGGTGGCCGTGGCCGACGCCGGCGCGCCGGCCGCGCGGTAACGGGAGGCCCGCAATGGATTTCTCCCGCTTCTTCATCGACCGGCCGATTTTCGCGGTCGTGCTGTCGATCGTCATCTTCGCGATCGGCCTGATCTCGATCCCGATGCTGCCGGCCGGCGAATATCCGGAAGTCGTGCCGCCGAGCGTCGTCGTGCGCGCGACGTACCCGGGCGCGAACCCGAAGGAAATCGCCGAATCGGTCGCCGAACCGCTGGAAGAGGCGATCAACGGCGTCGAAGGCATCATGTACATGAAGTCGGTCGCAGGTTCGGACGGCAGCCTGCAGGTCGTCGTCACGTTCCTGCAGGGCGTCGACCCCGACACGGCCGCCGTGCGCGTTCAGAACCGCGTGAGCCAGGCGTTGTCGCGCCTGCCGGACGAGGTGCGCCAGTACGGCGTGACCACGCAGAAGCAGTCGCCGACGCCGCTGATGTACGTGAGTCTCTATTCGCCGGACAACAGCCGCGATTCGCTGTATCTGCGCAACTACCTGACGCTGCACGTGAAGGACGAGCTGTCGCGCCTGACCGGCATCGGCGACGTCGGCGTGTACGGCTCCGGCGACTACGCGATGCGGCTCTGGCTCGACCCGAACCGGCTGGCGTCGCGCGGGCTGACCGCGAGCGACGTGATCGCCGCGGTGCGCGAGCAGAACGTGCAGGTGTCGGCCGGCCAGCTCGGCGCGGAGCCGACGCCGAAGAAAAACGACTTCCTCGTGTCGATCAACGTGCGCGGCCGGCTGCGCACCGCGCAGGAATTCGGCGACATCGTGCTGCGCAACGGCGACGACGGCCAGGTCGTGAAGCTGTCCGACGTCGCGCGCATCGAGCTCGGCGCGGGCGACTATACGCTGCGCTCGTACTTCAACGACAAGCATTCGTCCGTGGTCGGCATTTTCCTGTCGCCTGGCGCGAACGCGCTCGACGTCGCGAAGGCGGTGTATGCGAAGCTCGACGAACTGTCGAAACGTTTCCCGCCGGGCGTCGCCTATCGTCCCGTGTGGGACCCGACCGTGTTCGTGCGCGAATCGATCCGCGCGGTGCAGCACACGCTGATCGAGGCCGTCGTGCTGGTCGTGCTCGTCGTGATCCTGTTCCTGCAGACCTGGCGCGCGTCGATCATTCCGCTCGTCGCGGTGCCCGTGTCGGTGGTCGGCACGTTCGCGTGGCTCTACCTGCTCGGCTATTCGATCAACACGCTGACGCTGTTCGGGCTCGTGCTCGCGATCGGGATCGTCGTCGACGATGCGATCGTGGTGGTCGAGAACGTCGAGCGCAACATCGCACAGGGTTTGAGCCCGCGCGACGCCGCGCACCAGGCGATGCGCGAGGTGTCGGGGCCGATCGTCGCGATCGCGCTCGTGCTGTGCGCGGTGTTCGTGCCGATGGCGTTCATGTCGGGTGTGACGGGCCAGTTCTACAGGCAGTTCGCGGTGACGATCGCGATCTCGACGGTGATCTCCGCGGTGAACTCGCTGACGCTGTCGCCCGCGCTCGCCGCGAAACTGCTGCGTCCGCACGGCGCGCCGAAGGATGCGTTGACCCGCGTGCTCGACCGCGCATTCGGCTGGCTGTTTCAACCGTTCAACCGCTTCTTCGAGCGCAGCTCCGATCGCTATCACGGCGTGGTCGCGCGTACGCTGAAGCGGCGCGGCGCAGTGTTCGCGGTCTATGCGACCTTGCTCGCCGCGACCGCGCTGCTGTTCAACGCGGTGCCGGGCGGCTTCATCCCCGTGCAGGACAAGCTGTACCTGTTCGCCGGCGCGAAGCTGCCGGAGGGCGCGTCGCTCGCCCGCACCAGCGCGGTCACCGAGCAGATGACGAAGATCGCGCTCGGCACCGACGGCGTCGAGATGGTGCCGGCGTTTGCCGGGCTGAACGCGCTGCAAGGCGTGAACACGCCGAACATCACGAACTCGTACGTGATCCTGAAGCCGTTCGACCAGCGTCACCGCAGCGCCGCGCAGATCAACGCGGACCTGAACGCACGCTTCGCGGCGATCGGCGGCGGCGTCACCTATGCGCTGATGCCGCCGCCGATCCAGGGCCTCGGCAACGGTTCGGGCTACTCGCTTTACCTCGAGGATCGCGGCGGGCTCGGCTACGGTGAATTGCAGAAGGCACTGACGGCGTTTCAGGCCGCGGTCGCGAAGACGCCGGGGATGAGTTATCCCGTCAGCTCGTACCAGGCGAACATCCCGCAGCTGGAAGTGAAGGTCGACCGGCTGAAGGCGAAGGCGCAAGGCGTCGCGCTCACCGACCTGTTCAACACGCTACAGGTCTATCTCGGCTCGATGTACGTAAACGACTTCAACGCGTTCGGCCGCGTGTACCGCGTGATGGCGCAGGCCGATGCCGGTCACCGGCAGACGGCCGCGGACATCGCGAACCTGCGCACGCGCAACGCGAAAGGCGAGATGGTGCCGATCGGTTCGATGGTGACGGTCGCGCCCGCGTATGGGCCGGACCCGGTCGTCCGCTACAACGGCTATCCGGCCGCGGACCTGATCGGCGACGCCGATCCGAAGGCGATGTCGTCGTCGCAGGCGATCGCGAAGCTGCAGCAGATCGCGAAGGACGTGCTGCCGCCGGGCATCACGCTCGAATGGACCGATCTCAGTTACCAGCAGGTCACGCAGAGCAACGCGGCGATCGTCGTGTTCCCGCTCGCGGTGATGCTCGTGTTCCTGGTGCTCGCGTCGCTGTACGAGAGCTGGACGCTGCCGCTTGCGGTGATCCTGATCGTGCCGGTGTGCATGTGCGCGGCGCTGTTCGGCGTGTGGCTGTCCGGCGGCGACAACAACGTGTTCGTGCAGGTCGGTCTCGTCGTGCTGATGGGGCTCGCGTGCAAGAACGCGATCCTGATCGTCGAGTTCGCACGCGAACTCGAAATCCAGGGCAAGGGTGCGATCGCAGCGGCGCTCGAGGCATGCAGGCTGCGGCTGCGCCCGATCGTGATGACGTCGGTCGCGTTCATCGCGGGCTCGGTGCCGCTCCTGATCGGCGGCGGCGCGGGCAGCGAAGTGCGCGCCGCCACCGGCGTCACCGTATTCGCGGGGATGCTCGGCGTCACGTTGTTCGGGCTGTTCCTGACGCCCGTGTTCTACGTGGCGATCCGCAAGCTCGCGCGCGGCACGCCGGCCGTGTGGAGCGAACAGCACGGCACCCTCGAAGGAGAAAACCGATGAGCGCCGCATTCCGTCTTTCCGCGCTCGCGCTGTCGATGACGCTCGCCGCGTGCGCGGTCGGCCCCGATTTCAAGCGGCCCGCTACGGCGAGCGCCGCGCGCTTCGCGCGCGACGCGCATCCGGCCACGCCCGATGCGTCGTCGCCAGACGCGTCGGCCGCTGCCGATGCCGCGTTCTGGCGCGGCTTCGGCGACCCGGCGCTCACGCAGCTGATCGATGCGGCGCTCGCCGCGAACCAGGACCTGCAGGTCGCCGTATCGCGCTACGACGCATCGAACGCGCTGCTGTCGCAGGCCGCGTTCGACCGCTATCCGACGATTACCGCGAGCGGCCGGATCGGCCATCAGCTGACGAGCAGGGACCAGGCGTTCGGCGCGCCGCGCAGCCAGCGCGATACGCCGATCTCCAGTGTCGGGATCAATGCGGCGTGGGAACTCGACCTGTTCGGCGGCGTGCGCCGCTCGATCGAGTCGCAGCGGGCGGAAACGGCTGCGAGTGCGGCCGACGTGCGCGCGGTGCGTGTCGCGATCGCGGGCGAGGTCGCGAGCACGTACGTGGATCTGCGCGGCTCGCAGGAGCGGCTGCGGATCGCACGCGAGAACGCCGACAACCAGAAGCAGACGCTCGCGCTGATCAATGCGCGCGTCGGTGCGGGACGTGGCTCCGAGCTCGATGCGGCGCGGGCGCGCGCGCAGTACGAATCGACGACGTCGCGGATCGCCGTGTACGAAGCGGCGATCGGCGTCGACGAGCATCGGCTCGCGGTGTTGACCGGGCAGACGCCGGATGCGCTGATCGGCCGGTTCGACATCCCGAGCGCTGCCGCATCGAAAGGCGTGCCGGTACCGTTGCCGGCGCTTGCAGCCGACATCGATCCCGGCACGCCGGGCGACCTGCTGCGCCGCCGCCCCGATGTCGCTGCCGCCGAAGCACGACTGCACGCGGCGACCGCGCGCGTCGGCGTCGCGACAGCCGACCTGTTTCCGCGCTTCACGCTGTCGGGGCTGCTCGGCAGCGCGACGAGCAGCTACGGATTCTTCCGTGCGGGCAGCGATACGAACCTGATCGCGCTCGGCATCGACTGGTCGTTCCTCGATGTCGGCCGCGTGCGCGCGCGGATCGCGGCGAGCGACGCGGACGCGGCCGGCCAGCTCGCGCAGTACCGGCAGACCGTGCTCGGCGCGCTGGAGGAAACGGAGAACGCGCTGCTGCGTGTCGCCCGCACGCGGGAGGAGACCGCGCACCTCGTGCGCGCGGCGGACGACAGCGCTCGCGCGGCACAGCTTGCACAGACGCGCTTCTCGGCCGGTGCGATCGACTACTACGAAGTGCTCGACGCGCAACGGACGCTGCTGCAGGCGCAGGACGCGGCGGCCGACGGGCGGATGCGCAGCGCGGCATCGACGGTCGCGCTGTACAAGGCGCTCGCGGGCGGCTGGCCGTCGGAAACGGCGCAGCGGGCACCCGGTCCGCTCGCGCGATCGGGGGAGTAGGGCGAGGGCGCGGGTCGCGCGGCGGGCAGGGACGTCGGGTTCGCCCGCCGGGCGATCGACTTCGCATCGCCGGGTAGGCGCCTGCGTCCCCGTTGCCGGCCCGCAACGGCGTCGCACGGACTGACGACGGTCGATGCCGCGCCGGTCTCGTTGATCGGCATGGCACTCCGTGCGCCTGCCTTGCAGCGATGCCGGCCGTTCGGCGGGGCCGGATCGCCGGCCGGCTCGCGCGCCGGCGGCGGCCCGGCGCATCGGTCGGCGCACCTTGCATCGCCCGGGCCGCCCGCGCGGCGCGCCAACCGGTCGATTCCCCGTCGCGAAACATTGTTCTGCCTCGTCGTAAACGTCTCGAATGCGTGATATTTGCGCTGCCCGATCCGGTTTAGAGTGGCCGCAAATCGATGACGATGTGTCGTATGGCCGCAGTCGCGGGCCGTACCGACGCGCCAGAGGAGCTGGAGACAAATGACTGAAGGCAGGATTACCCAAGTCGAATCGTTCGGTTTCGAGCGTATTCCCGACGTATCGCGCTATGCGCGTCCGATCGATCTGTTCCGGTTGCTGTTCGGCGGCTGCAACACGTTTTCCACGTCGGTGCTCGGCAGCTTTCCCGTGCTGGTCGGGCTGTCGTTCAAGGCCGGCATGTGCGCGATCGTGCTGGGCGTGCTCGCCGGCACCTGCATCCTCGCGCCGATGAGCCTGTTCGGCCCGCGCAACGGCACGAGCGACCCCGTGTCGTCCGGCGCGCATTTCGGCATTCACGGCCGGATCGTCGGGTCGTTCCTCGCGCTGCTCACGTCGATCGCGTTCTTCTCGCTCGCGGTGTGGAGCTCGGGCGATGCGCTCGTCGGCGGCGCGCACGACATGGTCGGCGTGCCGGTCAACGGCTTCACACTCGGCGCCGCGTACATGGTGTTCGCGGTGCTCGTGCTGATCGTCTGCATCTACGGCTTTCGCTTCATGCTGTGGGTCAACAAGATCGCCGTGTGGGCGGCGAGCCTGCTGTTCGTCGCCGGCCTGTTCGCGTTCGCGGGGATGTTCGACCTGAACTACGCGGGCACGCTGAACCAGGGCAGCGCAGGCTTCTGGGCCGCGTTCGTCGGCGCCGTGCTGGTCGCATTGAGCAATCCGGTGTCGTTCGCGTCGACGCTCGGCGACTGGGCGCGCTACATTCCGCAGCAGACGCCGAAGCGGCGCGTGATGGCCGCCGTGTTCGCCGCGCAGATCGCGACCTTCGTGCCGTTCTTCTTCGGGCTCGCGACCGCGACCATCATCGCGTCGAAGGCGCCCGCGTTCATCGCGTCGAACGACTACGTCGGCGGGCTGCTCGCCGTGTCGCCGCGCTGGTTCCTGCTGCCGATGTGCCTGATCGCGATCATCGGCGGGATGTCGACCGGCACGACCGCGCTGTACGGCACGGGCCTCGACGTGTCGAGCATGTTCCCGCGCTTCCTGAACCGTGTGCGCGCGACGCTGCTGATCGGCACGATCGCGATCGCGTTCATCTTCGTCGGCCGCTTCTGGTTCAACCTCGTCGAAAGCGTCGCGACGTTCTCGACGCTGATCGACACGTTCAGCTGCCCGTGGATGGCGATCATGGTGATCGGCTACGTGACGCGCCGCGGTTTCTATCTCGCGGACGACCTGCAGGTGTTCAACCGCGGGCTGCGCGGCGGCCACTACTGGTTCACGCACGGCTGGAACCTGCGCGCGATGGGTGCGTGGCTGCCGGCGGCCTTCATCGGACTGTCGTTCGTGAACCTGCCGGGCCAGTTCGTCGGGCCGCTCGGCAACCTCGCGGGTGGGCTCGATCTCAGCGTGCCGGTGTCGCTGGCGGTCGGCGGGCTGCTGTATTTCGTGCTGCTGACGGTGTATCCGGAAGCGGAAGGCGTGTACGGCGCGCGCGGACGTTTCCTCGTGCGCGGCGGCAGGCAGTCGGCGCGCGGTGTCGGCGCCCCGGCGATTCAGCCGAAGGGGTATTGAGCGCAGCATCGCGCGTCGCTGCGCGCTGGAAATACCGGTGCCGCCGCGCGGGAGATCCGCCGGCGGCATGGTTGTTTCAGGATGCTGGGTTGTATGCGCGTATGGAAGGCCGCCCCTGACTTCTCCTTCGCGCGGCTGAAAACGAAAGCGCCCGCCGGGCAGGCGGGCGCGTGTCGACTCCGCTGCGGATCAGTGGAACGTGCTGCCCGCGAGCATCCCGCCGTCGACGATGAATTCCGAACCCGTGCAATACGCGGATTCGTCGGACGCGAGGAACAGTACGAGGCTCGCCACCTCGTCGGGTTTGCCGATACGCGCGATCGGCAGCCCGCTGTAGATCGATGACGAATCGAAATCCGCGTATTCCGGCGGGCGTGCCATCACGGTGTCGATGCCGCCCGGATGGACCGAGTTCACGCGGATCCCGTAGCGGCCGAACTCGAGCGCGGCGGCCTTCGTCATCCCGCGCACCGCGAACTTGCTCGATACATACGCGCTGCCGCCGGCCACGCCTTCCATCCCGGCCGTCGACGACACGTTGACGATCGAGCCGCCACCCGCAGCCTTCAGCGCGGCCAATGCCGATTTCATGCCGAGCCAGCAGCCGACCTGGTTCACGTCGATCACCTTGCGATAGTCGTCGAGCGAACAGGACTCGATCGGCACGAGCTTCAGGATCGCCGCGTTGTTCACGAGGATGTCCAGCCGGCCGAATTGCGCGAGCGCCGCGTGGACGGCGGTGCGCCAGTCGTCTTCGTTCGTCACGTCGAGATGCTGGTAGCGCGCGGCGTCGCCGAGTTCGGCCGCGACGCGCCGGCCCGCGTCGTCCAGCACGTCGGCGATCACCACGCGTGCGCCCTCGGCGACGAACCGGCGTGCCTCCGCCTCGCCCTGGCCGCGGGCGCCGCCCGTGATCAGCGCTACCTTGCCTTCGAGTCGTTTCATCCTGTTTGCTCCTGTGAGTGAAGGGGGACGCGCGCGGGCCCGCTCAGGCGGCGGCCGACGCGTCGATGATGCGGACCGGATCGGCGCCGTCCCAGGTATGCGCTTCGGCGATGCCGTGCGCGATCATCGCGCGCATGCCTGCACCTTCGATTACTTCGACGCGCACGCCTGGATCGTCGGCGTCGTCGAGATAGGCGACGCGCGTGGCCGGGTTGTGCGCGTCGAACACCACGCGCAGCCCGCGTGCCGTAAGTTGCGCGACGGCGGCATCGAGATCGTCGACCACCCATGCGACGTGATGCAGGCCCGCGAACAGTTGTCCGTGCGCATCGCGGTACGGCGACGGCGCGTCGTTCGTCACGTGGATCAGTTCGATCTGCAGATCTGCGCGATACGCGAGCCCGACATCCATCGTGACCGTCGTCGCTTCGCCGAGGCAGCGGCCGTCGAGCCGCACGTTGCGGAACACGGTCCATGGGCCGACATCGTGGCGGGCGCGCCAGCGCGCGATGCTGCGGTCGAGATCGGCGACCACATAGCCGATCTGGTCGATGGGGCCGAGGATAGGGTCGTTCATGGTGTCTCCGTGGCGGGCGCGGCGCCGTTTCGTGCGGCATCCGGCGCGCGATGAGTGACGGTCATGATGGCAACAAAGGCGGCGCGGCGTGCCGTCCAAACGGACTAGCTGCACGCTATGCGGACGGCGCTCGGCGCTGCATCGCTGACGACGGATTTGCGTACAGGGCAGGACGAGCGAGGAAGGCGAGGAAAGCGCGGAAGCAGGAAAGCGGCAAGCGGCAAGCGGCAAGCAGGGAAGCAGGGAAGCAGGGAAGCAGGGAAGCAGGGAAGCAGGGAAGCAGGGAAGCAGGGAAGCAGGGAAGCAGGGCGGAGCCGAAGCTGACGAAGCGCGTAAACCGGACGAGATCGACCGGCGTCGCGCTCGCGTACAACGTTGCCGTGATGGTGTTCGGCGGTTTCGCGCCACTCATCGTCACATGGCTGACGCGTGCGAGCGGGTCGCCCGTCGCGCCCGCGTGGTACGTGCTGTTCGCCGCGTCGTTCGGGCTGGCCGCAAGCGTGTTCATGCACGACGGCGCGCCGTGCGTGCTCGCGCGCCGGCAGTTCTCGGGCGAGCCGCTGAGCGCCAAATAGTCGTTCGCCACTCGGGGCGATCAGCCATCGGCCCGGGCGGCATGCAACGTATCGGCGCCGCCGATGGTTAGCATCGCGGGCGGCGGCCTACCAGGGGCGCCGCCCGCTCGTTACGCTTGCGCGATCATCCACTCTGTCCGGAAGGTCGCCATGTCCCGGCTCGACTACACGCTGCTCGGCCCCTGCCTGCTTGCCATCGCGATCGACGCGATGGGGTTCGGGCTCGTCTACCCGATGATGTCCGCGATCTTCAGCGATCCGCACGCGGGCATCCTGCCGGCCGACGCCGGCGAACACGCGCGCAATTTCTACCTCGGTGTCGGCTACGGGATCTATCCGCTCTGCATGTTCTTCGGCTCGTCGCTGATGGGCGAGTTGTCGGACCGTTACGGCCGCCGCCGGATCCTGCTGCTGTGCGTGCTCGGCCTTGCTGCCGGCTACGCGCTGATGGCCGCCGGCGCGTGGCACGGGAGCGTCGCGCTGTTGCTGGCCGGCCGCGGGCTCACCGGTTTGATGGCAGGCTGCCAGGGCATCGCGCAGGCGGCCATCACCGACCTGAGCACGCCCGGGAACAAGGCGTACAACATGAGCATCATGTCGCTCGCGTTCAGCGCCGGCGTGATCGTCAGCCCCGTGCTCGGCGGCGTCACGTCCGACCGGACGATCTCGCCGCTGTTCGACTACGGCACGCCGTTCGTGCTCGTCGCCGCGCTGTCGCTCGTGTGCGCGTTCTGGACCTCGGCGTCGTATCGCGACACGGCCGCGCCGCGCAGCGACACGCGCATCGATCCGCTGCTGCCGCTGCGGATCATCGGGGAAGCCGCACGTCAGCGCAACGTCGCGTTCCTGTCGGTGGTGTTCTTCCTGATGCAGGTCGGCTATGGACTCTACCTGCAGACCATCATGCTGCTGCTGCAGGCGAAGTTCGGCTATACGAGCGCGCGGCTCGGGCTGTTCAGCGGCGTGATCGGCATCTGCTTCGTGTTCGGCCTGCTGTTCGTCGTGCGGCTGATGCTGCGCGTGTGGCGTGTGGTCGACATCGCGAAGACGGGCCTGCTCGTCGCGGGCCTCGGCCAGATCGCGTCGGCACTGTTTCCGCACGAGCCGGTGCTGTGGGTGCTCGCGATGGTGGTCGGCTGTTTCGACATGGTCGCCTACACGACCATGTATACGGCGTTTTCCGATGCCGTCAGCGAGGACCGGCAGGGCTGGGTGCTCGGCGTCGCGGGCTCGGTGATGGCCGTCGCATGGGTCGTGACGGGCGCGCTGACGAACCTGCTGCCGGTATTCGGCGAGAGCGGGCTGCTGCTGATCGGCGGCGCGGGCTTCCTGCTCAGCTTCGTGATGATGGTGGGCTACGGGCGCAAGCAGGCCGGCGGGCGCACGGCCGCGCTGTCGTAGACGGTTGCGCGCAGGTTGGCCCGATCCTGTCGGACGTTGTCCTGCGGGCCGCTGTCGCGCGTGACCGCGCGGCCCTGCACTGGCGCCTCGCGGTCACGACGGGTCAGCCCACGGCGGCAATCTGGCGCGGGGCCGCGTGCGGCGACGTGCTGACGGCCGGGCAGGTGCTCGCGCTCGATGTCGCACGACGCATGCGTGGCCGGTGCGCTGGCCGCGTTCAAGCGTGCGAAGCGGTCGGCCGCGCATCGGCGCGCGGCCCGCCCGGTCAGAACATCGTGTTCCCGTTCGCGGCTTTTTCGGGCACCGGCTGGATCACGTCCCAGTGCTCGACGATCTTGCCATCCTTCACGCGGAAGATGTCGACCACCGCTTCGCCGCGATCGCCCGGGCGCTCGGTCGCATGCACGTGCAGATAGACGAGGTCGCCGTCGGTCGCGCTGCGGACGATCTGCGCGCGCGATCGGGGGTTCTTCTGGAACGCGCCGACGAAGTACGACACGAACGGCTTCTTGCCGTCGGGCACGTGCGGGTTGTGCTGCTTGTAGTCGTCGGCGACGACGGCGGCAGCCTCGAGCGCTTCGTGCTTGTTGAAGAAGCGGTCGTAGAACGTCAGCACGAGCTGGCGGTTGGCTTCCTCGGCGGCCAGGTCGCGCGCGGCCGGGCCGGCGGCCGGCGCGGCGGTCGATGCGGCAAGCAGGACGAACGCGGCAACGGTGCGGACGGGCGAGCGGAGCGATGACATGCGGCAGATTCCTTGTCTGGAGATGCGTGGACGGACGCGCGGTGCGTGGTGTGCGACTGCGGATGACGCCGATCGTCGTCATCGGCGGCGACGGGGTGCCGGTGGTGCGCGTGCGCATGCTTCGTAGAACTGGCAAGTCCGCTCGGCCATCGAGTCGATCGAATGGTACAGTTGCCGCGAACCCGTCACAAGAAGTCACCGCGGTGTGAACAGGTCACACCGCGGTGACCGTGCATTGCCCGTGAAAGAGAATCCCGTCATGTCGTTTCCGTCCGCCGACGAATCCGTCGAACTCGATCAGCCGTGCCCGATCCGCGATGTGCTCGACCGCATCGGCGACCAGTGGAGCCTGCTCGTGCTCGAGGCGCTGTCCGGCGGCACGATGCGTTTCAACGAACTCGCCCGTGCGATCGGCGACGTGTCGAAGCAGATGCTGTCGCGCACGCTCAAGCGGCTCGAGCAGGACGGCTTCGTCAGCCGCACGCTGTATGCGGAGGTGCCGCCGCGCGTCGAATATGCGTTGACGGACCTCGGGCGTTCGTTCCTGACGCCGATGCACGCGCTGATCCGCTGGGCCGACGAACATCATCGTGCGATTTGCGCGGCCCGTCGCCGCGCGCGCGAGCAGGAAAGCAGCGGGCGTTGAGCAGCGTGCGTCGTGTGGTCGCGTGACGACCGGCGACAGGATGCGTGCGTTGCGGCAGCAACAGATGATTTCGTTATCCGAACGTTTCGAGGGCGCTGCTTTCGCGTGCGGTGTCGCGAAGGGCGCAACGCACGCGTGGCGATCGGCGTTTGAGGGGGGCCGACGACCGTCGTGACCGGGGCGAGCGCGATCGGCATCCGCCCGGTCGGTCAGCTCGAATGCAGACAGGGCGGCGTGTCGATCGGCAAGGGCGCGGAAGCGGCGGCTTCGCGCCGAGCCACGGCCGCCGCGGACGACTTAACGCCAGGTGCCGTCGACGTAGACCCACACTTGACCCTGGCGCCGCCAGTATCCAGGTACCCACCTGCGCCCGGGGCGGCGGGCGACCCAGCGTCCGGACACCCATATATAGTGGCCGCGCTGCCAGCGCCAGTAGCCGTCGGTCCAGACATAGCCGTGCGGCCGTGGAGGCGGCGGCCGGCGATCATGCCGCGGCGCAGGCGGCGCGAAGCCCGGGCGATCGGAATAAGGCGGCCTGCCGTGGCCGGGAGGCGGTCCCGGCGGCCGGTACCCGGGTGGGGCGGGCTGGGCCGAGGCGGTACGCAGCCAGCCGCCGGTGGCGGCGAAGGCGGCGGTCAGTCCGACGGCGCGCAGCAACGAGCGTCGATTCATGGCGGGTCCTCTATATATGTTGTCGGAGCCGCCTTACATTAGCCTGCCGGTCCCGGAGCAGGGTTACGCGGGCCGTTAAGGCTGTTACCGCATGTCACGGCGGCCCGGCGGCACCCGGGGTGCCGCCGCCGATCTCCCCGTTGCAGTTGGCGCCGACGGCCAATGGGGTCGGCTACGGCCGCGCGGCCGAATGTTTACCGTTCAGTCGCTGCGTTTTAGGCGGCCAGGCCCAACATTTGAGATTGTTTTGGGTAAAAATTACCGTTTTCGTGTGGTTCCATCGATTCCGTTTGTTGTTTCTATGCAACCGTCAAGACGATGACACGAAAGAATGGTGGGATGAAAGCCTCCAAAAAACATCCGTCAATAGGTCAAAAAAAGACGTTAAAACAAATACTTATAACGCGTCCCCACTTTCATTATTTCTAGTTCTGGAAAAGCTTATTTCTTTATTTGCAGATCGCGCCCCTAGGGTACACCCCTAAACTCACGGTTCCCAAACGGGCAACTATCCGGGCGCGGCCAGAAGGACCGATGGCGCTCCCGGGCGGTTGCAGACCGTTTATGAACAAGGTCGCGAGACCTGCCTCTTTTTAGAAGGGAGCTCCACGAATGAACAAGACTCTGATCGTTGCAGCAGCTGCAGCATCGTTCGCTACCGTCGCTCACGCGCAAAGCAGCGTCACGCTGTACGGCGTGCTGGACGCAGGCATCACCTACCAAAGCAACGTCCAGAACGCAGCTGGCCAAGGCAAGTCGCTGTGGTCGATGGGTTCGGGCATTGACCAGAGCCGCTTCGGTCTGCGTGGTTCGGAAGACCTCGGTGGCGGCCTGAAGGCAATCTTCACGTTGGAAAGCGGCTTCAACATCGGCAACGGCAAGTTCGCGAACAACAACGGCATGTTCAACCGCCAGGCTTTCGTCGGCCTGTCGAGCCAGTACGGCACGGTTACGCTGGGTAAGCAGTACGACTCCGTCCAGGACTACCTGGCACCGCTGACCGCAACGGGCTCGTGGGGCGGTACGTACTTCGCTCACCCGTTCAACAACGACAACCTGAGCACGAACGGCGGCTACTCGGCTAACAACACGATCAAGTTCGCAAGCGCGAACTACGCTGGCCTGCAATTCGGCGGCACGTACTCGTTCTCGAACAGCACGAACTTCGGCAACAACCGTGCTTACAGCGGCGGCGTGTCGTACCAGTACCAAGGCCTGAAGCTGGGTGCAGCTTACTCGCAAGCGAACAACCCGAACAACAACGGCACGGGCGCAGTTGACTCGTCGTCGGCTCTGTTCAACGGCCAAGGCCGCCTGCGCACGTACGGCGCGGCTGCTGCATACGCATTCGGCCCGGCGCAAGTTGGCGCAGCATGGACGCAATCGCGTGTCGACAACCAAGCTAACGGCGCGGCTACGTTCCACGCTGACAACTACGAAGTCAACGCGAAGTACAACCTGACGCCGGCTCTGGGCCTGGGCGCAGCGTACACGTACACGAACGCGAAGGTTGCTGGCGAAAGCACGCACTGGAACCAGTTCGGCCTGCAAGCTGACTACTCGCTGTCGAAGCGCACCGACGTCTACGCACAAGCTGTGTACCAGCGCGCTGCGAAGAACGGCGTTGGCGCATCGATCTACAACGGCGACGTCAACACGCTGCCGAGCTCGTCGATCAACCAAACCGCAGCAACGGTTGGTCTGCGTCACCGCTTCTAAGCGTGACGGCTGGGTAACCAGCTTCGCAGTATCGAAAAAGGCGCCTTCGGGCGCCTTTTTTTTCGCCCGCCGCATCGGCGATGCGGGCTGCGATGACGCTGCGTATCGTCCGGCCGCAAAAAAAAGCGAGGCGCTGAGCCTCGCTTTTTGCTTGGTGTGCCGACGTGTGCGCTGCCGGCCGGCAGCATCAGCGCGTGTATTCGCCGTTGGCTTCCGGCTGGAACACGATCGCGGCGACCTTCATCAGCCTTTCGGCGCCGCTCGGCTGCAGCACTTTCACCAGCTGACCGCGTTGCGTGCCGAGCAGCGCCATGCCGACCGGCGAGAACACGTTCAGGCGGCCGAGCTCGAGATTGGCGGCGTCCGGATAAACAATCGTCCAGGTGGCCTGTTCCTGGGTCGCTTCGTCGAGCAGTGTGATCTGCGAGTTCATCGTGACGACGTTTGCCTTGATGGCGTCCGGTTGCACGATGTCTGCGCGCTCGAGCAGCGTGTCGAGCATCGTCTGGAAGCGCGGGTTGTGTTCGGCGTGCTTCTCGAGGCGAGCAACGTCGAGTTCGGTCAACTGGTAAAGGTGTTGTTTCATGGCAGTTCTCCAAATGATCGGCATGGGGCAGGCGGGGCGTGCCTATGGGGATCGCCCGGAGCCTGTCTGACCTGGCTCCGGGAAGGAGACCGAGCCGTCAGATCAGGCGCCGGGCAGGCGCGAGCGGCGCCTGGGCCGTGCGTCGAGCGAGGGGATGCGCCGGCTGGCCGGCGCGCACGCGCACGCCGACCAGGCCAGGCGGCGAAACCGAAGCGAGCATGGGTGCGTGCATGGTGAATGGGGTATCGAGAGGTGAATAAAACCTTACGATTCTACAACACAACCTTCCGGATCGGTGCTTCGACTGTCGGCCTTTCGTCAGGCATTGTTGTGAAAATGATTTAAGTAATAGCGATCGCG
This sequence comes from Burkholderia sp. Bp9090, assembly GCF_003857985.1. Classification (NCBI taxonomy): domain Bacteria; kingdom Pseudomonadati; phylum Pseudomonadota; class Betaproteobacteria; order Burkholderiales; family Burkholderiaceae; genus Burkholderia; species Burkholderia sp. Bp9090. Next base: position 35,179 of record NZ_QTPV01000015.1, read on the forward strand.
CACGGTGACAGCGGTCGATTTTTTCCGAAAATGCAACGCTGTATGTTCAAACCAAGGGTTTCCCCTTGGTATCGCCAGCACTACACTTGATCCATCGCTTCAGACAGTCCCGCCGGGAGCGACGTCAAAAGAGAACATATTTCGGAGGTCCACCATGAAGTCGATCATCTACGCAGCGATCGCTGCATCCGTTCTTGCCGCCCCGATCGCATCGTTCGCACAGTCCGAGCAGGGCTTGACTCGCGACCAGGTTCGGGCCGAGCTCGTGCAACTCGAACAGAACGGCTACAAGCCGCTCGCGAGCGATTCGCAATATCCGGACAACGTCCAGGCCGCGGAACAACGGGTCCAGCCGAACCAGCCGATGCTCGCCCAGGCCGATACGAGCGGTTATGGTGCGGTGGCGACGGGCGCAGGCCAGTCGGGCCGCCGCATGACGCATGAAGCCCCGAATCCCGTGAATTCCGTCTACTTCGGCAACTGAACATTCCCGGGTCTGCCCGAGCACAGCATGTGACCGACGGGACGCGCGCCGCTTGCGCGCGTCTGCGTCAGCAGAGCAGAACCTCCGTCGCCGCATTCCGGCGGCTTTTCCGCCCAGACGCTCGCGCGTTTGGGCCTTTTTCGCTGGGACGGATCAGGCGGACGTGACCGTCGGGGTGCCGTGGATATAGTGTTCCAGTTGGCTGATCGTGAATTGCTGGTCGGCAATCACGCTCTTCACGAGGTCGCCGATCGAGATCAGGCCGATCAGCTTGCCGTCCTGGATGACGGGCAGGTGGCGCATCCGGTGCTCGGTCATCAGTGCCATGCACTCGTCGGTGGATTGCGACGGTTCGACGTAGCGCACCTTGGCCGTCATGATTTCCTCGACGCGGGTGGCTTTCGACGAACGGTCCTGCAGCACGACCTTGCGCGCGTAGTCGCGCTCGGTGACGATGCCCGCGATGTCGTCGCCGTCCATGACCAGCAATGCGCCGATTCCCTTTTCCGCCATCAGCTTGATGGCGTCATAGACGAAATCGGCTTTCTTGACGGTGTAGATCGTGCGGCCGGAATCCGGCTTGGCTTTGAGAATTTGCGCGACAGTCGTGCTCATTTGCTTTCTCCGTGTGCGGGACGATGCAGGGAAGGCAGGGCGTGATGCGCGGCACCCGACGGGCCCAGTATAGCCGGGCCTGCTGCGGCAGTCGCGTGACGTTTCCAGATTAGCGGTAAACTCCGGTCACGCACTATCCACACAACTCCTACATTCCAGATCGTTTCGATTGAATTCATGATGTCTTCGCGTCCCCAATCGCCCACGCAGGGCAATGGCCAGGCAGACGAGTGCGTGACGCTCGTCGCCACCGCGTCGCTGCCCACGCGCTACGGTACGTTCACGTCGTACGCTTTCCGCGTATCGGGCAGCGATGCCGAACATCTTGCGCTCGTGATGGGCGACGTCACCGGCGAGCAGTCCGTGCTCACGCGGCTGCATTCCGAATGCCTGACCGGCGACGTGTTCGGCTCCTTCCGCTGCGATTGCGGCGAGCAGCTCGATCTCGCGCTGCGCTACATCGCGGCGGAAGATCGCGGTGTGCTGCTGTATCTGCGCGGCCACGAGGGGCGCGGCATCGGCCTGAGCAACAAGATTCGCGCATATGCGCTGCAGGAGCAGGGGCGCGACACCGTCGAGGCGAATCTCGACCTCGGCCTGCCCGACGACGCTCGCGAATACGATTCGGCCGCCGCGATCCTGCGGATCCTCGGCGTGACGTCGGTGCGCCTGATGAGCAACAACCCGAAGAAGTTCGACACGCTCGTGAAGCACGGCATTCCCGTGTGTGAACGCGTGGCGCTCGCAGTACCCGTGCGCGAGGAAAACGAGCGTTACATCCGGACCAAGCAGGTCAAGTTCGGGCATTACTTCGAAGAGAACGAGTAATCGCGTTCGACGCGGGGGCGCCCGATCGGGCGTCGCGCTCATTCCGTGAACGCCGGACGGGACGATGCGTCCCGCCGCATTCAATTCCCGTCGCCGGTTCTCGTGACTGTCGCCGCTGGTTGCCGGCGCAGCTGACGAGCGCGATTGCTTCATCCCTCCGCTTCGCCTTCGAGCTCGCTCCTGCGTTACGAGAACGGTGTACGCGGCCCGACGCACCCCATGCCTTCTGCACCTCCCGATCACGGTTGATCCGCCATTGAAGATAGAAACCGAACGTTTGACGTTGCGTCGCTGGCGGCCGGGCGATGCCGGTGCGCTGGTTGCGATGCACGCGGATCCCGATGTGACCGCGTGGCTGGCGCGTGGCCCGATGTCCTTCGATGAGGCGGAGGCCGTCATCGCACGCTTCGAAGCGCATTTCGACGCGCACGGTTTCGGTGTGTGGGCGATCGAGCGCCGTGCGGATGGCGCGCTGATCGGGCTCTGCGGGTTGTCGCGTGAAGTTCGTGACGAGCATCCGATGGCGCCGTGCGTCGAGATCATGTGGCGCCAGGCCCGCACATCGTGGGGGCATGGCCATGTCGCGGAAGCGGCCGCTGCGGTATTGGTCGACGGGTTCGGCCGAGTGGGGCTCGGCGAGATCTTTGCATGGACGGCTGCTGCCAACCAGCGATCGCAGCGTGTTGCGCAGCAACTCGGGATGGCGCGGCAACCGATGCGCGATTTCGAGCATCCTGCGTTGCCGCCGGGGCATGCGCTGCGACCGCATGTGGTGTTTGTCGCGCACGCAACGCCCGTTCGTCCGGATGACTACGTCGGCGCGTAACGCGCCCCGGGCACGCGGCCGTTAATGCCGCCTCGCGTTCTGCAGCACGATGCGGTAGCCGTCGGCGTCCTCGAACGTCTGTCCTGACGCATTCCAATATGGATTGAACGATGTCGCCCGCATGAAGCCGTGCGCGACTGCGCGTGCGTACGCGGCTTCCCATGCCGGGCGGTCGGGAAGATAGAAGACGATCAGGTCTTCGGGGTGGCGACGGGGCGACCGGATGCGCCGGACAGTGCGTGAATTCAAAGTGGTAATCGAGTCCTTCGCGTCCCAGTATCACGCCGGAGAAACTGTCGTGATCGTCGAAGCGCACGAGCACTGCTGGCTCGAATGCGGCGCGGTACATGTGCTCGGTTCTGGCGAGGTCGGCGACGGGGCGCGCGATGCGCAGGTGGGCGTGCATGACGATGTCGGCTAGGGGGAGCGATTCGCCGATGCCGCCGGGCAGGCGCGGGCGCGCTGCTCGCAGGGGGCTTTGATATGTCCCCGATAAATTATCGCAGGCAAGAAAAAGCCCGCTACTGGAGCGGGCTGAATCCATGTTTGGAGACATGGAGGAGACGGATGTAACTTTAAGGGAAAACCCGAGGGATGGCAAGCCCTAGTTGTAATTGTGCAACGCAGCGCGCCTCGAGCTGTCCTGACCAGGCTGGTGCCGCACGCCATCCAGCTGTCGCGGGCGTTCCACCGTGTCCTGCCGAACAGCCGACGCGCCGTCGGTGCGGCGGCCGTCGCGTATCCGCGTATCCGTCGCTCCTACATTGCGCCTGCCCGCGCGTGCGCGGCAAACGCGCCGAACCGCTCCTGCGCAACCGGCACCGCGTACTTGTTGCGCATTTCCGTCTCGATCCACGCGCAGGCCTCGCGCGCGCAGTCGGTCAGCGCATGCCGCGTCGCGTGTCCGTCGATGTCGTAGACGAAGCGCACGCCCACCTCGTCGTCGGCGACTTGCCGTTGCAGCTGATTGAGCTGCAGTTGCGGCCCGTGTCGCTGCGACAGCGCGCGCAGCTCGTCGAAGTGATATTCGAGCCAGTCGGCAAAGAACAGCGCGTCGCTATGGCAGCGCAGACGGAACGCCGCACTACGCGACGGACGCTGCGCGCCGCCGCCGCCCGCGGCCTGCGGCTCGCCGTTCGGCGCGATGGCCGCATCGACGGGCGCAAGCGGCTGCCCGGTCTGCCGGTACGGTTTGCGGTCGCGCAGTGCGTGCCACAGCAGTTCGTCGCCGGCGGCACCGGACGGCTGCATCGTCAGGTCGCGCCGGCCGTCGCCGACAGCGGCGACGTCGCGGATCACGAGGCGCAGCGAGCAGAGCGGCTCGTCCGCCACCAGCAGCGTCGCCGTGCGCGGCAGCCCGCACACGAGCGGCGCGGCGCCGGCGGCCCGGAACACGAGCCCGCGGCGATCGAGCCGCACGAGCGGCAGCGGCCGCGCAAACGACGGGTAGGCGACTGCGACGCGGGCGCCGCCGGCGCCCGTCAACCCGGGCATCATCGAGCGAAAGACCTGAGACTGGTCCACGGTGGTTCTCCTTCGTTACGGGTGCCGCCCGGCCGGACTACGCGCGTTCCGGCTCAGGCGGCGATGGCTTGCCGGGCAGCCCGTCCCGGCTCGATTCCTAGTGCGGCAAACGTTTGCGGATCGATGTCGATCCAGCACGCGACAACCAGACGACCGTCCACCTGTTTCGGGGGACCTGCCCGGTGCGCGTGCACGCCGATCCGGCGGAACAGCCGCTCCATGCTCGCGAACGTCACGCCGATCAGCTGCCGCGCGCCCCGTTGCGCCGCGCATTCGACGACCGCGGCGAGCATCGGGCGGACGGCCCACTCGGCATTGCCGGGACCGCCTTCGTCGTCGCCGGTCGCCGCGAACCGCGACAGCTCCCAGACGGCAGCGGATTGCGGCAGTGCGACGTCCGCGGCGATCAGGTCGGCGAACAGCGACTTCAGCAGATACGGGCGGGTGGTCGGCAACAGGCGCGCACATCCGCACACTTCGCCGCCGGCGTTTCTCGCGAACACGTAGACGGTATCGTCGCGATCGAACTGGTCGCGCTCGAAACATTCGTTCGCCGACGGGAGCGCCCAACCGAGCTGTTCGACGAACACATGGCGCCGATAGCGCCCGAGATCCGCTGCAAGTTCGTGTGGTAACCGCCCTTCATCGTGAACGAAGGTCCGCATGGTGTCCTCGGATCGGTACTTTGGTATGCCCGCATTACATCGCGCGTCCCGAGGAGGCGGTAACTGGTAACTCTTACAGGGTGAGGCCGCGCCGACACCATTCGACCGGTGGTAACGGTTTCTTGATCGGCGGGATTGAAATACCGGCGGCTTTTGCTTATAAAGAGCGCCAGTCTTGCGGAAATGTCAGACGAAAGTGCGGCCGGTTGTCACTGGAGCACGGGACCGGCATGATAGACGTCGTTGCGACCGAGCAATGCCGACGCAACCGCGGCCGGCCAATCGATGTGTGCGAGCCGCGCGGCCAGCACGGCGGCGGTGCGGAACATGCCGAGGTCGGCGCCGGTGGCGTCGACGGCCATGATGTTGCTGCGGACGTCGCCGCCCGCGATCGCGAACGTGCCCGTCGCGCGCTCGAGATACCAGTCCCAGCCGACCGTCAGGTACGCGAGGCCGGCACTGGCCGGGCGGTGCCATTCGGTGTAGCCGGCCAGACGCGCGTCGACGGCGCTGTCGCGCAGTTCCGCGAGCAGCGATGCATCGAGGCCGCTCGCGACATGGTCGAGCGCGAGCGCGGCCAGCGCGCTTTCGGACAGGCGCACATAGCCGTCCGGAGACGGGCCGCGGACCGGGTGCAACAAAGGTGAAGTCATGCGCGGAATGTATCAGCCCCGAACCGGCGCTGGCACCTGACAGGTATGACAGCGTAACGTTGTCGGAGAATGAATGGAACTGCGCTGGCAGGATGCCTACCAACAATTCAGCGCCGCTGAAGACGAGCAGCAGCTCTTCCAGCGGATCGCCGCTTATTCTAAACGCCTCGGCTTCGAATATTGCTGTTACGGCATTCGCGTGCCGTTGCCCGTGTCGAAGCCGGCCGTCGCGATCTTCGATACCTATCCGGACGGCTGGATGGCCCACTACCAGGCGCAGAACTACATCGAGATCGACTCGACGGTGCGTGACGGCGCGCTCAGCACCAACATGATCGTCTGGCCGGACGTCGACCGGATCGATCCGTGTCCGCTTTGGCGGGACGCGCGCGACCACGGGCTGTCGGTGGGCGTCGCGCAGTCGAGCTGGGCGGCGCGCGGCGCGTTCGGGCTGCTGAGCATCGCGCGTCATGCGGACCGGCTCACGCCGGCCGAGATCAACATGCTGACGCTGCAGACCAACTGGCTCGCGAACCTGTCGCATTCGCTGATGAGCCGCTTCATGGTGCCGAAGCTGTCGCCCGAGGCGAGCGTCACGCTGACCGCGCGCGAGCGCGAGGTGCTGTGCTGGACGGCCGAAGGGAAGACCGCGTGCGAGATCGGCCAGATCCTCAGCATCTCGGAGCGCACGGTCAACTTCCACGTGAACAACATCCTCGAGAAGCTCGCCGCGACCAACAAGGTCCAGGCGGTGGTCAAGGCGATCTCGGCCGGGCTCATCGATACGCCCTGACGCAAAACTGGCGGCGGGGCGGTCGTGCCGAGCCGGCCGCCTTTGCGCTCACTCCATCATCGGCTCCGCTTCCTTCGCGGTCCAGCTCACGCTGGAAATGCTCTTCTCCATGCTCATCCGGCTCGCGATCTGCTCGAGCTTCTGCTGATCCTTCGGATGCAGCTTCAGCGTCGCGGTCACCTTCAGCCGGTCCGGCTGCTCGGGCACGTCCTCGCTCGTCAGGCTCTGGAACGACAGCGGTTTCGCATACATCGCATTCGACAGCAGCGTGCGGATGTGCACTTCGTCGGCGGCGAGGCAGATCACGGTGATCTGGTATTCGCGCACGAGGTCGGCATTCGACACGGGGGTCGCGTTGATCGCCTGGCTGACGCCTCGCAGCACCGTGTTGGTGAGCAGCACGACGCCCGTGCCGGCCAGGGCCGGCACGTAGTGGCCGGAGCCGGCCAGCACGCCGACGGCGGCCGAACACCACAGCGTCGCGGCCGTGTTGATGCCCTGGATCGAACCCTTGTCGCGCATGATCACGCCGCCGCCGAGAAAGCCGACGCCCGACACGACGTAAGCGGCGATCTGCGTGACGCCGGCCACGCCGTTGCCGGTCAGCACGCCGAGCGTGACGAACAGGCAGGCGCCGCTCGCGACGAGCGTGATCGTGCGCAGCCCCGCCGTGCGTTGCCGCATCTGGCGTTCGAGGCCGATCGCGACGCCGCAGGCGAACGCAGTGAAAAGACGGAGTGCGAAATCGAGAGTCATGATGGTCCTGCCGTGCCAAGTGCGCATGCCGGCCCGCGGCGCGGCGGCGCGAAGCCGAACGCGGCACGATGGCCGTCATCGCGCGGTACTGTACCGCGCGGATGCGTCATTCAATGTGAAACGGATGGCGTGCGGGCTCGCGGAACGCGAGCCGCGGCAGGAGAACTGCGTCGGACAGGCGTTCAGGCGGCAAGCGGCGCACGCAACGGAGTGCTGCAACTGTCCACGATGGTTCCTGAAGGAAGAATGGGCGGCATTCTAGTGGGCCGCGCGCGCAGGCGTCAACCCGTCTGGCGGCCGGCCGCGAACGGCCGGTGGTCACTGCGACGGTGACTGCCACGCGCCGATCGTCCCCGTCGCGAGCGCGAGCGCGGCGGCGGCCGACAGCGCGCCGGCGTAGCTGTCGACCTCCGCGTTGCGGGCCGCGAGCAGCTGGCTTTGCGCGATCGTCGCATCGGTGACCGAGCCGACGCCGTTGCGGTACGCGGTCAGCGCCGCGTCGTAGCTCGTCTGCGCGGCATCGACGAGCGCCTTCGCCGCGTCGTGCGACGCGAGGCTCGTCTGCACCGCGTTCTGCGCGGCGACGACCTGGCGGACGGCTTCCTCCTTGGTCCGCGTGAGGCGCGCGGATGCGCTCTGCGCATTGTTGCGCGCCTGCATCAGCACCGCCGAGCGCAGGCCGCCGTCGTACAGCGGAATCGTCACCCCGAGGAACACGCCGCCGCCGTAGTGGCTGCCGTTCAGGTTCACGGTCGGGGCCTGGTCGCCGATCGCGGGCAGCGCGGTGATCGCCGTGCCGCCGCTGGCGTAGGACGTCGACGCCGACAGGAAGATCTTCGGCATGAAAGCGGCTTGAGCGGCCTTGATCTTCGCGCGGTTGGCCTGCTCGAGCGCATAGGCGCCCTGCAGGTCGGGGCGGCGCGCGATCGCGTCCGACACGATCGCGTCGACCGACGACGCGAGCGCAGGCGGCAGCGCTCGCCTGGGCAGCGCGGCGATCGACGGTTTCGACAGCGGCGAGATGCCGAGCGCGGAAACCAGCGCGAGGTAGCCGTCGCTTTCCGTGCCGTTCGCCTGGACCAGCGCGAGGTTCGCCTGTGCGCGATTCTGCGTCGCCTGCGCGAGTTCGACGACGGTGCCGACGCCTTGCCTGAGCCGTGCGCGCGACGCCGCGAGAATCGCGTCCGCGTTCGCCAGGCCCTGCTGCGCGCTGACCGCGCGCGAGCGGGCGGCTTCGTAACGGTAATACGCGACGGTCACGTCGTGGATCACCTGCTGATGCACGGCCGTGAACGCGACGTTCGACGCGACCGACGCCTGTTCGGCCGCCTCGACGCGCGCCGCGCGGCCGCCGAAATCGAACAGCAGCCATTGCAGCGACAGCGCCGAGATCGTGCCGTGCACGGTCGTGTTGCTCGACGAGTCGCCGAGGATCGTCGACGTCGAGCCGTGACTCGTCTGGTACGCGCCCATCGCGGTCGCGGACAGGTTCGGCAGGTATGCGGCCTTCGCGATGCCGACCGCGAGCGCCGCGTTGCGCGCGTCGTTCCATGCGATGCGGGTCAGCGGGTTCGTCGATTCGGCGAGATCGATCAGCTCGGGCAGCGTGTACGGATGCGCGGCATCGAGCGCGGCCGGCGGCGACACCGATGCGAGCGCGGGCGAGGCCGGAAGCGTGTAGTCGTGCGGCGCACGCTGCGCGGATGCAAGCGGTGGCGCCGGCACGATGTCGCCGGCGGCCGACGTTTGCGGCTGCCACGGACGGTCGGGGGCCTGCGGCGCGAGATCGACCGACGACGTGGCGCAACCGGTCAGCGCGATGGCGGTCGCGAGCGCGGCGGCGGCGATCGATGCGGCCGGCGGTTCAGGGACGCGCATGAGGGGCAGGCTCCTTCGGGGTGTCTGGGCGCGCGGCGTCGGCGATGTGCGCGAGCCGCGTGTCGATCAGGTTCAGCAGCGCGTCGCGTGTAGGGTCGGTGGAGGTGGCGGCCGGCGGCGGGGCCGGCTCGGCTGCCGCGCCTGCCGTCGACGACGGCGGCGCCGAAGCGGCGTCGGCGGTCGGGGCGTCGTCGCGCAGTTCGACCACGCGCGCGAGGTGCGCGCCGATCGCCGCATCGCCCGGCGTGCGGTCGGCGAGCAGGAACAGCGGGCCTTCGAGCGCGCCGAGTTCCGCGAGCGCGCGTCGCCGGGTGGCGAGCCACGTGGCGGCCGGCCGCACCCACGACGGTTCGTAGTGGATCAGGCCGAGCTCCTGCGCGATCGCGCCGTGGCGCGCGAACGCTTCGGCGGCGAGCGTGCGGCGTTCGGCCGGCTGCACGACCTGCGCGATACGGCGCCATTGATCGAGCAGCGCCGCGAACGCGACGTCGATCTGCTTGCCGATGCTGACGGGCCAGATGCGCGTGAACACGAGATACACGACGACGTTGCCGAGCAGGATGCCGATCGTGCGATCGCGCGCGAGCGTCAGGTCGAAGCCGGGGCCCGCGCCCTGGATCACGCACAGGAAGAACGCGAACGCGACCTGGAAGCCAGCGTACGCAATGCGCGGCGAACCGAACGCGACCCACGCGGACAGCCACGCGCCGACGAACACGAGCGCCATCAGCTCGCCGATCGACGACAGCGCCGGCACGACGAACACGAGCGCCGCGGTGCCGATCAGCGCGCCGACGATGCAGCCGGCGATCCGCAGCGTGAGCTTCTCGACCGTTTCGGCCGTCGAGCCGAGCGACACCATGTAGCAGGTGATGAAGCAGGTATGGATGCCCGACCAGTCGAGCTGCGAGTACAGCAGGTAGCAGAACATCGCCGCGACGGTCGTCTTCAGCGCGTAGCGGATGTGGTCGGGGTTGGTGCGGGCGTCCGGCAGGAAGAAGCCGCCGCGCGGCGCGGCGGGTGCGTTGGCGGTTGCAGCCGATGCGTCGGGCGGAGTCGCCGTCGGTGCGGCAGATGCGGCCGATGCGGCCGGTGCAGTCGCTGCAGTCGATTCAGCAGGTGTGGCCGGCTCGGCGAACTGCGTGATGGCCGCGTGCAGATCGGTTGCGACGACGCGCGCGAGCGGCGGCAGCGTATCGGCCGGCGGCAGCGCAAGCGTCACGTCGACCGGATAACCGCCTTGCTCGAGGATGCCGGCCATCTCGTCGAGTGTCGCCGCAGCCGGTTGCGCGAACGCGGCGGGCAGCCGCGCGTCCGGCTCGCGGTCGGCGAGCGAGACCGCGACGAGCAGCGCGGTGCTCGACGCGATGGCTTGCCGTATCGCGGGTGCGTCGGCGGCGGGCGTCGACCCTTCGAGCGTCGACAGCTTGAGCCACGTGAGGAGCTGCTTGTCGCCTTCGCGCAGGCTCGCGTCGAAGGCCGTGCGCGCATCCTCGTCGCCGCGCAGCCGCTGCGCGGCGAGCCGCAGCCGTTTCGCGAGCTGCGCGAGCGCGAGCTTGCGCGGCGAAGGCGCGATCAGCAGGTTGACGACGATCGCGACGCCGACCGGAATCGCGACCATCAGCCATGCGTAGAGCAGCGCACGCGTCGCGGCTTCGCCGACCGGCGCGAGGCCGAGCTGGTCGAGCCCGAAGCCGACGATCATCGCGAGGATCGCGCCGACCGGGCGCAGCTTGCTCGCCGACGTGAGGTACAGCAACCCGGCCGACAGCACGGCCATGCACGCGACGCGCAGCACCGAATAGTCGATGCTGAAGATCGCGACGCCGATCACGAGCGCGATCACGAGCGTGATGAGCAGCAGCATCGCGACCGCGAGCACGACGCTCGTCACGCGGTCGGCGCGGTTCAGGAAGAACACGACGTACGCGGAGATCGCGGCTTCCGGCGTACCGTAGCCGCTCGTCACGAGCACGACGAGCGCGCAGATCAGCGCGACCCGCGCGGCCATCGCGGCGCGCCCCGGAAACGGCGCGAGCAGTCGCAGGACTTCGCGCGGGCCGGGCGAGCGGACTTCAGCGGCAGGCTGAACCATGCCGGACCTCGACGATCGCGCTCGCGCCGACGCGCACGAGCTTGCCGTCGGGTTCGTCGAGCTTCACACGCACCGGGAAGCGCTGTGCGACATGTACCCAGTTCACCGAGCGCTGCACGATCGGCAGTGCGCGCGGCAGGTTGATGCGGTCGCTGTCCGCGATGCCCGCGCCGATGCCGACGACCTTGCCCGTCAGCGGCCGGCTGCGGTCGATCATCGAATAGACGGTCGCGCAGTCGCCGACCGTGATGCGGTTCAACGACGTTTCGCGGAAATTGCCGACGGCGAACCATTCGCTCGCATCGATCAGCGTGAAGATCGACTGGTTCGGCGCGAGGGTCTCGCCGGCAAGCACGGTCAGGCCCGTCACGAGCCCGTCGTGCGGCGCGCGCACCACCGTGTCGTCGAGCGCGTGCTGCGCGCGGGCGAGTGCGGCTTCGCGTGCATGGAGCGTGGCGATCGCATCGGCGTCGTCGCCGATCGTCTGCGCGGACGCTCGCTGTTGTTCCTGCGCCTGCGCGAGCGACACGGCCGCGTCGCGCTGCCGGACCTTCGCCTGGTCGAACTGCTGTGCGCTGACGTAGCCCTGCGCCGCGAGCGGCGCGAGCCGGTTCACGTCGCGCGTCGCGAGATCGTGATTCTGCGACGCGCGCTTGACCTGCTCGGCGGCGACGGCTGCGTTCGAGCGCTCGCCGATCAGCGACCGGCGGCGAGTGTCGAGCGACGCGCGCGCGAGTTCGAGGTCGGCCTGCGCCTGCGCGACCGTCAGCCGGTACGGCACCGGATCGATCTGATACAGCAGGTCGCCTTTTACAACGCGCTGGTTCTCGTGCACGGCAAGCTGCACGATGCGGCCGCCGACGGGCGACGCGACGTGCACGACGTCCGCGTCGATCGACGCGTCGTCGGTGGACGGGTAGGCCGTCGTGCGGTGGTACGCGTACGCGAGCGCCGCGATGCCGAGCGCGACGATCGCCAGCGCGATCACGCGGCCTTTCGTGGACGGGCGGGCGGTGCCGGCGGCCTTCATGCGAACGGCCCCGTGCCGGTGAGCCACACGATCACGGCGACCACGAGCCCGATCGCGGTGCAGACGGCGAGCTGGTAGGGCACCGTGGCGGCCCAGCCGGTCGCGACGAACACGCGGTGCGCGACGATCGCGCCGACGATGCCGACGATCGCGCTGACGAGCCAGAGCGGGAAATACGCGCCGAACAGGACGTACGACGGTGCGCCGCGCGACGTGCAGCCCGCGAGCGGCAGGGCGGGCGCGAGGACGGCGGCGACGCGCAGCGGCGCGCGCGGCGTTGTTTTTCTCATGGTGTGACGAGCTCGACGTTGGGGGTGGATGCCGGGCGCGGCGCAAGGCGGCTCGTCGTCGCGACGACGATTCCGCGATACGGAGCCGATCATAAATCAGCGCGATGCGGACCGCCAGCGATGCCCGGCGTGCCTGCCGCACGCACGGGGCTGGCCGGTGGCCGCTTCGGTGCGATCGATGGCGGCTCGCGATTCTGCCAGCACATGCACTGGCAGGGTTGCTGACGGACTGTAAAGGATCGTCAGACGAAACCGGGCCGATGTCGTTTGTCTGCCGATGAAGCGGGAATCGGCGAGCCGAATGCGGAATTGACGCGCAGTCGCGGATGAATCCGCGTTCGGGCCGCGCGGTGCGTCCGCCGTGGCCGTGACCGTCGTGCCGGCCGGTATCTGTGTACCATCGTGCGAAGAGCGCGACGCGTGAAGAGGCTTGACGGCACGGTCCCGTCCGACGCGCGGCGCGGAAGCGGTATCGCAACGAGGACGAGTATTCCATGCGAAGTTTCTTTGTCCGGTTCATCGCAATCGGCGTGGTGTTCCATTTGTATGTCGGGCTGCGGATCATTCCCGACGCCTTCACGTCGCCACTCGCGCGCACGATCGCGGCGCTCGTGCTGGCGAGCTTCGTCGTGCTGATTCCGGTCGGCATGTTCTCGCGCCGCTTCGACGAAGGCTGGGCCGCGACTCTGGTCGGCTGGCTGGGTTCGATCGCGATGGGTTTCTTCTCGTCGCTGCTGGTGCTGACATTCCTGCGCGAGCTGGTGCTGCTCGGCGTCGTCGTCTGGCGGCATCTGGGGCACGACGGTGCCTGGAGCGGCGCGGCATCCGACACGGCGCTCGGCGTGCTGGCGGGCGCGGTGCTGGTCAGCGCGCTCGGATTCGTCGGTGCGCGCCGCACGGCCGCGGTCAAGCGCGTGTCGATTCCCGTCGACGGGCTGCCGGCCGCGCTCGACGGCCTGACGATCGTGCAACTTTCGGACATTCACGTCGGGCCGACGATCAAGCGCCCGTATATCGAGCGGATCGTGCGCGCGGTCAATGCGCTCGAGGCCGATCTCGTCGTCGTGACGGGCGACGTGGTCGACGGCTCGGTCAAGCGGCTGCGCGAGCACACGGCGCCGCTCGGCCGCATGCAGTCGCGGCACGGCAGCTTCCTCGTGACGGGCAACCACGAGTACTACGCTGGCGCGCACGCATGGATCGACGAGTTCCGGCGGATCGGGTTGACGGTGCTGCTCAACGAACACGTGCTGATCGAACACGACGGCGCGCGCGCGGTGCTCGCCGGCGTCACCGATTTCACGGCGGGCGGGTTCGATCCCGCGCATCGCAGCGATCCCGAGCAGGCGCTGGCGGGCGCGCCGCACGACGTCGCCACGAAGATCCTGCTCGCGCACCAGCCGCGCAGCGCGGAAGCGGCGAGCCGCGCCGGTTTCACCGTGCAGCTGTCCGGCCATACGCACGGCGGGCAGTTCCTGCCGTGGCCGCCGTTCGTGCGCCTGCAGCAGCCCGTGATCGGCGGGCTGAACCGGTTCGGCACGATGTGGCTCTATACCAGCCGCGGCACCGGCTACTGGGGGCCGCCGAACCGCTTCGGCGTGCCGTCCGAGATCACGCTGATCCGGTTGACCCGCGGCCGCTAGCGCGCCGGAATGACAGCGCATGGCGTCGCGCGTCGCCGTTGGCTACCATGCAGACGTGGTTTCCCCGCACCGTTCATTTGCTGCCTGATCGCGACATGTCGACGCCCGATCTTTTCGCCGATTCGCCCGTGCCCGACGTGGACTGGTACCCGGACTGGCTCGCGCCGGCCGACGCCGATCGCGTGCTGGCCGCGCTGATCGACGAGGTCGCGTGGCGGCAGGACACGATCCGCACGCCGCGCGGTCGCATTCCGCTGCCGCGGCTCACCGCGTGGCAGGGCGAGCCCGACGCCGTCTACGTGTATTCGGGGATCCGCAACGTGCCCGCGCCGTGGACGCCGGCCGTGCTCGACCTGAAGCGCGCGGTCGAGGCGACCTGCGGCGCGCGATTCAACAGTGTGCTGCTCAATCGCTATCGCAACGGGCAGGACAGTCTCGGCTGGCATGCCGACAACGAGCCGGAGCTCGGCGACGCGCCGGTGATCGCGTCGGTGAGCCTCGGCGCGATGCGCGTATTCGACCTGCGTCATCGTGCGACCGGCGTCGTGCACGCGTACCGGCTGACACACGGCAGCCTGCTCGTGATGCGCGGCCGCACGCAGGCCGAATGGCAGCACCGCGTGCCGAAGGCGCCGGCCGTGCAGGGTGAGCGCGTCAACCTGACGTTCCGGCGGGTGGTGTCGGCGGGAAGCGGCCGGTAGCGGCCGGAGATGCCGACCGGCGGACGCCACGGGCCGACGTAGGTGATGGTCCGGCGCACGCGTGCCGGTCGCACCCCGTTTTTCATCCGGGCGAAGCTGGCCGCCGTCGATGCGGCACGTTGCCGCACTCAGGTGTCCGGGGCGGCTTGAACCGGGCTGCGAGGCCCGTCCCATAAGGGTTTCAGGTGGTTTTGATTGACCGCCCGGTTCTGATAGGCAGGTGTAAGCCCTGATGGTGCGTCGCAACATTCATTGACTAGACTGTCGAATGGCTGAAACGCGCCGGACGCCGGCGCATTTTTTCGACATGCCTGACGCGTCGCCGACGTGATGCGCAGTGCAGGAGCATAAAACCCGTGACCGTACTGGACTCATCCCTCGAACCCTCGCTGCACGTCTTCGAACAAGACGGCGGATGGCAATGGGCGCTGACGGTGAAGCGGGCGTCGGGTGTCGGTGTGAAAGTCGTCGCATTCAGCACGGACGGCTTTCGCGGTGAAGCCGACGCATACGCCGCTGGCCAGCTCGCCCGTGCCGAGTACGACGCTGCCGTGACGGCCTGACGTCGCGTCGCGCCGATCCCGCTCGCGGATCGGTGCGGTCGTTTGTTTCCTCGCGTTTCTTCCCCCTTTCGTTTTCTAGTCGCACATCGGCCGTGATCGTGCCGGCCGGTACCGCACGTGAGGCATCCCGATCGCGGATGAGCAGGGCCGGCGGCCCGCCTTGCCTAAGGCGACGTTCCGATGGGCAGTCCTGTCTATCGCTGTTATCCTTTCGATCGCATCAGGCTATATGAGTCCGGCTACCCGATCGGGCGCGCCGGGCCATCGGCCGCCTGCGCCGGATCGTGTTGATCCGGTCCGGTCGAAATTCCATAATCAAGCATTGCGGGTCATTCGTGAACGCTTCCATTCCGTCCATGTGCACAGGATCAATCCAACGATGAGCGGCGCATCGAAACCGCCGGCGAAGCCGGCAAGCGCGCCGCGCGCGACAGCCGGCGACGACGTCGACCACGACGCGTCGAAGCAGGGCGCGGGCGACGACGAATCGTCGGGCGGCGCGTCGTCGTATCTGGTGCCGGGCCTCGAGCGCGGGCTGCGGATCCTCGCCGAATTCTCCGCGCGCGAGCCGGTGCTCGGCGCGCCCGAGCTGTCGAAGCGCATCGGCATTCCGCGCACGACCACCTTCCGCCTGCTGCAGACGCTCGAAGCGCTCGGCTTTCTCGAGCGCGTGAACGGCGACCGCTATTTCCGGCTCGGCGTCGGCGTGCTGCGGCTCGGCTTCGAATACCTGAATTCGCTGGAACTGACTGATCTCGGCACGCCCGTGCTCGAACGATTGCGCGATGCGACCGGCCTGTCGACGCACCTGCTGATCCGCGACCAGCGCGATGTCGTGTTCGTCGCGAAGGCGCAGAGCAACACGTCGATGTTCGGCTCGGTGAAGGTGCACGTCGGCACGCGGCTGCCCGCGCACGCGACCGTGCACGGCCATGTGCTGATGGGCGACCTCACGCGCGACGCGCTGCGCCAGCTGTATCCGGAGAAGCGCCTCGAACAGTTCACCGAGCGCACGCCGGGCACGGTGGACGAGTTGTACGAGCGTGTGCGTCATTACGCGCGGCTCGGCTACGCGGTCAGCGAAGCCGCGTTCGAGAGCGGCATCTCGGCCGTGACGGCACCCGTGCGCGATCATTCGGGCGCGATCGTCGCGGCGATCACCGCGACGGTGCCGCGCTCGGAAATCGGCGAGGCCGGCGAGAAGGAGCGGCTCGTCGAAGCGGTATGCGGCGCGGCGGTCGACCTGTCGCAGCGGTTGAACTACCGGCCGCTCGAAAGCGACCCGACGTTCGCGCACGCGCGCCATCGCGTCGCGATGTTCTGATTCGCGGCATGAGCCGCGTCGCGCGGCTTCGTCAGTAGCCTGTCGCAAGTAGCCAAAAAAAGAGCAGCCCCCGGGCTGCTCTTTTCGTTTCCGCCGTCGGGCGCATCCGCCCGCCGCCGCTCAGAACGAGTGATGGATGCCGGTCAGCACGATCACCTGGTTCGCGGTGCTCGACGCGCCGGCCGTGAAGAACGCGGCCTTCGCGCCGCCCGAACCGTGCTCGTACAGCACGTTCGCATACAGCTGCGTGCGCTTCGACAGCGCATAGATGTCGCCGAGCTCGACCTGCGTCCAGCGGCGGCCGGCCAGCGTCGTGGTCGCCGCGCCGCCCGCGATCGTGTTGAACGCGCTGCTGCGGTAGTTCACGCCCGCGTCGTAGCTCTGGAACGTGTCGGAAAACCCGTTCGACTGCATCTTCACGCGCGTATAGAGGCCGTGCACGAGGAAGTCGCCGATCTGGTAGGACGCGCCCGCGCCGATGTTCTCGACCTTGTTCGCGATGTAGCCGGTCGCGGTGTTCTGCCCCTGGAACGACGTGATACCCGTCTGGCTGATCAGGATCGAGCGGTCGTGCTCGTTCGAGTAGACGGCCGATGCCTTGAACGGCCCGTTCGCGTAGTTCAGCGCGACCCCGACCGACTTGCCGGTCGAGAAGTTCGTCGTGTTGCCGAGCGCCATCGCCGCCGCGGCCGAGAAGCCGGCGAAGCTCGGCGAACGGTACTTGACCGCGTTGTTGTACGGCACGTTGCCGGTCGCGGCGAGCCCGTCGATGTTGCCCGGATGGAACGCATACCAGCTCAGCGCGAGATACGCGGTGCTGAGCGGATCGAGATAGTCGAACGTCAGCGGCGTCTGGCGGCCGAGCGTCAGCGTGCCGTAGCGGTCGGAGCTGAGGCCGACGAAGGCCGCGCGGTTCCAGATCGTGTTCGCGGTCGCGAACTGGCCGTTGTTCGTATAGAAGCCGTTTTCGAGCTGGAAGATCGCCGACAGGCCGCTGCCGAGGTCTTCCTTGCCTTTCAGGCCCCACCGGTCGGGTTGCGTGTTGCCCTGGATCATCGCCCACTTCGCGTGGCCGCCGACGTTGTTCACATAGGCGACGCCGGCATCCAGGCTGCCGTACAGCACCACGCTGCTTTGTGCCCAGGCGCTCGACATCGCGCCCATTCCGATGATTGCTGCTGCTACCGCTTGCTTGACCATTTGATCTCCTGACTCTCCAAACCTGACGGGAAACGTGCCGTGGCGGCGGGCGCGGGGGGACGGCCGGCCGTCGCGCGTTCTTCACCACCGGGCGGGCATTTTTAATGTTCCATATAAGGAACAATGTGCCTCTGATGGAATGAAGTATAGAGGTGTCGCGCGCCGGATCAAAAATAAATTTATCGGGCCGGATGCGGGTGGTGACGATCCGCAACACGGGACCGAGCGTCCTGAAAAAAGGACTTAAATCCCCGCCACTAAACAAAAAATCACCTTTTGGAAGATGAGTGGCGGCGATCGTCGACCCGGCGGTCGGTGTTTTCCCTAGGACGTGCAGCTTTTTGTTTTACTCGTGGGAAGTCACTTCTATAATCACCATCCATAAACTGCTGTTCCGGGTATGGAACAAACCCGGGGCGAACCGAGAGTCGATCAGAAGGAAGGGTGTGAGATGTCTGAACAATGGGTTTGTGCCGGGCACGCCGGCGCGCTGTCGGAAGACACGCCGATCGAGTTCAAGCGGACCGACGGCGTCGAAATCGGGATCTACCGCGTCGGCGACGAGGTGTATGCGCTCGAGAACGTGTGCCCGCATGCCTACGCGCTGCTGACGCAGGGGTTCGTCGACGAAGGCACGGTCGAATGTCCGCTGCACGAGGCCGTGTTCGACATCAAGACGGGCGAATGCCTGAAGGGCCCGGGCGGGCGCGCGCTGAAGCAGTACGCGGTGCGCCTGGCTGGCGAGGAAATCCAGATCAAGGTGGAGTAACCGATGAAAGAAGCGACCGTCAACTTCAATCCGTTCCTGAAGCCGTGGGTGGCGCCGCAGCCGAACAACGTCGCCGGCAAGGGGCAGATCGAGATCCCGGGCCAGGTCGAGAACCGCATCTGGCAAAACCGCAAGGCCGAGCCGACGCAGTACGAGAACGATCTGGGCGACGCGCTCGAACGCGTGTTCGAGAGCGGCGCGACCGAGCTGGACGAGGTCGTCGCGGGCCTGAACCGCATCGGCTTCCGCGCGCCGGACGGCACGGCGTGGACGCCCGAGCGCTTCCGCGCCGAAATGGCCTCGCTGGCGGAATGAGCGCACCAACCGCGCCGCACGCCTGAGCGCCGACCCGACAACCGCATCCGGAGCACACTGATGACGTCCCCCGCACAACACGAAACACAACACGACCCGGTCCGCGACTACCTCGACCGCGGCATCAAGAACTACTGGTATCCCGTCGCCCCGAGCTGGCAGGTGTCGAACGCGCCGGTCGGCCTCACGCGCCTGTCCGAGCAGATCGTGCTGTGGCGCGATCACGAAGGGAAGGTCCACGCGCTGGAAGATCGCTGTCCGCACCGCGGCGCGCGCCTGTCGCTCGGCTGGAACCTCGGCGGCAGCATCGCGTGCTGGTATCACGGCATCGAAGTCGACGGCGGCGGCACGGTCAACCGCGTGCCGGCCGTATCGAACTGTCCGCTCGAAGGCACGAAGTGCGTGAAGTCGTATCCGGTCGAGGAGAAGGCCGGCGCGATCTTCCTGTGGTTCGGCGACGAAGCGCACGGCGAGCCGGCGCCGCTGAACCTGCCGGAAGAACTGGTCGCCGACGAATACGCGCACTTCCTGTGCGTGTCGAACTGGAAGTGCAATTACCAGTACGCGATCGACAACGTGATGGACCCGATGCACGGCGCGTACCTGCACGCGACGTCGCACTCGATGGCCGAAGGCGACAAGCAGGCCGACATGCGTGTGCGCAAGACGGAAACGGGCCTGATGTTCGAGAAGATCGGCCAGCGCGACGTGAACTTCGACTGGGTCGAGCTCGGCGAAACCGGCTGCCTGTGGATGCGCCTCGCGATTCCGTACAAGCAGAAGTTCGGCCCGGGCGGCAACTTCGGGATCATCGGCTTCGCGACGCCGGTCGACGGCGACAACTGCCAGGTCTACTTCTGGCGTACGCGCAAGGTCAGCGGCTGGCAGCGCGACGTGTGGCGCTTCATGTACCGCAACCGCCTCGAGGGCCTGCACTGGGACGTGCTCGAGCAGGACCGCTACGTTCTCGAAAGCCTCGCGCCGCACGCGCGCGATCACGAATACCTGTACCAGCACGACGTCGGCATCACGCGCGTGCGCCGGATGCTGCGCCAGCGCGCGCAGGAACACCTGTCCGCGCTCGACGCGCATCGCGCGGCGCACGCCGCGGCGGAGCCCGCGAATGGCTGAGTTCGCTCCGGTCGTGTCGCTGCCGGGGCGCCGCGTGCTCGTCACGGGCGGCGCGCGCGGTCTCGGTGCCGCGTTCGTGAAGGCGCTCGTCGAAGCGGGCGCGCAGGTCGCGTTCGGCGACGTGCTCGCCGAAGAGGGCCGCGCGCTGGCCGCGCAGCTCACGCAAGCCGGCCACACCGCGCATTTCTTCACGCTCGACCTGGCCGATCCGGCGAGCGTCACGGCTTTCGTCGCGCAGGGCGCGGCGGCGCTCGGCGGCATCGACGCACTGATCAACAACGCGGCGATCACGAACTCGGGCGGCAAGCTGTCGACGGAGCTCGACGTGTCGACCTGGGATGCCGTGATGAACGTGAACGTGCGCGGCGTCTGGCTCGTGAGCAATGCGGCGCTGCGATACCTCGCGCAATCGGGCCGCGGCGCGATCGTGAACCTCGCATCGGACACCGCGCTGTGGGGCGCGCCGAAGCTGCTCGCGTACGTCGCCAGCAAGGGCGCCGTGATCGCGATGACGCATGCGCAGGCGCGCGAGTTCGGTGCGCACGGCGTGACGGTCAACGCGATCGCGCCGGGGCTCACCGAAGTCGAGGCGACGGCCTACGTGCCGGCGGAACGCCACGCGTTCTACATGCAGGGCCGCGCGCTGACGCGCGCGCAGGTGCCCGAGGACGTGACGGGCCCCGTGCTGTTCCTGCTGTCGGACGGCGCGCGCTTCGTGACGGGTCAACTGCTGCCGGTAAACGGCGGCTTCGTAATGAATTGAATTGAAGTTTTCACTCTGATGAAGGAGAGGACGATGGCGGACGCCGATCTCGAACGCAAGTCGTGGGACCAGCCGGAAGGCGCAAGCTTCAACGACTGGATGGAAGGGCGCGTCGCGCGCTACGCGACGCGGCGCTACGACTGGGACGCACTGAAGTTCCAGGCCGACTACGACCCGAAGTACCGCCGTGCGCAGATGCGCTACGTCGGCACGGGCGGCACGGGCGTCGCGAAGGACGTCAACACGGTGCCGGCCGGCAACTTCACGTTCTCGACGATGGTCATTCCGGCCGGCAACATCGGCCCGAGCCACATCCATATCGACGTGGAAGAAATCTTCTTCGTGCTGCGCGGCAAGATGAAGGTGATCTGCGAGCGCGACGGCGAGACCTGGGAAGCGATCCTCGGCGAGCGCGACCTGATCTCGGTGCCGCCGGGCGTGTACCGCACGGAAATCAACATCGGCGAGGAAGACGCGCTGATGTGCGTGATGCTCGGTTCGCCGAAGCCCATCACGCCGACGTATCCGCCGGATTCGCCGCTCGCGAAGATCAAGCGCTGAGACGGGGCGGAGCAAGCAATGCGTGTCATCGACAAACGTGAACGCGACCGCACCGCGGCGTTCGCCGCGCTGCTCGGGCAGTTTCCCGAACAGCGCTGCGCGGCCGGCGCGGCGGGCACGATCGGTTATCGCGAGGCCGGCGCGCAGCATGCGGGCCGCGCGCTGCCCGTCGTGCTGCTGCACGGGATCGGCTCGGGCGCCGCATCGTGGGTGTGCCAGCTCGACTCGCTCGGCGCGTCGCGCCGCGTGCTCGCTTGGGATGCGCCCGGCTACGGCGTGTCGACACCCGTGCACGGCGCGTCGCCGGCGGCCGCCGATTACGCGGCGTCGCTGAACGCGTGGCTCGAGGCACTCGGCATCGAACGCTGCGTGCTGGTCGGTCATTCGCTCGGCGCGATCGTCGCGGGCGGGTTGGCCCGCGTGATGCCCGCGCGGATCGCCGGCCTGCTGCTGATCTCGCCCGCGGGCGGTTACGGCAGCGCGCCCGCGGAAACGCGCGACACGCGCCGCGATGCACGCCTCGCGATGCTCGACGAACTCGGCCCGGCCGGGCTCGCCGAACAGCGCAGCGGCAACATGCTGTCGGGTTTCGCGAGCGAGGATGCGCGTGCATGGGTACGCTGGAACATGGCGCGCATCGTGCCGGCCGGTTATGCGCAGGCCACGCATCTGCTCGCGAACGCCGATCTCGCGTCCGATCTCGCCGGCTTTCGCGGCCGCACGGCGGTGGCGGTCGGCGCGAACGACGCGATCACGCCGCCGACTGCCTGCGAGCGGATCGCCGCTGCCGCGCACGTCGGGCTGCAGGTGATTCCGCAGGCCGGTCATGCGGGCTACGTGGAAGCGCCGGCCGTGTATTCGTCGCTGATCGATACGTTCTGCCGTCAATGCGACCGTCAACGGGGGCTGGAATGAACTACCCCCACGCTCACATTCGTTCGCTTGGGGGCGCGCAGCCCGCCCAATCCCGACATGCATTTCAACGTGCCCCTGGGGCGGCCCGACCGGAGGCATCATGAGCGAACCGTTGCAACAACAGGATGCGGACACCGCGAAGTCCGAGGCCAACTACGTGGTGCCGGGCCTCGAACGCGGTTTGCGGATCCTCGCCGAATTCTCGCCGCGCGAGCCGGTGCTCGGCGCGCCGGAACTGTCCAAGCGCCTCGGCATTCCGCGCACGACGGTGTTCCGTCTGCTGCAAACGCTCGAATCGCTCGGCTTTCTCGAGCGCGCGGACAAGGATCGCAACTACAAGCTCGGCATCGCCGTGCTGCGGCTCGGCTTCGAATACCTGAGCTCGCTCGAGCTGACCGATCTCGGCCTGCCGGTGATCGAGAGCCTGCGCGATGCGACCGGCTTCACGACGCACATCGTGATCCGTGACGGCCGCGACGTGGTGTTCGTCGCGAAGGCGCAGAGCCAGTCGCCGGTGTTCAGCTCGATTCGCGTGAACGTCGGCACGCGGCTGCCCGCGCATGCGACGACCCACGGCCACGTGCTGATGGGCGACCTGTCGCTGAAGGAGTTGCGGGCGCTGTATCCGGAAGGCACGCTGAACCGGATGACGAGCGCGACGCCGGAATCGGTCGACGCGCTCTACGAAGTGATCCGGGAAGATGCGCTGCGCGGCTATGGCGTCAGCAATTCGTCGTTCGAGCGCGGCATCTCGGTGGTCACGGCGCCGGTGCGCAACGACACGCAGAGGATCGTCGCATGCATCACGGTGACGGTGCCGCGGCCGGAGATCGACGCGGCGCTGATCGCCGACGGCCTGATCGACAAGGTGCAGCGCGCGGCGGCGGAACTGTCGCGGCGGCTCAATTACCGCTCGGATGACGAGCACACGTTTCTCAAGGCTTTAGGACTGCGATGATTCAGATCGATCTGACCGGGCAGGTGGCGGTGGTGACGGGCGGTTCGTCCGGCATCGGCCTCGCGACTGCCGAACGGTTCCTGCAGGCCGGCGCGTCGGTCGCGATTTGCGGCCGCGACGGCGAGCGTCTCGCGCGCGCCGAGGCGATGCTCGGCGAGAAATATCCGGGCGCGCCGCTGCTCGCGGTGCGCTGCAACGTGCTCGACGAAGCCGACGTGGCCGCGTTCGCGCAGGCGGTGTCCGACCGCTTCGGCCGCGCCGACATGCTCGTCAACAACGCAGGCCAGGGCCGCGTGTCGACTTTCGCCGACACGACCGACGACGCATGGCGCGAAGAACTCGAACTGAAGTACTTCAGCATCATCCGCCCGACGCGCGCATTCCTGCCGCTGTTGCGCGATGCGGCCGCGCCGACGATCACCTGCGTGAATTCGCTGCTCGCGCTGCAGCCGGAGCCGCACATGGTCGCGACGTCGTCGGCGCGGGCGGGCGTGCTGAGCCTCGTGAAGTCGCTCGCGACCGAACTCGCGCCGCAGCGCATCCGCGTGAACTCGATCCTGATCGGCATCGTGGAGTCGGGGCAGTGGCGCCGCCGCTACGAAGCGCAGGCGCCGGCCGGCGAAAGCTGGGAGGACTGGACGGGCGCGCTCGCCCGCAAGAAGAACATTCCGCTGAACCGCTTCGGCAAGCCCGACGAGGCAGCCTGGGCACTTTTTTATCTCGCAACGCATCTGTCGTCCTACACGACGGGCAGCCATATCGACGTTTCTGGAGGCTTTGCACGCCATGTCTAAAAAAACCACGGTTGGCGAGCTGATTGCCGCCTTTCTCGAGCAGTGCGACGTCAAAACCGCATTCGGTGTCATCTCGATCCACAACATGCCGATCCTCGACGCGATCAACTCGCGCGGCAACATCCGGTATGTCGGCGCGCGCGGCGAAGCGGGCGCGGTGAACATGGCCGACGGGCTGGCCCGCGTGTCGGGCGGCCTCGGTGTCGCGTTCACGAGCACCGGCACGGCGGCGGGCAACGCGGCCGGCGCGATGGTCGAGGCGCTGACGGCCGGCACGGCACTGCTGCACATCACGGGGCAGATCGAGACGCCGTACCTAGACCAGGATCTGGCGTACATCCACGAAGCGCCGGACCAGCTCACGATGCTCGATGCGATCTCGAAGGCCGCGTTCCGCGTGCGCACGGTCGAGACCGTGCTGCCGACGATCCGCGAAGCCGTGCGCATCGCGCAGACGGCGCCGACGGGCCCCGTGTCGGTCGAGATCCCGATCGACATCCAGGCCGCCGAAATCGAATGGCCGGAAGATCTCGCGCCGGCGCACGTCGCGGTGCGCGAGCACGACGATGCACGCGTCGCGAAGCTCGCCGACGCGCTGGCGGCCAAGCGCCGTCCGCTGCTGTGGCTCGGCGGCGGCGCGCGTCATGCGCGTGCGGAAGTCGAACGCCTGGTGAAGCTCGGCTTCGGCGTCGTGACGAGCGTGCAGGGCCGCGGCGTGCTGCCCGAGGATCACCCGGCGACGCTCGGCGCGTTCAACGTGCATTCGGCGGTCGAAGCGTTCTACAAGACCTGCGACGCGCTCGTCGTGGTCGGCTCGCGCCTGCGCGGCAACGAGACGCTGAAGTACAAGCTCGCGTTGCCGCAGCCGCTGTTCCGCGTCGACGCCGACGCGCTCGCCGACAACCGCGGCTATCGCAACGAGCTGTTCGTGCACGGCGATTCGAAGCGCGTGCTGGCCGAGCTGGCCGATCGCCTCGAAGGCCGCCTGTCGGTCGATCCGCGGTTCGCGGCCGATCTCGCGGCGGCGCGCGAAGCGGCCGTCGCGAGCGTGGCGGAAGGCCTCGGGCCGTACAAGCAGCTGGTCGATACGCTGCAGGGCGCGGTGGGCCGCGACTACAACTGGGTGCGCGACGTGACGATCTCGAACAGCACGTGGGGCAACCGCCTGCTGAAGATCTTCGAACCGCGCGCGGGCGTGCATGCGCTCGGCGGCGGCATCGGCCAGGGCATCCAGATGGGCATCGGCGCGGCGCTGGCCGGCTCGGCGGCGAAGACGGTCTGCCTGGTCGGCGACGGCGGCCTGATGGTCAACGTCGGCGAGCTCGTGACGGCCGTGCAGGAAAACGCGAACGTGATGATCGTGCTGATGAACGACCAGTGCTACGGCGTGATCCGCAACATCCAGGACGCGCACTACGGCGGCCGCCGCTGCTTCGTGCAGCTGCACCAGCCGGATTTCGCGCAGTTCTGCGCGAGCTTCGGCCTCACGCACTACCGGATCACGTCGCTCGACCAGGCGGAAGCGATCGTGCGCGAAGGGATCGCGAAGGAAGGGCCGGTGATGGTCGAAGTCGACATGCTGTCGGTCGGCTCGTTCGCATCGCAGTTCGCGGGCCCGCCGGTGAAGAAGGAAGAGACGCCGTCGGAGCGCCAGTATGCATAACGGCCAGCGACACGGGCATGCGCCCGTCGACGTCGCGATGATCGGCTTCGGCGCGATCGGTGCCGCCGTGTATCACGCGGTCGAGCACGATGCGTCGTTGCGCGTCGCGCACGTGATCGTGCCCGAGCATCAGCGCGACGCGGTGCAGCGCGAGCTCGGCGGTGCGGTGGAGGTCGTGTCGTCGGTCGACGCGCTGGCTCGCCGCCCCGAGTTCGCGCTCGAATGCGCGGGTCACAGCGCGCTCGTCGATCACGTCGTGCCGTTGCTGAAGGCCGGCACCGACTGCGCGGTCGCCTCGATCGGCGCGCTGTCCGACCTCGCGCTGCTCGACGTGCTGTCGCAGGCGGCCGACGAGGGCGGCACGACGGTGACGCTGCTGTCCGGCGCGATCGGCGGCATCGACGCGCTGGCGTCCGCGAAGCAGGGCGGCCTCGACGAAGTGCTGTACGTCGGCCGCAAGCCGCCGCTCGGCTGGCTCGGCACGCCCGCCGAGGAGCTGTGCGACTTGCGTGCGATGACCGGGGAAAAGGTGATCTTCGAAGGCAGTGCGCGCGACGCCGCGCGCCTGTATCCGAAGAACGCGAACGTCGCGGCGACGGTCGCGCTCGCGGGCCTCGGCCTCGACGCGACGCACGTGCGCCTGATCGCCGATCCGGCGGTCGAACGCAACGTGCACCGCATCACCGCGCGCGGCGCGTTCGGCGAGATGTCGCTCGAAATGAGCGGCAAGCCGTTGCCCGACAACCCGAAGACGTCCGCGTTGACCGCGTACAGCGCGATCCGCGCGCTGCGCAACCGCGCGGCCCGCTGCGTGATCTGAGCAGGCAGACAACCCGGACAACCAGGCCGACGCGGCCATTCGGGCCATTGAACGGCCGCCGGCGCCACGGCGCGGGCGGCTGCGCAGAGACAGATTTGTGGGACTTGTGACATGACTCCATTCGATACGAGCCTCGTACCCAACGGCGACATCCTGATCGGCGGCGAGTGGCGGCGCGGCCGCGGCGCGCCTTACGCGAGCATCTATCCGGCCGACCAGTCGCTGAACATGGAAGTCTCGACGGCGAACGCGGAAGACGCGGCCGACGCCGTCGTGGCCGCCGACGCCGCGTGGCGGCGCGCCGACTGGGCCGGCCTCAAGCCGCACCAGCGCGCGCTGGTGCTGTACCGGATCGCCGACCTGATCATGCAGCGTCACGAGGCGCTCGCGAACCTGCAACGCCGCGACAACGGCAAGCCGATCGGCGAGACGCGTGTGCTGGTGGCGAGTGCGGCCAACACGTTCCGCTATTTCGCGGCGTGCCTGGAAACGCTCGACGAAGAACTGACGCCGTCGCGCGGCGACTACCTGACGATGAGCGTGCACGAGCCGATCGGCGTGATCGCGGCGATCACGCCGTGGAATTCGCCGATCGCGTCCGACGCGCAGAAGCTCGCGCCCGCGCTCGCCGGCGGCAACGCGGTGGTGCTCAAGCCGGCCGAGGTGACGCCGCTCGTGTCGCTCGCGCTGGCCCGCATCTGCGAGGAAGCCGGCGTGCCGAAGGGCGTGCTGAGCGTGCTGCCGGGCAAGGGCTCGGTGATCGGCGACGTGCTGGTGCGCCATCCGCTCGTGAAGAAGGTGTCGTTTACCGGCGGCACCGAAGTGGGCCGCGGCATCGCGCGCATCGCGGCGGAAAAGCTGATGCCCGTATCGCTCGAACTCGGCGGCAAGTCGCCGACGATCGTATGCGACGACGCGGATCTCGATCACGCGGTGAACGGCGTGCTGTACGGCATCTTCAGCTCGTCGGGCGAAGCGTGCATCGCGGGTTCGCGGCTGTTCGTGCAGCGCTCGGTATACGACGCGTTCATGAAGCGCCTGGTCGCGGGCGCACGCAAGCTGCGCGTGGGCGACCCGACGCGGCCCGACACGCAGATGGGCCCGCTGATCACCGCGAAGCATCGTGAATCGGTGGAACGCTACGTCGCGCTCGGGCTGGAGGAAGGCGGCCGCCTGCTGTGCGGCGGCGAACGGCCGTCGGGCGACGGGCGCGAGGACGGCTTCTTCTACCAGCCGACGATTCTCGAAGGCTTGCCGAACAGCGCGCGCATCTGCCAGGAGGAAATCTTCGGGCCGGTGCTGGTCGCGATGCCGTTCGACGACGAAGCGTCGCTGATCGCGCAGGCGAACGACAGCGTGTTCGGCCTCGCCGCCGGCATCTGGACGCGCGACTACAAGCGCGCATGGCGCATCGCGCGGGCGCTGGAGACGGGCACCGTCTGGATCAACACGTACAAGCTGTTTTCGATCTCCACGCCGTTCTCAGGCTGGAAGGAGAGCGGGATGGGCCGCGAGAAGGGCCGTCTCGGCATCCGCGAGTACATGCAGCAGAAGAGCCTCTACTGGGGCTTGAACGACGCGCCGCTGCCGTGGGCGAACTGAGCGAAGGGGAATGACGCAATGAGCATCTTGGGTATCGAGCAGATCACGTACGGTGTCGACGACCTCGCGACGTGCCGGCGCTTTTTCGCCGACTGGGGCCTGAAGGAAGTCGCGCACGACGACACGCGCGCACGTTTCGAAACGCTGAACGGCTGCACCGTGCTGGTCGTGAAGGCCGACGATCCGTCGCTGCCGCCCGCGTTCGAAGCGGGCCCGACGCTGCGCGAAGTCACGTGGGGCGTCGCGACGCAGCAGGAAGTCGACGCACTGCGCACGAAGCTGGCCGGCCAGCCCGGCTATTACGCGCAGGACGATGCGGTCGGCTGCATCGATCCGAACGGGATGGCGATCCGCATCGAGGTGACGCGCAAGCGCGCACTCGACATCACCGGCTCGCCATCGAACGTGTGGGGCCGGACGGCTCGGGTCGACCAGCCGAGCCCGATCTATGCGCGCGCCGAGCCGGTCGAGGTGGGCCACGTCGTGTTCTTCACGAACTGCCTCGACGCGCAGGAGAAGTTCTATCACGAGCTGCTCGGCTTCGAGACGTCGGACCGCTATCCGGGCCGCGGCGCGTTCATGCGCTGCGCGCCGCACGGCGGCCACCACGACCTGTTCCTGCTCGCGTTGCCCAATGGCAAGCGCGGCCTGAACCACGTCGCGTTCACCGTGCGCGACATCCACGAAGTGTTCGGCGGCGGCATGCACATCGACCGCTGCGGCTGGGAAACGCAGCTCGGCCCGGGGCGTCATCCGGTGTCGTCCGCGTATTTCTGGTACTTCCAGAACCCGGCCGGCGCGCTGATCGAGTACTACGCGGACGAAGACGTGCTGACGCCCGAATGGCAGCCGCGCGAATTCGAACCGGGCCCGACCGTGTTCGCCGAATGGGCCGTCGACGGCGGCCTCGACGGCAACACGCGCCGGCAGAAGAATGCGAAGGCGCCGGAAGGCAAGTTCATGACGGAGCGCAAATCATGAGCGCAACGAACTCGCAGGAACCGGCCGCGCCTCGCACGGTCGTCGTGATCGGCGGCGGCCAGGCCGCCGGCTGGGTGCTGAAGACGCTGCGCGCGGAAGGCTTCGCGGGCCGTCTCGTGATGATCGCCGACGAGCCGCATCTGCCGTACGAGCGTCCGCCGCTGTCGAAGGCCGTGCTGGCCGGCGACGCGGACATCGAGACCGTGCGCGTCGTGCGCCCGGACGAATTCGCCGCGCTGAACGTCGAGGCATGGCAGCCGGAACGCGCGGTGTCGATCGACCGTGCGCGCCGCGTGGTGAAAATCGAAAGCGGCCTCGAAGTCGAATACGACCGCCTCGTGATCGCGACCGGCGGCACGTCGCGCCGCTTGCCTGACTCGATCGTCAGGACCCCGAACCTGCATTACCTGCGTACGCTCGACGAAGCGGCCGCGCTCGGCGAGAAGCTGCGCGCGAGCCGGCGTGTGCTCGTGATCGGCGGCGGCTGGATCGGCCTGGAGGTCGCGGCGACCGCGCGCAAGCTCGGCGTCGAAGCGGTGGTCGTCGAAGGCGCGCCGCGGCTGTGCGGCCGCTCGGTGCCGCAGGTCGTGTCGGACTTCCTGCTCGACCTGCATCGCGCGAACGGTGTCGACGTGCGCCTCGGCGCGGCGCTCGCATCGCTCGACGCGCAGCCGGACGACGCATCGAAGGTGCGCGCGACGCTTGCGGACGGCACGACGATCGACGCCGATTTCGCGGTGGCCGGCATCGGCCTCGCGCTGAATGCGACACTCGCGAGCGACGCGGGCCTCGCAGTCGACGACGGCATCGTGGTCGACGAGTTCGGCGCGACCAGCGATCCGGCGATCTTCGCGTGCGGCGACGTCGCGAACCATCACAACGGCTGGCTGAAGCGGCGCGTGCGGCTCGAATCGTGGGCGAACGCGCAGAACCAGGCGATCGCGGCCGCGAAGGCCGTGCTCGGCGTGCGCGCGCCGTACGCCGAGATTCCGTGGTTCTGGTCCGATCAATACGACGTGAACCTGCAGATCCTCGGCGATCTGCCGGCCGATGCGCAGCTCGTCGTGCGCGGCGATCTCGCCGCGCGACGTGCGACGCTGTTTTTCGTGGGCGACGGACATGTGAGAGGTGTCATCGCCATCAACAACGCGCGCGAGCTCAAGCTCGCACGCAAGTGGATGAACCAGGGCCGGGCAGTGAACACGGAAGCCCTGGCGGACACGACCCAAGCGCTTGCCTGACCGGCGAAACCGGTACAAAGACCCAGGAGACACCCCGCATGAGCACTTTCGACAACGTCGTGGCCGGCAGGGCCACGATGGAAGCTGCCGCCTCCACGCCCGGCGCGATCATCGCGCGGCTCGAGCGGCTTCCGGCCAACGCGATGCAGATCCGCGCGCGCGTGCTGATCGGCACCGCGACGTTCTTCGACGGCTTCGACGTGATCACGATCGCGGCGACGCTGCCGCTGCTGATTCACAA
Organism: Burkholderia sp. Bp9090; assembly: GCF_003857985.1. Lineage (NCBI taxonomy): Bacteria > Pseudomonadati > Pseudomonadota > Betaproteobacteria > Burkholderiales > Burkholderiaceae > Burkholderia > Burkholderia sp. Bp9090. The sequence goes on from NZ_QTPV01000015.1 coordinate 65,801, forward strand.
GTGGGGGCTGTCGCCGACGCAGATCGGCATGCTGATCGCGTCCGGCGCGATCGGTCAACTGATCGGCGCATTCCTGTTTCCCGCGCTCGCGGAGAAGCATGGCCGCGTGAAGGCGATCGCGTGGAGTTCCGCCGTGATCGGCATCACCAGCATCGCGTGCGGCTTCGCGCCGACGTTCGAGGTGTTCGTGCTGCTGCGGATCCTGCAGGGGCTCGGCCTCGGCGGCGAGCTGCCGGTCGCGGCGACGTACATCAACGAAATCACGCGCGCGCACGGCCGCGGCCGCTTCGTGCTGCTGTACGAAATCGTGTTCCCGATCGGCCTGCTGGTATCGATGGCGCTCGGCGCGTGGCTCGTGCCGCGGTTCGGCTGGGAGATCATGTATTTCGTCGGCGGGCTGCCGCTGATTCTCGCGCTGGTACTCACGCGTCTGGTGCCGGAATCGCCGCGCTGGCTCGCGTCGCGCGGGCGGCTCCCGGAAGCCGGGCGTGCGGTCGGCGTGTTCGAAGCGTCGGTGCGCGGCGAACTGCCGCCGGTCACGCAGGTGGCCGCGTACGACGAGATGGTGCGCCAGCACCCGAAGCGCCGGATGAGCGACCTGTTCAGCGCCGCGTATCGCAAGCGCACGCTCGCGGTGGCGACGCTGTGGGCGACCTGCGGGTTCATCCAGTACGGGCTGTCCACGTGGCTGCCGACGATCTACAAGAACTTCTATCACGCGCCGCTGCAGCTCGCGCTGAATCTCGCGGTGATCGGCTCGGTGATGGGCGTGCTCGGTTCGCTCGCGTCCGCGCTGCTGGTCGACAAGCTCGGCCGCAAGCCGGTGATCGTGTGGTCGTTCGTGCTGTGCGCGCTGTCGCTGGCGTTCGCGGGCATCTACCACGCGTCGTCGGTGTACGTCGTCGCGACCTTTTGCTCGCTGTCGCTGGGGCTGATGGCATCGGGCTTCATCACCGCGTACGTCTATACGCCGGAACAGTATCCGACGAGCATCCGCGCGTCGGGCTGCGGGCTCGGCAGCGCGTGGCTGAAGATCGCGTCGTTCGCGGCGCCGATGATCGTTCCGCACGCGATCATCGGCGGCAATCTCGCGCCGGCGTTCTACCTGATCGGCATCGTGCCGCTGATCGCCGCCGTGACCGTTCATTTCGTCGGGATCGAGACGAAGGGGAAGGTGCTCGAAGCGCTCGAGGCATAAGCGCGGCGCGTGGCAAAGGCGATGTGGAAGGCCCGGACGATGTGTCCGGGCTTTTTTCGTTTCGGGCAGCGGATCGTGCGTACCGGACAGCGCGAACGCACGCGATGGCCGGCCTCCGGATAGCGTGTTCTAATTCATGCTTGCGTTTTTTCCCCGGCCGCCGCGATGCCCTTGTTCGAACCCGTCACGCTGCATACGTCCCGACTCGTCCTGCGTCCGCTTCGCGACACGGACGCTCACGCGTTCTTCGACCTCTGGTCCGATGCGCAAGCGATGCGCTATTCGTCGTTCGCGCCGCTCACGGATTGGCGGCAGGCCGCCGAGCGCGTCGCGCGCAACCTCGCGACGACCGCCAGCGGCCAGGATCTCGTCTGCGTGCTCGAAGCCCGGGACACCGGCGACGTGCTCGGCGAATGCGTGCTGTTTCATGCGCACGAGCAATGCCGGCGTGCGGAAATCGGCTTCAGCCTGCGGCGCCGCTACTGGCGCGGCGGCTATATGCTCGAGGCCGCGTCGGCGGTCATCGACCACGCGTTCGGCACGCTGCGCCTGAACCGCATCGAGGCCGACATCGATCCGCGCAACGTCGCATCCGCCGCGCTGCTCGAACGGCTCGGGTTCGTCAGGGAAGGCGTGCTGCGCGAACGCTGGATCGTCGGCGACGAGGTGTCGGACAGCGCGCTGTACGGGTTGCTCGCGCGCGATCGTCGCGGGTGATGCGGGTGACGCGGCGTGTCCGGTGCGAACGAATGACGCATCGGCATCGTTTCCGGGGTCGCGACGCAGGCGCGGTGGCCGATCCGGCTGGCGGCTTGCCGGATTGCCGTGTCGAACGTACGCTTTGCCTACACCCGACTCCATCCGCAGGTTACCGCCCATGCAAGCCCATCCTCTGCGTCTTTCCCCCGGCGACGATCTGCGCGCGTCGATCGAGCAGGCGTTGCGTCGACTCGACGCGCATGCGGCATTCGTGATCCAGGGCATCGGCAGCCTGAACGTCGCGCAGCTGCGTTATGCCGGCGTCGCTGCGCCGACCGAGCTGCGCGGCGATCTCGAGATCCTGACGCTGGCCGGCTCGGTCTCGCCGGACGGCGCGCACCTGCACATGGCGGTGTCCGACGCGCACGGCCGCGTCTCGGGCGGCCACGTCGCGAGTGGCTGCGTGGTGCGCACGACCGCCGAGATCCTGCTCGTATCGTTGCCCGCGCATCGTTTTTCCCGCGAGCACGATGCGCTCACCGGGTTCAACGAGCTGGTGGTCCGTCCGGCGAAAGACTGAGATCGCGCGGGCCGGGCCGTTCACGATCGTGCGTCCATCGCAACGACGCACGACCGGCGGCGACGTCAACGGACCGTCTTGCCGACCACATGGCGCCGGCAATGTTCGAGATACGCCTCTTCGTGCGCGGCCATCAGTTCGATGATGCTTCGCCACAGCCATGACGGCGCGTCGGCCGTCTTCGGGTGCTGGCGCCGCAACTCGCCGCACCACGCGCGTTGCGTCGCGTGGTCCATCTGCGCGGCATGCGCGTTGCCGATCACCAGCGCCAGATAGCGCGCGACTTTGACCGCATCGGCTTCAGACATCCGTTCCGCGTCCAGTTTCAGATCCTGCGGCATCAATTCGCGTATGACGACGGGGCATCCGTCGAGGCGTGCCGCGCACATCCGGCTGCCCAGCATCGGCGATACGTGCCGCGCGCCTTCGAGCACCCGTTGCGCGGGATCGCGCGGCATGCGCACGCCGGGATCCTTCGGGGCCTTCGCCGCCGCGGCCTCCTTGATGTCGATCAGATACGGCGGATGGCCGTCGGAACACGCGTCGTCGATATCGAGCATGACCGCGAAGCGGCGCCGTCCGAGCGAGCTGCATCCCTTTACCCAGAAGGCGGCGTCGAGCACCTTCATCCTCGCGTCGCGGTGTGGCGCGCGGCTGAGCGCCGCGCCGATCGACGAATCCGGGGTGGATTCGAACAGCGCGTGGATGGCGCTCCGCTCGCGCTCGGACAACGGCCAGAAGCGTTTGCCGAGCGGAATGCGCGGCGTGACGTTCTGGATCGTCTGCCGGTCGAGCTTGCGCCACGATCGGTGCAGCGCCGCCTTCATCGCGATCTTGATCGCGGCTGGGCGTTGCAGGTGACTGGTCTCGGCGCGGTGCCGGCTGTCGAACGCCTGCTCGTATCCGGCGATGAGCGCTTCGACCATCCGCCACGTGATGATCCCGGGCAGATCGGAGCTGCGCGCCGCGGTCGCGAGCGAGAAGCCGAGACGCAGCAGGTCGTGTACGGGATTGCCGATCACGCTCTGGTCGAGATCGCGGATCTGCACGGCAACCTCGCCCGTCTTCGCCGCGACGGGCCCCAGATTGCCGAGATGGCAGTCGCCGCCGATCCACACCGCGGGGCCGTCGGGCAGGGTGCCGGAGCGATGGTCCGCGAGCCATGCGTAGAAGCGCTCGGCGCTGCCGCGCGTATACGTGTGTATCGAGCGCGCCATCTTGAGGCTGCGCAGGCGCGCGAGAATCTGCGCGCGCTGGTCGCTGGACGGCAGCCGTGCCGATCCCGATGCTTTCTTCGCCACGATGCGTTCTCCTTCTGTTCCGCGGCATGCGTCGCCGGTGCGTGTGCCGGCTCGCGTGACGCCGGTGTATCCGGCGCCGCGCCGGCCGGCGCGGCTTCACCTGCTCAACCCGGCACGAACACGCCCAACGCCGCGACCGCCATCGCGAACGTCGCGAGCCAGCCGCCCCAGGCCAGCAGGCCGGTGATCGCGAACTTGCCCATGATGCGCGTGCTGTGGGCCATCAGCATCATCACGACCATGATCGGCACGGCGGTCACGCCGTTGATGACCGCACTCCAGTAGAGCGCGCGGATCGGGTCGAAATGCATGAACGTGATCGCGACGCCGCCGATGATCGCCAGTGCGATGACCGCATAGAACTCGCGCGCGACGCCGAATTGCAGCGCGAGGCTGTTGCGCCAGCGGAAAGTGCCCGCGGCCGCATAGGCGGCTGACCCCGCGAGGACCGGCAGCGCCAGCAGGCCGGTGCCGATGATTCCGAGCGCGAACAGCACGTACGCGAAGTGCCCGCCGATCGGCTCGAGCGCCCGCGCGGCATCCGCCGACGTCTTCACGTCGATGTGGTGCAGGTTCAGCGTGGCCGCGGCCGTCAGCGTGATGAAGAACGCGATGACGTTCGACACGCCCATCCCGACCCACGTATCGAAGTTGATCCGGCGCAGCTGCGCGGGGGCCTGGTGAGGCGCGTGCCGCAACGACTGCTGGTTCGGCACCGCGCGCAGTTCCTCGACTTCCTGCGATGCCTGCCAGAAGAACAGGTACGGGCTGATCGTGGTGCCGAGCACGGCGATGACCGTGGTCAGGTAGGCGGCGGACAGCTGGACGCGCGGCAACACGAGCGCACGGCCGACCTCGCCCCACGGGACGGGCACGATGAGCGCCACGGCGACGTAGGCGAGCAGGACCAGCGCGGTCCATTTGAGCAGGCGCGCGTAGCGGTCGTACGGCACGAGGATCTGCAGCAGGGCCGATGCGCCGCCGAGGCACACGACGTAGAGTTCTTGCGGGCCGTGCAGCAGGAGCTTGACCGCTGCGCCCATCGCCGACAGGTCGGCCGCGATGTTGATCACGTTCGCGACGATCAGCAGCACGACGGTGACGTAGAGCAGCCACGGCGGATAGTGCGTGCGCATGTTCGACGCGAGGCCCTTGCCCGTCACGCGGCCGATGCGCGCGCTGATCAGCTGAATCGCCGTCATGAGCGGATACGTCAGCAGGAGCGCCCACAGCAATTCGAAGCCGAACTGCGCGCCCGCCTGCGAGTACGTGCCGATGCCGGACGGATCGTCGTCCGCGGCACCGGTGACGAGGCCCGGCCCGAGGCGGCGGAGCCACGTTGCGGCACGCGGACGCTGCTCCGCGGAATCGAGGGGCTCGTTGTCGTTCATGATCGCGACTCGTGGGGAGGGGGCAATCGAGTCGCAATTGGCATGCCCAGGAGGAAGGGGCGGCTGGGGCGGGCGGGTTACGGGATGCGGCCGCCAGACGCGGTGCAACCGAACGCAACTTGACGCGATGGAAAACCGGCTCGGCCAACGGGCGGGAAGCGGCGGTACGAAAGGGAGCGCACGACGTGCTCGCGTGCTCGTGACGGGGGGAACCCGGTAGGAGAAGCGATGGACGGTGCCGAGCGATTCGCGCAAGTCGCTATCGCTGCGACGTGCGTGACGTGTCGCGGCGAACGCTCATCGGTCGCCGCGATCGTCGGATGGTTGGCGTATTCGTACTGCCGCTACCGGCGAGCCAATGCCGCCGGTGGCAAGCGAAAGAACCTCGGAAGGCGCCACGGATCACAGTTGGCGCCCAGGCGCCGCGACACGCATGCGACCGGCGCGGCGCCCGGTCGGCCTCAACGGGCCGCCACCGAGACGTCCTGATTACCGCGCCCGGACACGAGGCAGCTCGACATGAACGCTTCGCTCTGGCTGTCGGCCGCCGCGCTGCCGAAGCCCTTGCCGAGCGCGGCGTATTTCACCTGCTCGGCGCCCTGCGAGCAGGCGGTCGGGCTGGCATCGCGGCCTTGCGCGTGCAGCAGTGCGCGATCGCCGATCAGATAGACCAGCAGCGCGAAAAAAGCGATGTGTACGACTCGTCTCATGGTTCGTCTCCTCGTCGCTCAAGCGTAACGCGGAGACGTTTCTCGAAGCACTTGGGGCTTCCCCCGGTAAACGTCTGCAGAAATGACGATAAGCCCGGCTGATTGCGTCCCGTTTTTACCGTGCGGACGACGAAAAGGCACGTTGGCCGCCCGCACCGCCGCGCGATTGACGCGAGCTTGACGAATGTCAGACGGCGGGCAGGGCGAGACGGTCGTGCCGGCGGTCAGAGCGATAGCATGAATGCATGTTTCAACGGAACGCGATGCGCGGCAGGCGATGGGCGCCGCGGCTCCGAATGCAGCGGGTACGTATTGAACATCGCTATCGAATTAGTGAGGAATCCAAATGCTTAACGTATCGTCCGTCCTGATCAGTCTCGCGCCGATGTGGGCGATTCTGCTGGTTGCATCGTCAGTCGCGACCTATCTCGTGTTCTGGCGCAAGGTCATCAAGTAAGAAGCGGCAAGCGCCGCATCGCGTGCCGCTCATCTGACCGCCGTCACCGGCACGTTCGAAATCCGCACGAGGCGGCCCATCATGCTGCGACCGAACATCGACAGCATCTGATGAAACGGATCGTGCCGCGGCGCGACCACGACGATTTCGTCGCAGCCCGTCTCGGCCGCAACGGCCGCGATCGTGTCGGCCACCGGCCCGACCTTCTTCACGACGCTGTATCGGACGCCGGCTTCCCGCAGCACCCGCTCGGCCGTCGCCAGATCATCGCACGCGAACTGGTCCTCGATCGAGCGCAGTCGCGACAGCGAGTGAAATGCCTCGAGCCGCGTCGCTTCGAGCGGCGGCTGGACGTTGATCAGCACGATTTCCGACGCGCAGCGTTCGCGATACAGGAAGGTCGCATGGCGGACCGCCTGCAGCGAACGCGGCGAATGGCCGACCGGAACCAGCAGTTTGAGCATGGGAGATGCTCCGGAATCGAGATGTTTGCAGCGTAGCGCGGCGCCGGATCGCCCGACCTAAAGAGATCGGGCGGCCGCGTAAAAATGTCGTCAACGTCCGCCGCGCCTATTAGAAATATAAGAAATTTAAGTTTATGCGCATAAACGTTTTCACTGACCGGCCGGGCGGTGGCCCGGGGCGGGCCGTCGAGTGGCGCACCACGCCGATTTAGTCGGATCCTCAATGAATCGCGGCGGAAAATATCGGAGGTCAGCGATCCGGCGTCGCGTAGAGTAGTGCATCGGCCGCGGCGCGGCCTTCTCCCGGGCTGTCCAGGCCGTTCGGGACGGACCGCCGCCACGCTGCGGCCCGCCATTCCATTCCGATTCCAGGAGACCTCGCATGCCGCATGGCGCCCCGCAGCTTCTCGCACCCGCTTCCATCACCGTCGACCCGATCGTGCGCCTGTCGGCCGGCGAACTCGCGTCGGCGATCCGCGGCAAGGCGGTCTCGTGCGTCGAGACGATGCGTGCGTATCTCGATCACATCGAGCGCGTGAACGGCGCGGTGAACGCGTTGATTTCGCTGCGCGATCGCGCCACGTTGCTCGCCGAAGCGGCGGAAAAGGACGCGGCACTCGCCCGCGGCGAGTACCACGGCTGGCTGCACGGAATGCCGCAGGCGCCGAAGGATCTCGCGATGACGAAAGGGCTGCGCACGACCTACGGCTCGCCGATCTTCCGCGATCACGTGCCGCAGGCCGATTCGGTCGGCGTCGGCCGGATGCGCGCGGCGGGCGCGATCTTCATCGGCAAGACCAACACGCCGGAGTTCGGCCTCGGCTCGCATACGTTCAACGAAATCCACGGCGCGACGCGCAATCCGTACGACCTGACGAAGAGCGCGGGCGGCAGCAGCGGCGGCACGGCGGCGGCGCTGGCCGCGCGCATGCTGCCGGTCGCGGACGGCAGCGACTTCGGTGGCTCGCTGCGCAATCCGGCCGCGTTCTGCAACATCTACGGCTTGCGTCCGTCGCAGGGCCGCGTGCCGCGCTGGCCAGGCGTCGACGTGTTCATGCAGCAGCTCGGCATCGAAGGGCCGATGGGCCGCACGGTCAGCGACGTCGCGCAGCTGCTCGCGATCCAGGCCGGCTACGACCCGAACGATCCGCTGTCGCTCGCGGAAGATCCGGCCGTGTTCGCGAAGCCGCTCGACACGGACCTGCGCGGCAAGCGCATCGCGTGGGTCGGCGACTGGAACGGCTATCTCGCGACCGAGCCGGGCGTGCTCGCGCAGTGCGAACAGGGCCTCGCGACGCTGCGCGAGATCGGCTGCGACGTCGATGCCGCGCTGCCGGCGTTCGCACCGGAGCGCATCTGGCGGCTGTGGCTCGCGCATCGGCACCTGCTGTCCGGCGGCGGGCTGCTCGCGCACTATCGCGACCCGGCACGGCGTGCGCTGCTGAAGCCCGAGGCGATCTACGAGGTCGAAGGGCTGCTCGCGATGCAGGGGGCCGAGGTGTTCGACGCGAGCGTCGAGCGCACCGCGTGGCACCAGGCCGTGCTGGGCTTCTTCGATCGCTACGACTTCATCGCCGCGCCGACCGCGCAGGTGTTCCCGTTCGACGTCGAGCAGCGCTGGCCGAAGGAAATCGCGGGCCGCGCGATGGATACCTACCACCGCTGGATGGAAACGGTCGTGCCGTGGACGCTGGCCGGCTGCCCGGTGATCAGCGTGCCGGTGGGCTTCAACGATGCGGGGTTGCCGATGGGGATGCAGCTGATCGGCCGGCCGCGCGCGGATCTCGCCGTGCTGCAGCTCGCGCGCGGCTACGAGCAGGCGGCCGACTGGGTCGGCCGGCGGCTGCCGGGCTGGATGGCTGCGTAATGCGACGGCCGGCGGGCCGGTGACACACGCCGAACGCAAGTGACGAACCGGGCGGCCGCGTGCCGCCCGGTTCGTTTCCACACCTCGAAACGCGCTGGCTAATCCTGCCATTCGTGCGCCGGGCATCACGCTGTCGCACAACAGCGCCGTCCGACACCGGCGCAGCGCCGGCGCATACCGGGCGTCGCCGCGATTGCCGCGATGCAGGAACGAATCGCGGCGCCAGCCCTATATCGCGCGGCAAATCCGGATGAATCCGCGCGCCGGGCGACGGTCGTGCCGGGCGATTTCGTATCGATGTGTTTCAGTCGTTGCGGCGGCGCGCGGCGCGCTTCGACAATATCGGCCTCAAACATATTCGGGCACGAGGGAAACACATGAAGCACATTCGCGCGACGGGCAAGCACCTGGCATCGGCGGGCATCGCCTTCGGCATCATGCTCGGCGTGAACGGCACCGCCCATGCACAACTCGACCTCCAGTCGATCGGCTCGGCGCTGCTCGGCGGCGGGCAACAGCAGGCCGCACCCGCGCAGGGCGGCGTCGCGCAGTTGATGCAGGCGTACGTCGGCGCGAACCAGCAGGTGCTGGTCGGGCAGTCGTCGCTCGCGTCGGCGATGGGGCTCACCGGCGCGGCCGGTCAGGCGCAGCAGGCCGCCGGCCTGCTCGGCGGCAGCAATGCGCTGACGCCGGCCGCGCTGTCGCAGATGGGCGGCGCGCAGCAGTCGGTGTCGCAGGCGCTCGGCCAGGCGTTCGCGAGCGGCGGGGCGTCGCACGGCCCGATCGACAAGCAGGCGTTCAGCAACGGTCTGGCATCGCTCGGCCAGGGTCTGACGCAGTACTCGCAGCTGCAGTCGGGGCTCGGTAATCTCGGTTCGACCAGCGCGGCATCGCTGCTGCAGTCGGGCCTGAATCCGCAGAACATGCAGGCCGCGTCGTATATCGCGCAAAGCGCGCCGGGCCAGTTGCAGTCGCTCGCGTCGACGCTCAGCCAGGCCGTGCAGTTCGCGACGAGCCAGGGCATTGCGGTGCCGTCGGTCGCGTCGTCCGCGCTGAAGCTGCTGCCGTAACGCGGCCGCACCCGCTGCGGCGCCGGCCGCGCGCGCGGCGATCCGGGATGGCCCCGCGCAACATGGGGATATCGCTCGATGCTATCGTGGCGTGTTCCCCGTTTCCGGTGCCGGTTCATGACTGACTCGTTCGACCTCTCGCGCTACTTCGCCCGCATCGGCTACGACGGCCCGGCCGAGCCGACGCTCGACGTGCTGCGACGGCTGCACCTGCTGCAGCCGCAGGCCATTCCGTTCGAAAACCTCAATCCGCTGACCGGCGCGCGCGTCGCGCTCGACCTGCCCGCGATCGTCGACAAGGTAGTCGGGCGCCGCCGCGGCGGCTACTGCTTCGAACTCAACAAGCTCTTCTACACCGCGCTCACGACGATCGGCTTTCGCGTGACGCCGCTGATCGCGCGCGTGCGCTGGATGCGGCCGCCCGAGCTCGTCACCGCGCAGACCCACATGCTGCTGCGCATCGATCTCGACGGCGCGGCGTGGCTCGCCGACATCGGCTTCGGCAGCGCGACGCTCACCGCGCCGCTGCGCTTCGTGCCGGGCGAGCGGCAGCTGACGCCGCATGGGGCGTTTCGCGTCGTCGACGCGCCGGTCGACGGCGAATTCGACATGCAGTTCCAGATTCCCGACGGCTGGCAGACGACCTACCGCTTTTCGCTGAAGCCGGCCGAGTGGATCGATTACGACGCCGCGAACTGGTTCACGTCGACCTATCCCGAGTCGATCTTCGTCAACGACCTGATCGCCTGCCGCGTGCTGCCGGACGGCCGGGCGGCGCTGTTCAACACCGTGCTGACGCTGCGCGACGCGGCGGGCGCGGGGCGCACCGTCACGCTCGACGACGCGGCCGCGTGGGGCGCGTGCCTGCGCGACACGATCGGCATCGATACGACCGGCTTCGACCTCGACGCGTTGTTCGCGCGGGTGGCGGCGCGGGCGAACCCGATGTAATGCGTTGCGGGCCGCGACATGAGCGTACGCAATCCCGACGGCCGTGCGTGGCGCCTGCGGGCGCCGCACCAGCCGCGCGCATGAGGACGAGACGATGACCGACCTTCATCCGGACGCCCCTGACAGCACCGCCGCGCGCGTCGCGCTGTGGCGCGCGCTGCACGTCGAGCTCGATGCGCCGCCGCACGTGCTCGTGGACGAAATCGGACTGCGCCTGCTCGCGCCGGCGCCCGGCTGGCAGCAGCGCGGCGACATGGATCCGCAGTTCACGCGGCCGTTTCGCGCGTCGATCGTCGCGCGGGCGCGCTTCATCGAGGATCTCGTCGTCGAGCAGGCCGCGCGGGGCGTGAGCCAGTACGTGATCCTCGGCGCGGGCCTCGACAGCTTCGCGCAGCGGCGGCCCGAGATGGCGTCGCGCCTGACCGTCTTCGAGGTCGATCCGCCCGCGCCGCAGGCGTGGAAGCGCCGCCGGCTGACCGAGCTCGGCTTCGGCGTGCCGGACTGGCTGCGGTTCGTGCCGGTCGATTTCGAAGCGAAGCAGTCGTGGCGCGACGCGCTCGTGCGCGCGGGCTTCGATGCAGGCAAGCCGGCGGTCGTCGTGTCCACCGGCGTCAGCATGTACCTGACGCGCGACGCGAACGCGGCGGCGCTGCGCGAAGTCGCGTCGCTCGCGCCGGGCTCGACGTTCGCGATGACGTTCCTGCTGCCGCTCGAGCATGCCGATCCGGACGTGCGCCCGGGGCTCGAAATGGCCGCGAAGGGCGCGCGCGCGAGCGGCACGCCGTTCATCAGCTTCTTCATGCCGGCGGAGATCCGCGCGCTCGCGACCGGGGCCGGCTTCGCGCGGGCCGAGCATGTGTCGGCCGCGGAACTCACGCGCCGCTACTTCGCCGATCGGACCGACGGCCTGCGCCCGCCGGACAACGCGGAAGAGCTGCTGGTCGCGACGGTGTGACGTCGCGACCTTCCATCACGCGCGTTCGAGCACGGCCATCTCGCGCACAATCACGAGCAGCACCGCGAGGCTCGCGCCGCCCGAGGCGCGCAGGTCGGCGAGCAGGTGCTCGTAGCGTTGCAGCGCGGCTTCGCGGCGTTCGCGCCACGCGTGGACGATCGTCTCGGGCGCCGTCGAGTCGGCCGATTCCGCGAGCGCGCTGGTGGCGAGCGTGCGCTTGAGCCGCGCGACTTCCGCGAGCGCGGCCGCGCGCGCCAGCATGTCCCAGTGCGTCGGGGTCGGCAGCGAGGCCGCGCGTTCGCCGATCCACCCGTAGTTCAACAGCGTGCCGAGCGAGAAGTAGACGCCCGCGACCAGCTCGAGGCTGCGATCGCAGGTCGCGGCCACTTCGGCGATGTCGAGCAGCGCGGCCGAGATGTCGCCGCTCGCGACGCGTACCGCGAGCGCGCTCTCGACGCCGGCTTCGACCAGCGCGCGCTGCCGCTCGGACAGCGCCTCCAGATCGGCGGTTGGCAGCAACGACGGCAATTGCGGCGCGATGCGCTGCACCGCGTCGCGGCACCGCGCGATCAGGCCGGCGACGCCGCCGTCGGCCACCGTGCCCGACTGCAACTGCCGCAGGAACCACAGCGCCGCGCGCTCCAGCAGCCGCGCGACGTCGACGAACATGCGCGCCTGCACGTCGTCGGCGACGCGGTTGTCGAGCGCGTCGATGTCGCGCCACACCGCGTCGAGATCGAACACGTCGCGCGCCATGATGCAGGCGCGCACGATGTCGCCCGGCTTCGCGTCGGTTTCCTCCATCAGCCGGTGCACGAACGCGCAGCCGACCCGGTTGACGAGCGCGTTGGTCAGGTGCGTCGCGAGAATCTCGCGGCGCAGCGGGTGGCGCTGCATCGGTTCGCTGAAGCGCTGTTGCAGCGGCTTCGGGAAATAGTCGACGAGCATCGCGGCGACGAGCGGATCCTCGGGCACGTCGGATTCGAGCAGCGCGTCGTACAGCCACATCTTGCTGTACGCGAGCAGCACCGCACGCTCAGGCGACGTGAGGCCCTGTTTCGCGGCCTGCCGTTCGGCGATCTCGTCGTCGGTCGGCAGGAATTCGATCACGCGGTTCAGGCGGCCCGCGCGTTCGAGCCAGCGCATCAGGCGCGCCTCGGCGTCGAGCAGCTCGACGCCGTAGCGGCCCGCGATCGACAGCGCCTGCGTCTGGTAGTAGTTGTCGCGCAGCACGAGCAGCCCGACTTCGTCGGTCATTTCCGCGAGCAGCGCGTTGCGCTGCTTCTCGGTCATCTCGCCGTCGCCGACGACGAGCCCGAGCAGGATCTTGATGTTGACTTCGTGATCCGAACAATCGACGCCGGCCGAGTTGTCGATCGCGTCGGTGTTGATGCGCCCGCCGCGCTGCGCGAACTCGATGCGGCCGAACTGTGTGCAGCCGAGGTTGCCGCCTTCGCCGACGACCTTGCAGCGCAGGTCCGCGCCGTTCACGCGTACCGCGTCGTTCGCGCGATCGCCGACCTGCTGGTGGGTTTCGCGCGCGGCCTTCACGTAGGTGCCGATGCCGCCGTTGTACAGCAGGTCGACCGGCGCCTGCAGGATCGCGCGGATCAGCTCGGTCGGCGGCAGCGCCTGCGCGTCGATGCCGAGCGCGGCCTGCACGGCCGGCGACAGCGGGATCGTCTTCGCGGTGCGCGGGTAGACGCCGCCGCCCGCCGAGATCACCGACGTGTCGTAGTCGGCCCAGCTCGAGCGTTCGAGCGCGAACATCCGCTGGCGCTCCGCGAAGCTCGTCGCCGGGTCGGGGTTCGGGTCGAGGAACACGTGGCGATGATCGAACGCCGCGACGAGCCGGATATGCGGCGACAGCAGCATCCCGTTGCCGAACACGTCGCCCGACATGTCGCCGACGCCGACCACGGTGAAGTCGGTCGTCTGCGTATCGACGCCCATCTCGCGGAAGTGCCGCTTCACCGATTCCCACGCGCCGCGCGCGGTGATCGCCATCTTCTTGTGGTCGTAGCCGACCGAGCCGCCGGACGCGAACGCGTCGTCGAGCCAGAAACCGTATTCGTGCGAGATCGCGTTCGCGTAGTCGGAGAAGGTGGCCGTGCCCTTGTCGGCCGCGACGACGAGATACGGATCGTCGGGGTCGTGGCGCACCACGTCGGGTGGCGGCACGATCGCGTTGCCGGCGAGATTGTCGGTCAGGTCGAGCAGGCCGCGCAGGAAGGTCTGGTAGCACGCGATGCCTTCGCGCATCCACGCTTCGCGATCGCTCGGCGGCGGCGGGTTCTTCACGACGAAGCCGCCTTTCGAGCCGACCGGCACGATCACGACGTTCTTCACCATCTGCGCCTTCATCAGCCCGAGCACCTCGGTGCGGAAATCCTCGCGACGGTCGGACCAGCGCAGCCCGCCGCGCGCGACGCGCCCGCCGCGCAGGTGCACGCCCTCGACGCGCGGCGAGTACACCCAGATCTCGAACATCGGCTTCGGCTCGGGCAGGCCGGGCACCTTCGCCGGATTGAACTTGAACGACAGGTACGGCTTCGATTCGCCGTTCGCGTCGTGCAGGAAATAGTTGGTGCGCTCGGTCGCGTTGATCACGCCGAGAAACTGGCGCAGGATCCGGTCCTCGTCGAGGTTCGGCACCTGGTCGAGCGCCGTCTCGATCGCCTTCAGCAGGCGTTCGGCCTGCACGTCGCGCGTGCCGCCCGTGGCCGGGTCGAAGCGCACCAGGAACAGCTCGACGAGCTGCCTTGCGATCGCCGGGTTGCCGGTCAGCGCGCGTTCGATATAGGCGTCGCTGAACGTCGAGCCGACCTGCCGCAGGTATTTCGCATACGCGCGCAGGATCGTGACTTCGCGCGCGCTCAGGTGCGCGCGCAGCACGAGGCGGTTGAAGTCGTCGTTCTCGATCCGGCCGCTCCAGATCCGGTCGAACGCATCCTCGAACAGGCCCTTCACACGCTCGATGTCGAACTCGGTATCGTCGGCGAGTTCGAGGCCGAAGTCGTGCACCCAGGCGGGTGCGGCATCCTGCGTCTGGATCCGGTACGGCCGCTCCTCGTCGACGCGCACGCCGAGATGCTCGAGCATCGGCAGGCTGCGCGACAGCGCGATCGGGTCGCCCGCGCGATACACCTTGAAGCGGAACGCGCGCGCGTCGGCCTCGATCGGACGGTACAGGTTCATCGCCAGCTGGCCCGACGCCTTCACGCGCTCGATCAGCTCGATGTCGCGCACGGCCGTGCGCGCCGGATAGTCGTCGCGATAGCCGGCCGGGAACGAGTCCGCATAGTGTTGCAGCAGGCGGTTGCCTTGTTCTTCGCCGAACGCGTCGAGCAGCGCGTCGGCGAGATCGTCCTGCCAGCGGCGGGCTACCTGCACGAGCCGCGTTTCGAGCTCGCGCGTGTCGACGTCGGGCATCGTGCCCGGTTCCGCATGGACGACGAAATGAATCCGCGCGATCGCCGATTCCGACAGCAGCGGCGTGAACTCGACGTTCACGCCGTTGTACGCATCGACGAGCAGCTTCGCGATGCGGCGGCGCAAGTCGGTGTTGTACTTGTCGCGCGGCACGAACGCGAGGCACGACACGAAGCGGTCGAAACGGTCGCGCCGTACGAACAGGCGCGTGCGCTGGTGTTCCTGCAGGCGCAGGATGCCCAACGCGATGTCGTAGAGCTGGTCTTCGTCGGCCTGGAACAGTTCGTCGCGCGGATAGGTTTCGAGCACCGTCACCAGCGACTTGCCGAGATGCCCCTTCGGCAGGAAGCCCGCGCGCCGCACGATGTTCGCGCATTTGCGGCGCACGATCGGTATCTCGGTGTACGAACCGAAATAGGACGTCGACGTGTAGAGTCCGATGAAGCGCCGTTCGCCGGTCACCTTGCCGTCGGCGCCGACGAGTTTCACGCCGACGTAGTCGAGATAGCCGGGCCGGTGCACGGTCGCGCGCGAGTTCGCTTTCGTCAGGAAGATCGGCCAGGGGCCGGTGATGATCTCGGCGGCGGCCGGCGGCAGCGGCGTCACGTCCGGCGCGCCGGGCGCGCGCAGCGATTCGCGCAGCAGGCCGCAGCCGGAGCCTTCGACGCCGCGCAGGCCGAAACCCGTGCCGTCCGACACGAGCGCGTAGTCGCGCTGGCCGAGGAAGGTGAAGTGGTCGGCGACCATCCATTCGAGGAACGCGCGCGCCTCGATGTCTTCCGCGGTGGATTCGCGGGCCTTCATGTCCTTGATCGTCGCGCGCGCGATGTCGACGATCTTCGGCCAGTCCTCCACCGATGCGCGCACGTCGCCGAGCACGCGCGCGATGTCGTTGCGCAGCGTGTTGAGCAGCGCGGCGTCGCCGCAGCGGTCGACTTCGAAGTGGATGAACGACGCGAGCTGCGACTGGCCGTCGCCGGCCGTCGCGCCGCCGGCGTCGACGCGCTCGATCGCGCCGTCGCCGCCGCGCCAGATGCGGAACACCGGGTGCAGCGCCGAGTGCAGCGCGAGCCCGAGGCGGTTGACGGCCATCGTCACCGAGTCGACGAGGAACGGCATGTCGTCGTTGACGATCTCGATCACCGTGTGGTCGGAGTGCCAGCCGTGCTGTTCGAGGATCGGGTTGTACACGCGCAGCCGCTCGCTGCCGGGCACGAATTTCTGGGCGGTCTGCCAGTGCGCCATCGCGGCGCCGTAGAGGTCGGCGATGCCGCGATTCTGCAGATCATCGGCGTCGACGAAATCGTAGTAATGACGCAGGAACGGTTCGACGATCCGGAACGTGGCTTCGGGCAGGCGTCCGCGCGCGAATTCGACGACATCGGAGAGCAGGTGTGCGACGACTTCTTCGTTCTTCGCTTCCATGGCGGTCTCCTGGTCGGGTGGCCATTGGCTGCTGCGTCTGTGCCGCATTATATGCGCCGATTGCGTGACAACGCGATGTGCGGGCGCACAACGCGGCGCAGGGAACGAAGGCCGCGTGCGACGCCGGTGGCCGGCGTCGCACGGGCGGGTCAGGCGAGGTCCGGCGGCTTCAGGTCGGGGTGCCGCGCGTAGAGCGGATTCATGAAATCGAGCAGCATCGTGGTCAGCAGTTGCGACACGAATTCGCGGTAGGCGACGAATTCCGAATCCGGACACGACGCCTTGACGGTCAGCAGGGAGCGATCCAGATCGGCTCCCATTTGCAAGATCATGTCGTTAAGGGCGCTTGCGATTTGCTTGTCAGAGATCACTTTCTTGCCTTTTTAGCATCCCGCCAACGCGTTACAACTGTTGACGCAGAGATGACAAACTGGCGCCAAGTGGCATGCGTCCAAGGGCCGGACGCACACCAATCCCGGGGCGCGTCAGCGTTCGTCGCTCCACAGCTTGCCGCCCGTCGCCCAGTTCTCCTTCTTCACGTCGGCGAGGATGATGTCGACCGAGCCCGGATCGCAGCCGAGCGTCTCGCACGTGACGCGCGTGATCGCTTCGACGAATGCGCGCTTCTGCTCGACCGTGCGGCCTTCGAACAACTGGATATTGAAAGTCGGCATGACTGGATGCTCCGATGGTTGGGGGTAGGGAAGTCGGGACGCGAGCGGCGTCAGTCGCGATACGACGGATCGATCCGGTCGAGGCGGCGCAGCAGCGCCGGCCATTCCAGTTCACCCTCGATCGCGCCGCCGTCGCGCAACTGCGCGGCGGTGCGCTCGGCGACGGCCGGCTCGGGCAGCACGAGCGGCCCGCCGCCTGCCTGCGCGCGCACCTGGATGTCGCAGGCCTTGATCAGCGTATCCATCAGCACATATGCCTCGGCGACAGTCCGGCCGACCGTCAGCGTGCCATGGTTGCGCAGCAGCATCGCGGATTTCGCGCCGAGGCTGGCGGTCAGCCGCGTGCCTTCGGCCGGCGAGAACGCGAGCGCCTCGTAGTCGTGGTACGCGAGGTCGCCGTGAAACCGCAGCGCGTGCTGCGACGCGGGCAGCAGCCCGTCGCGCTGGATCGACACGGCGATGCCGGCCGTATTGTGCAGGTGCATCACGCAGACGGCGTCCGGCCGCGCGGCGTGCACGGCCGCGTGCAGTGCAAAACCGGTCACGTTGACTGCGTATTCGCTCTCGCCGATCCGGTTGCCGGCCAGGTCGATCTTCACGAGATTCGATGCGCGAACCTCGTCGAACGCGAGGCCGAACGGGTTGATCAGGAAATGCCCGGGTTCGCCGGGCACGGTCGCGGAAAGATGCGTGTAGATCAGGTCGTCCCAGCCGTTCAGCGCGACGAGGCGATAGGCGGCGGCGAGATCGACGCGCAACCGGCGCTCGGCGTCCGAGATCGGGCCGCCGGGCTTCACGGTGTCAGGACGGTGTGCGAATGACGACATCGGGTTCTCCGAGGGTGAAGCGGCGCGCGACGATCACCGTGATCCACGCAGCGATCGCGAACGGGGCCGTGAACGCGGGGAGGCCCGCGCGCGTCGCGAGCCACTGGATCAGCGCGGCGAGCGCGGCGGCCGTGAACGCCGCGCGCGGCCCGCGCGGCATCAGCGCGAGTGCGGCGAGCGCGCCGTTGAAGCCGAGCAGGCCGTCGGCGCACGACGCGCCGTTCGCGCCGGCCGCGATCAGCAGCACGGTCGACACGATCGTGCCGCCGAGCGCGAACGCAGCCGCGCGGCGCGACGCGACGGCGAGGCCGGCGACGATCAGCGCGCCGGCCCACGGGCCTTGCGCAAAGGTGGTTTGCGCGACGCCCGACAGCAGCGCGTCGGCGATGGAAGGCAGCGTCAGCGGCGCACCGGCTGTCGCGTCGCCCGCATGCTGCGGCGCGACAAACGGCAGCCACAGCGCGGTGACGGCGAGGCACGGGCTCGAATACGGGCACTGGCGCCAGCGGGCGAGCGGCACACGCATCGCGCGTTGCACGAGCGCCGCGCCGATCGCTGCCAGCGGTACCAGCGCGACGGCGGCGAGCGAGGCAGGCGCGAACAGCACGGCGATCAGCGCGGCGAGCGCACCGTTGAAGCCGTGCAGCCCCTGTTCGACGTCGCGGCGCTCGGCGCCCGTCAGCACCGCCGTCATGCTGGCGGCGGCCGAGCCGACCAGCGCCGCGGACGCGAGCCGCAGGTCGGTCAGCGCCAGCGCGGCGAGCAGCAGCGCGCCGGTGACGGCATGCGCCTGCAGCACGATCTGCCCGATGCCGCGCAGCAGGATGCGCAGGTCGATCGACGGCGAGGCGGGGCGGGCGGTGGGCATGGCGGCGGTGGAGCAGGACGAGCCGCGAGCATAGGACACAATGCCGTGCACCGGAATAGGGAATTCTGGATAGTCAGGATTTGTGGCGCATGCCCTGAGTTGGGGCGGGGTGCGTGTTTCGGCGTCTTGTCTGCCCGGGGCAATGGCGCTTTCGCGGGATTGCCGGGCCCGGAAGCGAAATTTTGGCCGCAGCCGGATTTTTCGTGCGTATGCTGACACGTCGGCGTTTTCGGGGAGGAACGAATGCGTGAACTGCGCTGGGCGTCGCTCGAGGGCGACGGAATCGAACACCTGACGTTCGACCGGGGGGACGCCGGCATCGTCGTCGAAAGTGCCGTGGTCGGCCAGCGGTACGGCCGCGCGTACGGGCTTGCGTACCGGGTCGAGTGCGATCCGCAATGGCGGGTCAGGTATGCGGTGCTCAAGGTGATGGGCGGCGGCACGCTGGAATTGCACGGCGACGGGGCCGGGCACTGGCGCGACGGTTCAGGCAGCGCGCTGCCGGAGCTGGATGGCTGCGTCGACATCGACATCGCGGCGACGCCGTTCACGAACGCGCTGCCGATCGGCCGCCTCGGCCTCGCTCGCGGCGAGCGGCGACCGATCGACGTCGCATACATCTCGACGCCGGACCTGAAGGTGACGCCGGTCAAGCAGGCATACGCGTGCATCGAGCCGGGCCGGCGCTACCGCTACGAAGGCATCTTCCGGAATTTCACGGCCGAGATGGACGTCGACGCCGACGGGCTCGTGATCGACTACGAAACGCTGTTCAAGCGCCTGCCGCCATTGCGCTGAACCGCCGCTCGCGGTGCCGCGGGTGCTGCCGCGACCGCCCGTCGTTCATGCGTCGAGGCAAACCGGTCGATCCGCGCCGCGATCAGGTCGGGATTGCGCAGCACGACCCAGTGCCCGCCGTCGATTTCCTCGCGCACGTGCTCGCCGAGCCAGCGCTCGAGATCGACCGACATTTCGGGCGTCACGTAGCGGTCGTGCACCGGCACGAGGATCTGCACCGGCGCCTGCGCATACCGCTCGCGCGGCTTTCTCGCCCGCGCGAGGAAATTCGCGCGGTAGAGCTGCAACCCGTTCAGCGCGTTCTTCAATTGCGCGGGATCGCGCTCGGGCCGCACGCGTTCGGTCAACTGCAGCCAGCGCGGCCACAGTGCGGCGCCGCCGAGGCGCCACACCAGCGACGGCACGACCGGCAGGTGGAAGAACGCGATGTACCACGATTTCAGGCTCTGCCTGAGCCGCATCTTCGCGCGGAACACGTGGTCGAGGCACGGGCCGGAGATCGACGTGTACGACGCGATCCGGCCGCGCAACGCAGGGTCGGTCACGGCCTCCCAGCACTGGATCGACCCCCAGTCGTGACCGGCCAGATGGAACGGCCGCGCGCCGCAGGTCGCGTCGGCGACCGCCTTCAGGTCGTCGGCGAGCCGCGCCAGCGTGTAGTCCGCGCGGCGGCGCGGCGCATCGGATGCGCCGGCGCCGCGCACGTCGTACGCGATCACGCGGTAGCGCTTCGCGAGCCGCGCGCGGACCGGCGCCCACACGGCCGACGAATCGGGATAGCCGTGCACGAGGATCAGCGGCGGCGCGCGGCGCGGGCCGCTGACATGGACGGCGAGTTTGACGTCGCCGGAGCGGACGGTCAGCATCTCGTGCGTGCGCGCCATGACGTCATGCCTGCGGAACCGGATGCAGCGGCACGCGTCGCGGGGCGGCCTGCGCCGCGTGGCGTGCATTGGTCGCGTCGATGTTCGCGAGCAGCGTGTCGAGCCCCTGCAGGTACTGATGGTTGTCGTGGTCCCACGGATGGAAGCCCGGACGGAAGTAGTCGAGCCATTCGCGCGCGATGCTCGGGAACACGCCGGTCCGCGGGCTGTACAGATACTTCACGAGCCGCCACATGCCGCCGAACCTGCCGTGTTCGCGACGGTGCGCGCGCATCAGCCGCACGTGGAAGTCGAACACGATCGTCCAGAACATCAGGGTCGTGAGCAGCATCGTGCTGGTGCGCAGCAGGTAGCTGCCGAGGCCCGGCTTCATCACCGCGTTCCATACGTCGTACGACACCGCCTTGTGCTCGGTTTCCTCCATCGCGTGCCACATCCACATCTGCTGATAGCCTTCGACCGACCCGTCGATCCGGTGCTCGTGGCCCGACAGCAGCTGGTTCGCGAGGATCGCCGTGTAGTGCTCGAGCGCGATCGTGATCGCGAGCTGCATCGAGTGCGGCAGCGTCTTCTTGAAGAAGCCGAGGATCGTCCAGAGCCGCTTGTCGAGCTTGTGCGCGGGCAGGCCGGACGACTGCAGCAGGTCGTTGTACTCGATGTGCTCGCGCGTGTGCATCGCTTCCTGGCCGATGAAGCCGAGCACCTGCTTCTTCAGCTCCGGATCCTCGATGCGGTCGCGGTAGTGGCGCACCGAATCCATGAAAAAGCGCTCGCCGGCCGGGAACAGCAGCGACAGCGCGTTCATGAAGTGCGTGACCGGCACGCCCTGGACGTGCCAGTCCTTCGCGCGTTCGGGCGGCAGCGCGAAACGGATGTCGCGCCGCACCGGCATCATGTTCGGGGTCGTCATGATTGTTCTCCTCCCTGATTGCCTGCGTTGTTGTAGGTGGCGCGAAGCGGCGCGGCGGCCGGCGTGCCGTAGCGGGCGGCCGCGCGGCGAGCCTTCGCGGCCTCGCGGCGCGTCGTGAGCACGACGAGCGCCTGGTACGCGGCCGGCAGGATGCGCGCCATCCAGTCCGCGGCCTTCGCGTCGCGGCCGATCAGCACACGCCGCTTGTTGCGGCGCACGCCGGCGAGGATCGTGCGCGCGGCGTCGTCGGCGGTCGTGATGAAGAACTTCTCGAAGCTGTCCTTGCCTTGCTGCTCGCTCTCGACGATGAAGCCGACCATGTTCTTCGCGACGCGGCTCGACTGCGCGATGTTGGTGCGGATGCCGCCCGGATGCACGCAGGTGGCCGACACGCCGCACTTCATCATGTCCAGTTCCTGGCGCAGCGATTCGGTGAAGCCGCGCACCGCGAACTTGGTCGCGTTGTAGCCGCTCATGCCCGGCTGCGCGAAGATCCCGAAGATGCTGGACGTGTTGATCACGTGACCGTCGCCGCTCGCCTTCAGGTGCGGCAGGAACGCCTTCGTGCCATGCACGACGCCCCAGAAGTTGATGTTCACGATCCACTCGAGATCGCCGTATTCCATCCCTTCGATCGTGCTCGACAGCGCGACGCCCGCGTTGTTGAAGATCAGGTTGACCTTGCCGTGTTCCTGCGCGGTGTCGTCGGCCCACGCGAACATCGCGTCGCGGTCGCCGACGTCGAGCACGCGCGTCGATACGCGCACGTTCGGCGCGATCGCGCGGACGATCCGCTCGGTTTCGGCGAGGCCGACGCCGTTCTTGTCGGCGAGCGAGACGTGGCAGCCGGCCTGTGCGAGCTGGACCGCGAGCGAGCGGCCCATGCCCGAGCCGGCGCCCGTGATCGCGGCGACCTTGTTGGCGAAATCTCTCATGTCGTTGGCTCCTTGTCTGGCTCAGGCCGCTTCGGCGGACGTGGAAGCGGAAGCGGCGGACGCGGCGGGCGCGGCGACGGGCCGCCCGCTCGTGTCGTGGTGCGGCGCGCGATACGCGTGGTAATCGGCGATCGAGAAGTGCGCGGTCGCCTGGCGGAAGCGCCAGGTGAAGCCCGGCCACAGCGTCGTGTTCTTGCCGGTGCGCGGGTCGAGGTACCAGCTCTTGCAGCCGCCCGTCGACCAGATCGCCTTTTGGAGCCGGCCCTGCAGGTCGGTGTTGAACTGCGCCTCGACGAGCGGGCGCACCTCGATCGCATCCGCGCGTTCGCGCTGCATCGCGTTCAGCGCACCGAGGATGTATTCGATCTGCGACTCGATCATGAACACCATCGAGTTGTGGCCGAGGCCGGTGTTCGGGCCGACGATCATGAAGAAGTTCGGGTAGCCCGGCAGCGTCGTGCCGAGATACGCGTGCGCGCCGTCGCGCCACGCATCGACGATGTCGAGGCCGCCGCGGCCGATGATCGCGCCGCGCGGAAACGGATCGGCGACCTGGAAGCCCGTGCCGTAGATCAGGCAGTCGACTTCATGACGCTTGCCGTCGGTCGTCACGACCGCGTCGGCTTCGATGCGCTCGATGCCGGTCGTGATCACGTCGACGTTCCTGCGCGACAGCGCCGGGTAGTAGTCGTTCGAGATCAGCACGCGCTTGCAGCCGAGCGTGTAGTCGGGCGTGACCGCACGGCGCAGCTCCGGATCGGGAACCTGCTTGCGGATATGGCGCAGCGCGAGCTTCTGCACGTTCTTCATCAGCGACGGATGGATCGCGAAGCCGAGCACGCGCGATTCGAGCATCCAGTAGATGCCGCTGCGCACCGCCTTCTGCGTGAACGGCAGCGTGCGGAACAGCCACTTCTCGAAGCCGCTCAGGTTGCGGTCGGGCTTCGGCATGATCCACGGCGGCGTGCGCTGGAACAGCGCGAGTGCCTTCACGCGCGGCGCGATCTGCGGCACGAACTGGATCGCGCTCGCGCCGGTGCCGATCACCGCGACGCGCTTGCCTTCGAGTGGGTAGTCGTGATCCCACTGCTGCGAATGGAACGCGCGGCCCTTGAAGGTCTCGACGCCGGGAATCGCCGGCAGCGCGGCGCGCGACAGCCCGCCCATCCCCGACACCAGCACGCGCGCCGACAGCCGCTTGCCGTTCGCGAACGTGAGGCGCCAGCGTCGTGCGGCCTCGTCGTATTCGGCGCGCTGCAGCTCATGGTTCAGGCGCAGGTGCGGGCCGACGCCGAAGCGCTGCACGCAGTCTTCCAGGTACGCGCGGATCTCCGGCTGGGGCGCGAACATGCGCGTCCAGCGCGGGTTCGGCGCGAACGAGAACGAATAGACGTGCGATTGCACGTCGCAGGCACACCCGGGGTAATGATTGTCGCGCCACGTGCCGCCGACCGATGCGGCCTTCTCGAGCACGACGAAGTCGGTCACGCCGGTCTGCCGCAGGCGAATGGCCATCCCGAGACCGGCGAAGCCGGTGCCGATGATGGCGATGTCGGTGGTTTCGTCCGGGCCGTCGTGGCCGGGCGGGCCGAAAGGCAACGTGCGAGCATTCATCCGGGTGTCTCCGATTTGGCTCATTTTTGAATGTTACATTGATTGATGTAACGATAGTGGGTGAACCCGGAAACCGCAAGAGGCTAGAAGCGGCGCTCTAAGGGCCGGAAGCCGCGCGGGAAAAGGCTGAGCGGGGTTTGGAACGGTCTGCTTTCCGCATTGCGGAATGTGCGGAAACGGCCGTCGGCAGGGCTGGAGAGGCGGGAGACGAAGGCCGCCGACACGCGGCGACCTGTTTGAAACGCTATCAGGGACGGATCGGGCGGGCGGCCGTCTCATGGAAAACCCCGGCGACGATCGTGATCTGCGCGAGCGCGTAGAGGCCCCAGATCAGGTAGTCGATGCCGGGAAAGCCGCCGAGGAAGCGTCCGACGCCGATCAGCGTGTCGGAGCCGACGAAGATCAGGCTGCCGACGGCGACCAGCGGGCCGCGCGTGCGGGCCGCGAGCGCGAAGCTCGCCATCGCGCACAGCACGAGCATGTAGACGGCGACGGGTACGAGCAGTTCGCCCAGATGCGGAAGGAACGCTGCATAGAACGCCGGCGCGGCGATCCACAGCCCGATCAGTGCGAGGAAGCGCCAGCCGTGCGGCCGCGCGCGCCAGCGCACGAAGATCGCGCAGTAGCACAGGTGCGTGAGCAGGAACGCACCGAGGCCCAGGACGAACGACAGCGGCCACTCGGGCAGCGCGAGCAGCACGTCGCCGAGTACGGCCGTGACGAGCGCCGCGCACAGCCACGCGCGTTCGCGCGGTGCCGCGCAGGCGCTGCCGGCCGCGAGCAGCAGGATGCCCATCGCGGCTTTCGCGGCGGCCTGGCCGGGATAGGGCGCGGCGGCGAGCGACAGCCCGTACAGCAGCGCGGCGGCGATGGCGAGCGGCCAGAGCCGGCGATAGGGGGCGGGAAGCGTGGCGATCAAGGCGGGTGTCTCCAGGGTTGTCGTCGTCTGCGGTGGACGGCGCGCCGGCGGGGGCGCTGCTGCGGCCATTATCCGGAAGAAAGCGCGGGCGAAAACCGGCGAATCCTTCTAGGCGCGGCATGGCGACGGGGGGCGGCGGTGCGGCGGTCCGGCGGCATGGGATCGGGCGATGCGGCGCCGGTGCGCCTGCCGCCGCGCTGATCGTTTCGATGCGTTTGCCCCGGTCGAA
The DNA here is from genome assembly GCF_003857985.1 of Burkholderia sp. Bp9090. NCBI lineage: Bacteria > Pseudomonadati > Pseudomonadota > Betaproteobacteria > Burkholderiales > Burkholderiaceae > Burkholderia > Burkholderia sp. Bp9090. Next base: position 90,959 of record NZ_QTPV01000015.1, read on the forward strand.
CCGGGGCAACACGGCGGTTTCGGCTTGCTATCATCGCCGCGTATCGACGTTGTCCCGCCCGGCCGCGCTACAGGGTTCGCAGGCCGGCGCGACGGCCGCGCCCGGCGAGGGCATGCCGCCGCGTTTTCATTGAATCCGTGCCGAGTCCCGCCAGCGCACCCGATGCAGTGGCAGGGGCCGGTCCTCCTGACCAACAGGTTCGACATGACCGAACTGCTCCACGGCGACGGCGCGATCCGTCGCACGACGCCATACGGCTCCTCGATCGAAAACACCTATGCGGGCGTGCTGTCGTTCATGCGTCGCAACTATTCGCGCGCGCTCGACGGCGTCGACGTCGCGATTTCCGGCGTGCCGCTCGACCTCGCGACGACCTATCGCTCGGGCGCGCGGCTCGGGCCGGCCGCGATCCGCGCGGCGAGCGTGCAGCTCGCCGAGCTCAAGCCGTATCCGTGGGGCTTCGATCCGTTCGAGGATCTCGCGACCGTCGATTACGGCGATTGCTGGTTCGATGCGCACAACCCGTTGTCGATCAAGCCGGCGATCGTCGAGCATGCGCGCACGATCCTGCGCTCGGGCGCGAAGATGCTGACGCTCGGCGGCGATCACTACATCACGTATCCGCTGCTGGTCGCGCACGCGGAGCGCCATGGCAAGCCGTTGTCGCTGATCCACTTCGATGCGCACTGCGATACGTGGGCCGACGACGAGCCGGACAGCCTCAATCACGGCACGATGTTCTACAAGGCGGTGAAGGAAGGGTTGATCGATCCCGCGACGTCGGTGCAGGTCGGCATCCGTACGTGGAACGACGATTTCCTCGGGATCGAGCGGCTCGATGCCGCGTGGGTGCATGAGCATGGTCCGCGCGCGGCGGTGGAGCGGATCGTCGACATCGTCGGCGCGCGGCCCGCGTACCTGACGTTCGATATCGACTGTCTCGATCCGGCGTTCGCGCCCGGCACGGGGACGCCGGTCGCGGGCGGGTTGTCGTCCGCGCAGGCGCTCGCGATCGTGCGTGCGCTCGGGGCGGTGAATCTGGTCGGCGCGGATGTCGTCGAGGTTGCGCCTGCTTACGATCACGCGGACATTACCGCGATCGTCGCTGCGCATGTTGCGTGCGATTTGCTGTGTCTGTGGCGGCAGAAGAAGGTGGCGGGGCTTTGAAGTCGGGTGGGGCTGGCGGACACGGCCATAGCTTCCCGGCCCATTGCCGACCTTCAACGCCCCAACGTCAAGCCGAAAAGAGGACGTTCAACCCGACGCATAAAGCCCCATGCGGCCCGGCAACACCGCTTGCCGCTCAGGGATCGTTGACCGTTTCGGGCTCTGCCGGGATCAGGATTTCGAGCAGCTCGCAATCATCCGACCAGCCTATTACGGTATGGCGGATGCCCGGTGGCTGAATCCAGCACGACCCGGCCACCAGCCGCTGCGGTCCAATGCCTTCAAAGTCGGTCTGAAACCAGCCCTTCAGGCAGTAAACCAGCTGAAACTGCACGTCGTGGTGGTGTCGCACGCTCAATTCCGGACGGAACGGCGCAATCATGCGGACTACGTGCGCTCTGACAAGGCCGCTGGTTGCCGCCGCAACGCCCAAGTCCCGGTAAGTGGAGTAGCCGCGCAGGCCGCCAGTCTTGAAGTCGTCCTCCGCGTAATGGCTGATGACGAAACGCTGCGGCGCGTCGGGAAGAAAATGTTCCATGCACCCCTCCGAAGGAATGGGTCAGTGGAAAATGAAATACCGAACTGATCCGGAAAGCAATCGGTAGCGGCACGCACGCGGGGACGTCGACGTAATTGTCCGAGCAGAACCAAAAAAGGCCGACGGGCAGGGTACCCGTCGGCCTGTTCCATGCGAGTGCGAACCGTGCGTTACTTCGCCGCGAGCGCGCTTGCCACGCCCTTGTCGGTCCACGCGTTATCGGCGACGTTCAGCTTCTGCGGAATCAGCTTCGCCGCATGGAACGCATCGGCCACGCCCTGCTGAACCGCGACGATCTTCTCATCGACCGGCACCGCGCCGAACGGCACACGCTTGATCCACGTTTCCACGAGCGGCTGCGGCAGGCCGACCTTCGGCGCGATCAGCGCGGCCGTCTCGGCCGGGTGCCCGTTGACCCACAGGCCCGTCTCGCGCAATTGCTTCAGGATCGTACCGACCACGTCGGCATGTTGCTCCGCGAAGCCACGCGTTGCCTCGTAGAAGTTGTTCGCGGGCGTGAGGCCCGTGTAGTCGGATAGCGTGCGGATCTTCAGCGAATTCTGCGCGGCCGCGTAATACGGATCCCACACGGCCCACGCGTCGACGTTGCCGCTCTCGAACGCGGCGCGCGCGTCGGCGGGCGGCAGGTACACCGGGTGAATTTCGTCGTAGCGTACGCCGGCCTTTTTCAGCGCTTCGAGCAACAGGTAGTTCGCGCTCGAACCCTTCTGCAGCGCGACCTTCTTGCCGCGCAGGTCGGCGAGTGAACGGACCGGCGAATCGGCCTTCACGAACACGGCCTCGTTGTGCGGCGACGGCGGTTCCGCGGCGACGTACACGAAGCGCACGCCGGCCGCCTGCGCGAACACCGGCGGCGGCGCGCCCGTATAGCCGAAGTCGATGCTGTTCGCGTTCAGTGCCTCGAGCAGTTGCGGGCCGGCCGGGAATTCGAACCACTGGACGGTGTAGCCGAGCGGCTTGAGCCGCGTCTCGAGCGAGCCCTGTGTCTTGACGACCGACAGCAGGCCGGCCTTCTGGTAGCCGATACGCACGACCTTGTCGGCGCTGCCTTGCGCGAAGGCCGATGTGGCGGCGACGGCGACGAGCGCCGTCGCGGCGGTGCGGGTGATCCAGCGGGTGAAACGAATCATCGAACGGACTCCATGCGAAACGTCTTCGGGGAGCGGCGCGCGCCGCTCGGTTGGAAGAATCGTCGCATGGGCGGTCGGGCCCGCAAACCAAGCAATGCCGATATGAATATGACGGCGGCGGTCCTATGCTTTGTCGCCGTCGCCTTGCGGGCCGGACGCATCGGACCTATCCGACGTGCCGGCCTGGCGTGCCGCTTCGTCACTGAGTTTCCTGTCGAGGATCGTCGCGACACGGCCGCCCAGATACGCACTGGCGGCGTTCTCGAGCGCGCGGTTCGTCTCGCCCTCGACGAACACGGCCGCGAGCGGGCGCAGGCGCCAGATCGCATCGACGAGCGCGGGCACGTCGGTGACGGGCGGCAGCGTGCCTTCGTCATAGCGGTCGAGCCGCTTCACGACGAGATCGACGAGCAGCCGCGCGATCGCGTCGAAGTGCGGCCGCGCGAGGCTGATCACGTCGAGCAGCTCGCGCGGCGGGATGCCTTCCTTCGTCATCGCGGCTGCCGCCTCGAGCAGCGCGGGGCTTTTCGCGACGAACGACAGGCCGCGCCGTTCGAGCAGGCCGAGTTCGGTCACGCGCGACAGTTGCGACGCCGTCTGCGGGCCGAACATCTGCGCGAGTTGTGCGAGCGAATAGGTTTTCGGCAGTTCGTGCGACCAGCGGCCGCCGATCGCGTTTTCCAGGCCGAGGATCGAGCGCAGGTCGTGACCCTCGTCGATCGCCATGATCAGGTCCTGGATGTTCGACAGCGTGTAGCCGCGCGCGAGCAGGTGGTTGATCAGCTTCAGGCGCGCGACGTGCGTGTCGTCGTAGATGCCCACGCGCCCGCGCTTCTCGGGCGGCGCGAGCAGCCCGCGATCCTGGTACGCGCGGACGTTGCGCACGGTCGTGTCGGACACGCGAGCGAGTTCATCGACCGTGTACTCGTTGCGGGAATCCGGCGCGGCCTCGTCTGGCATGGTTGGAGTCTGTTTTGACATGCGGCCATTCTAGCGCGACGCGACAGGCTCGGGCGCGGCGGGGAGCGTGCGTGCGCCGTCGCCGAGCGCGCGCTGCATCAGCGCGGTGTCGATCCAGCGGCCGTGCTTGAAACCGACCGCCTTCAGCACGCCGGCCGGCTCGAAACCGAACGCGCGGTGCAGCGACGTCGACCCGCCGGTGCCGCCGTCGGCGATCACCGCGATCATCTGCCGCCACGGGCCGGTTTCGCAGCGCGCGATCAGTGCCGCGAGCAGCGCGCGGCCGATGCCGCGGCCGCGCTGCGCGTCGTCGATGTAGATCGAATCCTCGATCGTGTGGCGGTACGCGCTGCGCGTGCGATACGGCGTTGCGTACGCGTAGCCGGCGATGCGGCCGTCGCATTCCGCGACGAGATAGGGCAGCCCGTGACGCAGCACTGCGTCGCGGCGCGCGCGCAGTTCGTCGACGTCGGGCGGCGCCTCCTCGAACGACGCGACGCTGTGGCGCACGTGGTGCGCGTAGATCGCGTGAATGGCGTCGAGATCGGTATCGGTCGCGTCGCGGACGACGCAGGCGGCGGGTGTGGCGGACATGGCAACGGGCGGAGGCATGGGCAAACCCTTACTATGCGGGCGATTGCCCGGCGCGTAAAGCGACGGCCGGGCGACGGCCGGACGTCGCGCGTCGTCGCATTCAGTTCGGCAGCCGCTTCCTCTGCGTATCGCGCGGCAACTCGTTGAAGCGGGCGAAGTAATAGCCCGAAAAGCGGCCAAGGTGGCCGAAACCGAACGTCAGCGCCGTATCGGTAATGCTGGCCATCGGGTCGGTCAGCAGTTGCACGCGGGCGGCGTCGAGCCGGATGTTGCGCAGCAGTTCCATCGGGGTTGCGCCGTGGTAGCGGCGGCACAGCACGTTCAGCGTCCGGAAGCTGACGCCGGCCGCCCTGGCGAGATCCTCGAGCGAAATGGGCGCGCAGAGTCGCGCATGGATGAATTCGAGGAGCGCGTCCATTTGCCGGATGCCGCCCGGGGATCCGGATGCCACCCGCGGGTTGCACGCTTCCGGTGACGCGAGGGCATTCCCGGTTGCCGACGGCGGCGGGCAATGTACGAGCAGGAATAACGCGAGGCTGCGTTCGAAGTGGTCGCGCCACTCGGCCCGAATGCCGCCGTCGCCGGCCAGCGCGAGGACGTTGAGCAGCGACTGTGCGATCAGGTCCCATTGCGAGGCCAGTGCAGGCGGCAACAGAAATCCCGGCGCGAGGGCGGGCGGTCCGTCGTCGGGCGGGTGGCCGGAAACCGCCCGCAGCAGCGCATCGGGGACCTTGACGATCAGTTGCCGGGTGCCGGGCCGCCAGTGCAGGCGCACGCGCGTCCTGGGCGCGAGCACGGCGGTCCGTCCTTCGAGCACGTCCATCACATGTCCGTCGCAGTCGATTTCGGCGCCGCCGGCGAGCGACGTGTGGACGAGCGAAAAGCCGTCGAACGGGCGCGGCACGACCTCGACTTCGGCGCCGTACTGCAGCGCGTAGACGCTCAGACGATTCAGTCGCCCCTTGAAAAGCGCAGCGTCGGGCACGCCGTGCTTCCAGCGCAGCACATGCTCGGCCAGTTCCGCCGAAACCTGCTCGTGCGCATCCGTGCGCGATCCGGATCGGAACAGGCAATTCCGGTACAGCGCGGACAGCACGTCCGCATTCGGCGTGAGGGGCATGGGGCGTCTCCTGTGCGGCATTTCCGTGCAGTGCATCCGGCTGGGCCGCGGATGCGCGTCGTGCCGCATCGGTTTTTCTTGCGTGCGCGAAATCTCCTGAATGGATGATATTGATCTTCGTCAGGCTTGTCTAAGGTATCGCACGGGGTTGCAAGAATCGGACAGTCCTGTCCCCGCTCAGGAAAAATCCGGATAGCGCCCGGCGTGAGAAAAAAACGGATTGAATTCGTGCGCGGCCTGCAAATTCCGGATAGTGGGAATCATTGTGGCTTCCTACACTGCGTCGACGTTCGACCGGAAGCCGGTGCATCTCGTAAATAAATTCGGATAACTACTAAATATGCGGGCCGGCCGATCGTACTGATTCGAAGCCTCCCCACTGGAAAAGGAAGGAACTCCATGCGTCAAATCAATCTGCAGGCGCTCTCGGACGATGCGCGGCTGGGCCCGCTGCACGGTGTCGTGCTGTTCTGGTGCGCGCTGATCATCGTGTTCGACGGCTACGATCTCGCGGTGGCCGGCATCGCGCTGCCGGCGATCATGAAGAACATGGGCGTCAGCCCCGCGCATGCCGGCTTCATGGTGAGTTCGGCGCTGTTCGGCATGATGTTCGGCAACATCGTGTTCGGGACCGTCGCCGAGCGGATCGGGCGCCGGCGGGCCATCGCGGCCTGCCTGACGCTGTTCAGCGTCTTTACCGCGGCGGCCGGGCTGGCGCCGACGCCCGCGTTGTTCGGCGCCGCCCGCTTTCTGGCGGGGCTCGGCATCGGCGGCGTGATGCCGAACGTGATCGCCCACATGACCGAGTACGCGCCGCGCCGCATGCGCAGCACGCTGGTGACGCTGATGTTCAGTGGCTATTCGGTGGGCGGCATGCTGGCGGCCGTGATGGGCAAGGGGATGATCGAGGCGTACGGATGGCGGTCGGTGTTCGTCGCCGCGGGCGCGCCGGTGCTGCTTGTCCCGCTGCTCATGAAATGGATGCCGGAATCGATGTCGTTCCTGATCAGGCGCGGCAGGACGGACGAGCTCGCGCGCATCGCGTGCCGGCTCGATCCCGCTTACCGGCCCCGACCGGACGACTGCCATGTCTTGCCGCGGGAGGAACAGGCGGGCAACGCGCCGGTGCGCCGGCTGTTCGACGACGGTCGCGGGTTCAGCACGGTCATGTTCTGGATTGCCTGCTTCATGTGCCTGTTCATGGTGTACGCGCTCAGTTCGTGGCTGACCCGGCTGATGGCCGGGGCGGGCTACAGCCTCGGTTCCGCGTTGACGTTCGTGCTGGTGCTGAACGCCGGCGCGATGGTCGGCGCGATCGGCGGCGGCTGGCTGGCCGATCGCTTTCCGATCAAGACGGTGCTCGTTTCGATGTATCTGCTCGCGGCGATCTCGATCACGCTGCTCGGCTACAGGATGCCGACTGCGCTGCTGTTCGTGCTGGTCGGGCTGGCCGGCGCGTCGACCATCGGCACGCAGATCGTCAACTGCGCGTATGCGGGGCAGTTCTACCCGGTCGCGATCCGCTCGACCGGCATCGGCTGGACGCTGGGCATCGGCCGCGGCGGGGCGATCCTGGCGCCGATCGTCATCGGCGTGCTGGTCGGCATCGATCTGCCGCTGGAGCGCAACTTCATGGCGATCGGGCTGCCCGCGCTGGCGGCGGCGCTCGCGGTCGGCCTGATCGATCATCGACGCTCGGCTTCGCATCGAGATCAGGCGGGCAGCCCCGGCGAACGGCAGCAGGCATATGTCAAGCAATCCTGAGCAGTGCGCCGGCGCAAATGCGGCACGACGGGGCGCTGCGTCGTGTGGCGCATGGAAAGCCCCGGTCATGCGGACCGGTTCCGCTGAGAGGCGGACGGTTGCGAAGCGGCGAGCGCTTGCATGGGCGCTGATGGCGGCATCCGGCATCGCGCATGCGCAAGGCGGCACGACGTTGTACGGCATTGTCGATACTGGCGTTTCCTATTACAACCGCGCGGCGAAGGGCGGATCGACGGTGGACATGCCGCACCTGACGGGCGCAATGCCGTCGCGGTGGGGCGTGAAGGGCGTCGAGGAGCTCGGCGGCGGATACCGGGTGTTCTTCGTGCTGGAAAGCGGCTTCCAGCCCGGCACGGGCCGGCTCGGTGGCGGCGGGCGATTGTTCGGCCGGCAGGCGAACGTCGGGCTGGGCGGCGCCTATGGAACGCTCACGCTCGGCAGGCAGATGAACATGACGGCCCATGCGCTCGCCAACGCCGACGTGATCGGGCCGTCGATCCATTCCCCGAGCAACTTCGACGCGTATCTGCCGAATGCTCGAAGCGACAATGCGATCGGCTACCTGGGCAAGTTCGGCCGATTCACGATCGGCGGCACCTACAGCTTCGGGCGCGACGCCGCCGGGCCGGCCGGCCCCTCCGCCACCGGCTGCGCGGGGCAGGTGCCCGGCAATCCGCTCGCGTGCCGGCAATATACGGCGCTGGTCGCATACGACACGCCGCGTTTCGGTTTCGCCGCGTCCGGCGATGTCAAGCGCGGCGGACCGGGCGCGGCGGCGCCGCTAGGCAGCAGCGCCCATACGAGCACGCACACCGTCGTCGACGGCTACGCGTTGGTGGGGCGAGCGAAGCTCGGCGCGGGGTGGATACGAAACAACGTCGCGGCCTCGGCCCATGTGCAGACCGATATCCTGTTCGCCGGCGTGACCTACGCGCGGACGCCGGCGGTATCGTTCGACGCGCAAGGCACGCGCTACCTGCAACGCGGGTCGGCGCGCAATACCGGCGCGAGCGCGACCCTGCTGGTCGGGCGTGCCAGTTACCTGCTGTCGAAGCGCACGCGCGTCTATACGTCGGTCGGCTACATGCTGAACGGCCCGACGGCGGCCAAGGCCGTCGCCGCCGGCGGGACGGTCGACGCGGGGCGTGACCAGTTGGGAATCATGGCCGGGTTGCAGCAGAAGTTCTGACGGGGCCGGGGCGTCAGAGCCGCCCGTCGGCCGCATGCACCGCGTCGGCGATTGCATCCGCGACGCGTTGCACGCGCGGCGACCGGCGCACGTCAGGATGAACGACGAGCCAGATTTCGCGCTCGATGTCGCAGCGTGGTGCGGCAGTGAGTTCGACGAGCGCCGCGGGGGCGGCTGCGTCGGTTGCCGCGGCGGCACGGGCGGGTTGGTGGGCGTTGGCGCGGGCACCGGCCGCGTCGCGGGGACCGCCGGTTTCGGATTCGCCGGGCGACCGGGACGCTGCCGGCAGGGCGTCGAGTGCTGGATCGTCGACGAGAAAGCGCGGCAGCAACGCGATTCCCGCACCGGCCACGCACGCACGATGCAGCGCGGCCAGGTCGTTGGCGACGAACGCGAAGCGGCGCCCGGCCGCGAAGCGCTCGAGCCATTGCTGCTGCGGCATTTGCGCGAGCGCGTCGTCGTAACCGAGGAATGCCCAGGTGTCGGGCGGCGCGGCGGCCCAGTCGGGCGACGCGCACAGCGCGAAGCGCATCGTGCCGAGCCGGCGCGCGGCCAGCCCCGGCTCGTTCGGTCGTGACAAGCGCACGGCGAGGTCGGCTTCGCGCGCATACAGGTTGGCCGCGTGCATTTCGCCCATCAGGTCGATCCGCAGCGCGGGCCACGCGCGCTGCGCGCGGGCGAGCCGCGGCGCGAGGAAGTGGCTCGCGAACACCGGCGACGCGGACACGCGCACCACCCCCTCGAGCGCCGCCGCCCCCTGCGCGGCGCGCGCGAACGCATGTACGTCGGTTTCGACGCGCGCCGCATGTTCGGCGAGATGCAGCCCTTCGTCGGTCGGCGGCCAGCCGCGCGGCAGCCGGTCGAACAGCCGGATGCCGAGCGCGGACTCCAGCGCGTCGATGCGCCGGGCAACCGTCGAATGCTGGACCTGCAGCGCCCGCGCCGCGGCCGACAGGCTGCCGCCGCGCATCACCGCGAGGAAATAGCGGAGGTCGTCCCAGCTCATCGGCGGCGCGGACACTGCCGTTGGTTCGGTCGAATTTTGCACAGTAGATGGGCGCGTAACGGGAATTCCGTTCGATTATGCACGATGGGATGATCGTGTCACTTCATTCGATCGAGAGGAACGCCATGACCCAAACTGCCACCGCCACGCGGATCGGGATCGACCGCTACGGCGACGCCGGCGTGCTGCGCCGCGTCGATGCGCCCGTCGCGCCGCCCGGCGCCGGCGAGGTGCGGATTCGCCAGACCGCCGTCGGCGTGAATTTCGTCGACATTTATTTCAGGACCGGCGCGCACCCGTTGCCGGCATTGCCGGACGCGCTCGGCGTGGAGGCTGCCGGCGTGGTCGAGGCGGTCGGGCCCGGCGTGACGGCGCTCGTCCCGGGCCAGCGCGTTGCCTATGCGGGATTGCCGACCGGCAGCTATGCGAGCCTGCGCACGCTGCCTGCCGAGCGCGTGGTGCCCGTGCCCGACGGCGTGAGCGACGACGCGGCCGCGGCCGGGCTGCTGAAGGGCATTACTGTTTACATGCTGCTGCACCGCGTGCGGCAGGTCGGCGCCGGCGAGACCGTGCTCGTGCATGCGGCGGCCGGCGGCGTCGGATTGCTGGCGACGCAGTGGGCGCGCGCGCTCGGCGCACGGGTGATCGGCACGGTCGGCTCGGCCGCGAAGGCGGCGCTGGTGCGCACGCACGGGGCGGAAGCGGTGGTCGATTATCGCGAGGCGGATTTCGTCGCGGCGGCCCGCGCGTTCGGCGGCGGCGCGGGCGTCGACTACGCGATCGACGGAATCGGCGGCGACGTGCTGACGCGTACGCTCGGCGCGGTCCGGCCGTTCGGGATGGTCGCGAGCATTGGGCAGGTCGCCGCGATCGGCGCGCGGCAGACGATCGATCTCGACGAACTCGGGCCGGTCCGCTCGATCGCGCTGGCGCGGCCGAGCGTGCTGGGTTTCATCGCGCGTGACGTGGCGGGGTATCGGGAAGCGGCGCGCGCGACGCTCGAGCGGCTCGCGGGCGGGATGCACGTGGAGATCGGCGCGCGGCTGCCGCTCGAACAGGCGGCCGACGCGCATCGCTTGCTGGAGTCGCGGCAGACGACGGGCGGGGTGGTGCTGGTGCCGTGACGGCGGGCGGGGCGGCACGGCGATCGCAAATCGGGAGAACGGTCGCCTCGTGGCTTCGATCGGCCGGCGATCGCTGCCGCCGGCCTGCGAATCAGTTGTGCTTGCGCAGCGGCGCGCTCTCGACGAACCAGGCGAGCACGAACGCGATCGCGATCACGCCGGCCGCCGCGAGATACACCACATGCAGCGACCCGGCGAACGCATGCAGGTAAGCATCGCGCACCGCATCCGGCAACTGGTGCACGGCCGCCGGGCCGAGCGCGGGCGGCAGCTCGGTGCCGGCCGGCAGCGCCTGCACGATCCGCGACTGCAGCCCGTGCGAGAACAGTGCGCCGAACGCGGCGACGCCGAGCGAACCGCCGATCGAGCGGAACAGCGTCGCGCCCGACGTCGCGACCCCCATGTGCCGGAATTCGACCGTGTTCTGCACCGCGAGCGTCAGCACCGGCATCACCATGCCGAGCCCGATCCCGAGCAGCGCCATGTACGCGTACATCGTGTGCAGCGGTGTGTCGAGCGACAGCGTCGACAGCAGCGCCATCGCGACACCGCCGATCAGCGTGCCCGCGATCGGAAACGGCCGATACGTGCCGAGCCGCGAGATCAGCCGGCCGCTGACCACCGACATCGCGAGCATCCCGCCCATCATCGGCAGCAGCTGCATCCCGGCCTGCGACGGCGTCGAGCCTTTCACGACCTGCAGATAGAGCGGAATGAACGTGACCGAACCGAACAGCGCGATGCCGACGACGAAGCCGATCAGGCTCATCAGCACGAAGGTGCGTTGGCGGAACAGTTCGAGCGGCATGATCGGCTCGGCCGCGAGCCGCTCCTCGTAGATGAAGCCGCCGACCGCGACCACGCCGAGCACCAGCGTCATCCATAGTTGCGGCGACGACCACGGCAGCAGCGAACCGCCTTCGCTCGTGAACAGGATCACGCAGGTGAGGGCCGTCGCGAGGAACGCGGCGCCCATGTAGTCGATCCGGTGCTTCACGTGGGCGGTGTGCGGCCGGAACGCGATGCCGATCACCGCGAGCGCGACGCAACCGAGCGGCAGGTTGATCGTGAAGATCCAGCGCCACGACAGGTGTTCGACCAGGAAGCCGCCGAGCAGCGGCCCGACGATCGTCGCGAGGCCGTACACGCCGCCGAACATCCCCTGATAGCGCGCGCGTCGGTCGGGCGGCACGAGATCGCCGATCGCGGCCATCGTGACGACCATCAGCCCGCCGCCGCCGAGCCCCTGCAGCGCGCGCAGCACGATCAGTTGCGTCATGTCCTGCGCGATGCCGCACAGCGCGGAGCCGGCGAGAAACAGCACGATCGCGGCCTGCAGCACGATCTTGCGGCCGTACAGGTCGCCGAGCTTGCCGTACAGCGGCAGCACGACCGTCGACGACAGCAGGTACGCGGTGACGACCCATGACAGCTGGTCGAGGCCGCCGAGCTCGCCGACGATGGTCGGCAGCGCGGTCGACACGATCGTCTGGTCGAGCGCGGACAGCAGCATGACGAGCAGCAGCGCGGCGACGATCAGCCCGGTCGGCGCATCGCGGCGGGCCGCGTCGGTGGCCGGCGGGGCAAGGAGGGTATCGGTTCTCATCGAGATATCTGCCATGGCAGGGAATTGAGCGAAATATAGAGATAATTTATTGCCTGGTCAATTTCTGCCGGGCCTCGATTTGTTGCATCGGTAACAGGAGATTGCCGGCCGGGAAAAATTGATCGCGATCAGCCCGACGGTGGGTCGGGCTCAAGTTTTTTGCAGGCAAACCGTAATCCAGAGTGCCGCGGACCGATTGCCGCGGCACCCTTTATCGCTCCCGTCCCGTCATGAACCTGAACGCCCTGTTTTCCCGTTTCTCGATCCGTACGCGGATTTTTTCCACGCTCGGGCTCGTCGCCGTGCTGCTCGTCGTGTCGGGCCTGATCGGCCTGACCGGCATGCAGCGCTCGAACCGCGCGCTCGACGAAGCCTATACGCGCGAGCTGGCCGCGAAGACCGCGCTGTCCGCCGCGAGCCTGAACCTGACGATCGTGCGCACCACGCTCGACCGCGCGATGCTGCATCCGGAGGCGCCGGACGTGCCCGAGCTCGTCAACAAGGCCGAGGGCTATCTCGCGAAGGCCGACGCCGCGTGGCGCACCTACGCGACGATGCCGCACGACGGCGACGAAGGCCCGCTCGCGACCCGGCTCGACGCCGCGCGCCAGGCGCTGATCGGACAGGCGTTGAAGCCGATGATCGACGCGATCCGCGCGGGACGCCGCGACGACGCCGACCGCCTGCTGATGACGGTCGCGCCGCCGCTGTCGGTCGCGCTCACGCAGGCGACCGACGCGCTCGACGCGTACCAGGCCGCGCGCGGCAAGGACGTCTACGACACCGCGCAGACCTATTACGGCTGGATGCGCGCGGGCGCGATCGCCGGCATCGCGTTCGGTCTCGCCGCGTGTCTCGGCTGCGCGGTCGGCCTGCATTTCGCGATCACGCAACCGGTGAACCGCCTGCTGTCGCATTTCCGCCGCCTGTCGGACGGCGACCTGACGTCGGAAGTGCGCTGGTCGTCGCGTGACGAGATGGCCGAACTGGTCAAGGGCGTGACGGGCATGCAGCGCAGCCTTGCCGATACGGTGCGCCAGGTCAGCCAGGGTTCCGAAGCGATCTCGACCGCGACGCACCAGATCGCAGCCGGCAACACCGACCTGTCGCAGCGTACCGAGGAGCAGGCGTCCGCGCTGCAGGAGACGGCCGCGAGCATGGAACAGCTGACGGCGACCGTGAAGCAGAACGCCGATCACGCGGTCGAGGCGCAGGCGTGCGCGGACAACGCGAGCGAGATCGCGACGCGCGGCGCGACGGTCGTCGGCGAGGTGATCGGCACGATGAACGAGATCGACCAGAGTTCGCAGAAGGTGGCCGACATCATCGGCACGATCGAGGGCATCGCGTTCCAGACCAACATCCTCGCGCTGAATGCGGCGGTCGAAGCCGCGCGTGCGGGCGAGCAGGGCCGCGGCTTCGCGGTGGTCGCGGGCGAGGTGCGCACGCTCGCGCAGCGCTCGGCGTCGGCCGCGAAGGAGATCCGCACGCTGATCGGCGAGTCGGTCGAGCGTGTCGCGACGGGGTCGCGGCTGGTCGGCGTGGCCGGCGCGACGATGCAGGACATCCAGCAGGCGATCGGCCGTGTGACGGGCATCATGACCGAGATCGCGGCCGCGTCGAACGAGCAGCGCGACGGGATCGAGCAGGTGAACCGCGCGGTGTCGCAGATGGATCAGGTGTCGCAGCAGAACGCGGCGCTGGTCGAGCAGGCGGCGGCGGCTGCGGCGTCGCTCGAGGAGCAGGCCGATGGGCTGCGGCGGGCGGTGGGGGCGTTTCGGGTAGCTTGAGGAACGGTGGTTACCTCGACATGTTTCACCGTCGACGTGACGCCGTCTGATGTTCAGACGGCGGGATGAGCGCTGAACCCGATCGCCTCGCACAAGACCGCGACCTCTGCGCCGCATGATGGATCGAGTACGAACAGAGCCTTTCGACCTGCGGCGAAATCGGCCAGATACTGATTTGCCAGAGACTCGTCGATATTCGCCGCCTCGAAATCTTCTCTGCTGTTGATCCATTTCAACCACTGGCCCACCTCCGCTGCCGAGAACGGGTAGGCAGGGGAAATCAGAAGGCGTGACACGACGTTCTGTTCTGCAAAATCGAACACTCGCTGGCAGATGACGCCGGTGAAGCGGAAGGTGTTGACGTCACCGCCGACTCGACTGAATCGAAGGCGCAACTCTCGATCGGTCGGACGATGGTCGATCGTAACGAGTTCGGCATCGTGGAAGGACGGTATTTGTTCGAGCCCGATCACGCTTCGATAAGTCACGTTCCCGTGAATGAAATTCCGGTTCATGCGTTCCGCCGCGTCATCCACCCGCAAGCTGCGCCGCCGAGCGAGCCGACGCGACGAGCAGCAGCTTCATCGTCGCGCGCGTCGCGCCGACGAACAGCTTGCGGGCCGCACGCGCGTCGAGCGTGTCGAAGTCGATCTCGGTGAGGATCACGCACGGCGCGGACTGCCCCTTGAAGCGGTAGATCGAATCGAGCAGCACGTCGCCTTCGCGATATTCAGGGTTGCCGAACAGGTCGTACTTGCCGGTGAAGCGCTTGACCCGGTGCGGGCCGAGCTGGTCGAGCCGCGCGAGCACCGAGCTTTCGCGGCCGCGATACGACAGCACCGCGATGTCCTGCTTGCGGAAGCCGAGCGACAGCGCGTGCGTGATCGCGCGCTTGGTCGCGTCGATGCACGCTTCGGCGAGTGCGTCGCCCGACGCGCAGTCTTCCCCGTATGACGACACCGACGGATCGGAACCGTCGAACGGGCTGCCCGAGCGCAGTTCGGCCGCGAGCGGCTCGACGCGGCCGACGACGTCGCGCACGAATTCGAGCAGGTCGCGCGGGCTGCGGTAGTTCGTCAGCGCCTTCAGCGTGACCCAGCCGGGCAGCGCGACGGGCTCGCGCAGATAGAGGTTCTGCAGCGGGTCTTCCAGCCACCACCACGCGGCGTCCGGCGCCAGCAGGCGCTCCAGTGCCGCCGCCCACGGCGCGTGGAAGTCCTGTCCTTCGTCGACGATCAGCACATCGAAGCGCCAGCGTTCCGGAATCGGCGCTTGCGCGAAGCGCGCCTCGAGCCGCTCGAACGCGCCGGGCGTGTCGAAGTCGGGCGTATAGCCGCCGTCGCGGGCGACCCAGTCGCACAGCTGATGGTAGTTCGCGATCTTCGCGCCGGGCGGCGCGATGCGCGCGATGTAGTCGGCGAGCGGCCGGTTGAAACACACGTAGAGCACGCGCTTGCCGGCCGCGACCGCGTCGCGCATCGCCTGCACCGCGAGCTGCGTCTTGCCCGAACCCGCGGTGCCCGTCACGCGCAAGCGGAACGGCGTGAACTCGAGCTGGCGCGCCCACTCGGCAAGCCCGCCCGACAGCCGCGTGACGAGCGTGCCGGCTTGCCCGACGAGCGCGCTCGTGTCGGGCGTGAGCGCCAGTTCGTCCGCGAGGAAGTGATGCAGCTTCGCTGCGTTCGGCAGCGGCTCGTCGTGCTCGGGCAGGATCTGCAGGATCACCTGCGCGAGCTGCGCCTTGCGCGACGCATCGACGATGCGGTCGGCCGCGACGCCGGCGATCGCCGTCTCGCGGATCGCGTAGTCGGGGCAGTACAGCAGCGCCTCGACGCCATAGACGCCCGCGCCGAGCCCAGCGGTCAGCCGCCGGTGCAGCGTCTCCTGCGTGCGCGCGAGCTGGATCGGGACGTTGCGCTCCTTCTGCAGGTAGACCTTCACGAGCCCCTTCGGCGTTTCGCGCAGGAAGCCGGCCTTCTGCTCGATCAGCAGCACGCGGCCGGCCGGGCTCACGACGACGAACGCCGCTTCGCCGAACACCGAGAAACCCTGGTCGGCACGCGTCCAGTGCACGCCGTGATAGACGGTGTAGTTGTCCGGCAGCGCGTGTTCGAGGGCGGCAAGCGTCTCGCGCTCGCGTTCGGCCGCGCCGGTGGCGGCGAGGCTTTTCCAGTCGTCGGGAATGAGGCGGGCCATGAAGTCGGGCGGCGGATGCCGGTCGTGAACGGGGTCCGGCTATTGTACTGAGGAACCTGTTCACGACCGCCGCGCCGCCGGGGCGCCGGCCATGCGAAAGAGGTAGACGGCGTGCGGGAATTACCCGCGTGCGAGCCGCTTCGCGAGGTCGGCGCTGAGGATCGCCATGCGCGCGGGTTTTTCGTAGCAGACGACGTCGAATGCGCGGATCACTTCGCTGATGTCCGCTTCGCTCGCGCGGCCGGTGAGCAGGTCGCCCGTCAGCACGAAGATCGGCGCGCCCGGATTGTCGGACGTGCGCACCGCCTTGATCGCGGTGGCGGCCGTGCTGTCGTCGAACAGCCATTCGGTGACGACCGCGTCGAACGCCTGGCCCTGCAGCGCGTCGACGAACGGTGCGAGGCCGTCGAACGCGGCCGTCGAGAATCCCTGCCGCTCGAGATAGCGGCACAACTCGGTCGCGCTGACGCGATCGGGATCGATCACCGCGACGACGAGCTTGTCGCTCTCCGCGCGGCGCGGATAGATCTCGATCTTGTGCACGTCGTACGCGTTCTGATACAGCACGCCCGTATGGCGCAGCACGCGCCAGCGGCCGTTCTGTTCGTACGCGACGAACTCGGGGCGCGCGCCGGCTTCGAGCGGCGCGCCGATCCAGGCGGTGCACGGAATTTCGGCGACGCCGGCGTACAGGACGGCCTCCTGCGAATAGGCGCCGACCATGCCGGGGTCGAGCGTCTGCGCCCCGAACAGTTGAGCGGCGGGCTCGCCGTAGGCTTCGGCGACTTTCTTGATTTGCGCGAGCGTCCAGGGGCTGCTGCCGCGCAGCTTGCGGTGACCCTGCGAAAAGCTCAGGTCGAGGATGCGGCACAGCTCGGTGGTTTGCTGGCGCTTGCCGATGCCGTTGCGGGTCATCAGCTCGCGCACGCGCTCGGCAACCGCGAGGGAATCCGTGGTGATTGCTTCAGTGGTCATGCTACGGGAACGGATCGTGACGTTCAGAACGACGCCTTGCGGCAGTCTCGGCGGACAGTCTTCATGACGTCCAGGGGCGAGCCGACCGGCCACGCGCGGAAAAGATAACTTTACCGCAAAACGAGTGTCATTCCATGTCGCAATCGGTGCCTTTCTGTGAAAGGTGTGTCACGACGTTACGCTAGATCCGCAGGCGTGCGTCAGGCACCCCTGGCCCGTTCGCAACCTTCGGACGCGGATCGCGAGACGCCGGGACACGATTCCTCGCCGAGCGGCACGTAATCGCACCGCACTGCCGACGAAATGCACCAGAGCAGGGCGTGTCGGCGACCCGAAGCGCGGCATCGTGCCGCTGCGTCGGCGACAAATTTTTACATGGCGTCCGTGTCGGGCCAGCTGGCCCCGGATCTTACACGCGGATGGTTCGACGGCTTACTCTAATGAAACCGATGGGGATGCTCTGGTCGGGCACGCGCATGAACGCGGCGGAACCCCATGCTACGATTCGCCCGTCTCAAAATAGTGTTGAAGCGATGCAGAAGAAATTTGTGATGCGCGGGTACGAAATGAACTGCGAACCGCGCGTGACGGAGGACGGCAAATTTGCCGCCCAAGTCGAGGTCACGAAGCTGGGTTTCAGCCGCGAGGCCGCTTTCCGCAAGCTGGGCGAATTCGATACCGAAGCGGACGCCGTCGCCTACGCGAAAGCATTCTCCGAAGCCTGGTTGAGCCGCTACGCGTAGCGCGTCGTTTGCCCGGGCACGACGGGCGCCGGCTCGACCGGCCGGTGCATGCACCGTGAGCCATTGGGGCGCCGAACGGGCGCCCCCCATTCAAAGCGAAAATCACGAGTGACGCCCGGAGGCGCGGCGGGGTCGCGCGCACCTTCTCGCCTTTGCCGCGTGGCGCCGTTGCCGCATGGCGACGCGCCCGGATCGTCGCGCCCGGCAGAAAGGTTCGCGGAAGGCGATGGACAGCCGGCCCGCGATTGATTCCTGATGGTTTCGAATATCCGGGGAAGCGAGTAGATTCATCGCCCGGGTTGTGAGGTATCGTTCGATGCTCGATTGAAGGCAACGCAATTGGAGGCAGCGAATGGCCACTTTGTGCATGCAGATCGTCGTTCTCGGTAAAACTGTCCAGCTCGTGTTGTCGTCGGAGCACCGTACTGCCAGGATTTACATCGTCGACGCCGACGCGGGTAGCCATCCGCCCCGAACGATGAGCATCGAACAGTACGTCGACGCCGGCATGACGGACGACGAGATCGCACGGCATGTGCTCGAAGTCGTCACGATGTCGATCGAACAGCTCGCGCGGCTTCAGCCGTACAACCGCACGGCGCGCGCGCAAACGCGTCGGTTGAGCTATCCACACTGATCACCCCGATACCGGTTGCACCGGGATCGTCCCGGCGCGAACCGCGCCTTTCGATCTTCGATAACGTCCATGTGGCGCGATGACCTCGCGGTCATCGCGCCTTCGGAATTGATCAATGAAGCATGGCCTGCCCGACGCATTGCACGGGAAAGTATCGTCATGTCGTCATGATCAGGAAAACGAACGACATCGAAGAACCCTCGAAAAACGACCACCGAATTCGAATCGCCTTACGCCGGCATATACGTGAACGGCTCTCCGTCTTCCCGCTCGACGGACAGCAGCCGCTTGAGTTGATCGAGCGCGAACAACTGCTTGCCTTCCGCGGCCGCTTCGGCGATCGCGGCATCGACGAGTTTTCGCGCGCGCGCGAGGATCACGGATCGCTGACGCGCGATCTCGAGCACCATGCGTTGCTCGATGTTCTGCCGGCCCGATTGCCTGTCGCTCAGGTGACGCCAGCGATCGCGAAGCTCGGCCCAGGTGACGCGCTGGAATTGCGGAATCGTGCAGGGGAGCGTGCCGGCTTCCGCGGGTTCGGGCTGCGCGCGCAATGCACATCGCAGCGCTTCACGCGCGCGCCATTCATCGGAAAACGGTGCATACACGTCGCGCGAGCGGCCGATCGGATTCGCGCGCTCGATTTCCTTTTCGAGCAGGTAGGTCAGCCGTCTCAGTGCGGAACCGTGCGCGAGCATGGCCGGATCGAGCACGCGGATCCCGCGCGATGCATCCGCGACGTGCGCTTTCAGTTCCCACAGCGTCAGACGAAGGTGCTGCACCTCGAGGATCAGGCGCTGGACGTCGGCGTAGGTGCACTTCGTCCACCATTCGGTGAGGTCGTTCAGCTTCGGGGGATCGAATGGGGGGAGGATCATGTTACTGCTGAAGAAATGCTGTATGGATATACAGTTTATCGCGCGGTAACATAGCGCCGTCAAGGCGAAAAAACAGGGACGGTCGACGGGCAACCGTCACCGATGGCGGGGCCGCGGCCGCGCACCGGATCGTTCATCGACTTTCCCCCACGTTCGCCCTCCCGATCCTCAATCCGGGCGCCTGTCCGGCGCATGCCATCGCGAATGCCGATGCGTGTGCCGGCGTATCGACGCCAACAGAGAACAATGACGACCACCTATCCGCTGCACGACGCATTGACGCACGCCGACACGGCGTTTCCGGCCGAAGCCGACATCGTGATCGCCGGCGCCGGCATCATGGGCTGCGCGGCCGCCTACTACCTCGGCCTGCGCGGCCTGAAGGCCGTCGTGCTCGACAAGTCGCGCATTGCCGGCCAGCAATCGACGCGCGCATGGGGCTTCGTGCGGCAGCAGGGCCGCGAGTCCGCCGAAGTGCCGCTGATGATGGCCGGCATGCGGATCTGGGAAGGGCTCGAGCAGGCGCTCGGCTTCGACCTCGAATGGCGGCAGGGCGGTTGCCTCTATATCGCCGACAACGACGATGACTGGGCGTCGTTCCAGGCGTGGCTCGCCGTTGCGCGCGAACACGGGCTCGACACGCGCACGCTGACGCGCGCGGAAATCGACGAACGCGTGACCGGGCTGTCGACGCAGGCGCGCACGCTCGGCGGGCTGTATACGGCGACCGACGGGCAGGCCGAACCGCGCCGCGTGGCCGCCGCGTTCGCGGCGCGGGCGACGCAAGCCGGCGCGCGTTTCTTCGAAGGCTGCGGCGTGACGGCGATCGAGACGGCCGGCGGCGCGGTCGTCGGCGTCGTGACCGAGCGCGGCACGATCCGCACGCGGCGCGTGATCTGCGCGGCCGGCGCGACCAGCTTCCGGCTGCTCGACGGCGTCGGCATCCGGCTGCCGCAGCAGGCCGTGCGCGGCACCTGCATGCGCACCAACGTGTTGCCCGACGTGTCCGCGTCGACTATCTGGGGGCACGGCCTCGGCATCCGGCAACGCAGCAACGGCGCGATCAATCTCGCCGACGACATGCAGGTCGACGTCGACCTGACGCTCGGCCATCTGCGCGGCCTGAGCCTGTTCTGGCCGGAATTCTGGTCGCAGCGCGAGAAGTTCCGGCTGCATCTGAATGGCGCCGCGTGGCGCGATGCCTGCGCGCGCATCGGCGGCGGAGGCGGGCCGATCGAGCCGCGCGATCCGCAGCCGCAGCCGAATCGCGCGCATGCGCCGCGCGCGCTCGCGAAGCTGAAGGCGATCTTCCCCGCGCTGAAGGACGCGCAGATCGTCGAGGCCTGGGCCGGCCTGATCGACGTGCTGCCCGACGGGATTCCGGTGATCGACGCGCCCGGCACGCCGTCCGGGCTCGCGATCGCGACCGGCTTCTGCGGGCACGGCTTCGCGATGGGGCCGATCGTCGGGCGGCTGCTGGCCGAATGGGTCGATACGGGCGCGCCGTCGCTCGACCTGGCGGCGTTCCGCGCCGGGCGTTTCGCCGACGGGACGATGGTGCGGCCGCGCAGCATGCTGTAGCGGACGGGCCCGCGTGTTCCCGTCGTAGAATCGAGCCCGCAATCTTCAGGAGATTCCCCGTTGGCAACGCCCTCCGACAAGCGCCGCTCGTTGCGCTCACGCCTGCGTCGTGCCCGCGATCCGTGGCAGGCGCCGCGTGCGCGCACGCTGTTCACGCGTCCCGCGACGTCGCCGCGGCGCACGCTGCTGTTCCGTCTCGGCGCGGTCGTGGTGCTGTGCATGCTCGCGTTTCTCGTGCTGTATCTCGATCGCGACGGCCTGCGCGATTCGACCAAGAGCACGCCGATGAATGTCGCCGATCTCGTGTACTTCACGATGGTCACGGTCGCGACGGTCGGCTACGGCGACATCGTGCCGGTCACCGCGCGCGCGCGTCTGATCGATGCGTTCTTCATCGTGCCGATCCGCATCGGCATCTGGTTCATCTTCCTGGGCACGGCGTATCAGTTCGTGATCCAGCGCGTCATCGAGGAATTCCGCATGAAACGCCTGCAGAAGCAACTGTCCGATCACATCGTCGTGTGCGGCTACGGCCTGTCGGGGTCGATCGCCGTGCGCGAGCTGCTCGAAAGCGGTGTCGATCCGTCGACGGTCATCGTGATCGACGCGCAGCAGCAGGCGCTCGAGGCAGCGACGTCGCTCGGCGTGACGGGGCTGCTCGGCGATCCCGCGCACGAGGATCTGCTGCAGCAGGCGCAAGTGCGCTCGGCGAAGGCCGTGATCATCTCGGTGACCGACGACCCGACCGCGATCCTGCTGACGCTGTCGGTGCGCAGCATCGCGCCCGAGACGAAGATCGTCGTGCGGATCCAGGAGAACCTGTATCAGCGGCAGCTGCGGCAGGCGGGCGCGGACGTGATCGTGTCGTCGACGAAGATCGGCGCGCTGCTGCTCGCGGATGCGGTGCATAGCCGCTACATCGTGCCGTTCGTGAACGACATGCTGTCGACGCGCGGGCGCGCGACGCTGCTGGAGCGCGAGGCATTGCCGCACGAAATCGGCTGCATGACGAACGTCGTGCCGGGCGCGATCGTCGTCGGGCTCGATCGCTGCGGGAAGATCCATTCGTTCTACGAGGATCCGCCGTGCCGGATCGAGGCGGGGGATACGCTGGTCGTGATTCAGTCGGCGCGAATTCCGGATCCGGATGTGTGAGGGACGGTTGTGCAGCATCCCGGCATCGTGCGCCATGCCGCGCGGTGACCGGGGCAACCCCGCTTGATATGTCCCCGCGCGTTATTTAGTATGAGGTAATCGCGTCGTGCGCCGCGCACGAGCGTGATCATCGAGGAGACACATGCAATTCAGGTCGACGGCGCCCTATACCATCGTCGTGATCGGTATCGTGATTGCGTGCGCGCTCATGGGTCTGTGCGTGTTGCAGCTGTTCCAGAGCCGTAACGACGCGCTCGCGCGGGCGAGCGAAACCTCCCGCAATCTCGGCCTGATCGCCGAGCGTGACATCGAACGCAATTTCGAACTCTACGACCTGTCGCTGCAGGCTGTCATCGCGGGGCTTCAACGTCACGACGTGATGACCGCGCCCGCGAGCTTGCGGCGCGCCGTGCTGTTCGATCACGCCATGACGGCAGAGTTTCTCGGCTCGATGCTGGTGCTCGACGCCAGCGGCAACATCGTCCTCGATTCCGCCGGCGACGAGCCGCGTCACGGCAATTTCGCCGATCGCAAGTATTTCACCATCCACCGCGACAATCCGGACGCAGGGCTCTACGTCAGCGATCCGTTCATATCGCGCCTGCGAAGAGGCTCGCCCAGCATCGGGCTCTCGCGGCGGATCTCGAACCCGGACGGCTCGTTTGCCGGCGTCGTGCTCATTGCGGTCAACCTCGAGTATTTCCACCAACTGTTCGCCGGCCTGTCGCTTGGACAGCACGGCTCGATCTCGCTGATCGGCAACGACGGCGTGATGGTGATGCGCCAGCCGTACGACGTGCATACCATCGGGCGCAACATCAGCAAAGCCGCGACCTTCCGGCGATTCCAGACCGCGCCGGAGGGCTCGTTCTCTGAAACGTCGTCGATCGACGGCGTGCGCCGTCTCTATTACTTCAAACATCTACCCAAGCTCCCGCTGATCATCATGGTCGCGGAAGCGGAGCAGGATATCTATGCGGCCTGGCGGCACCGCGCCGTGACGATCGGCGCGCTGGTGGCGACGTTCGGCGCCGCGTTCATCGGGGTGTCCTTCATGCTCGGCACGCAACTCCGGCGCCGGATGCGCGCCGAGTCGGAACTCGTGCTGCTCGCCCGCACCGACGGTCTCACCGGCCTGAACAATCGCCGCAGCTTCGCGGAAGTGCTGGACCGCGAATGGCGCCGCGCGCGGCGCGCGCGATCGGTGTTCTCGTTGCTGTTCGTCGATGTCGACCGCTTCAAGGCCTACAACGATACCTACGGCCACCAGGCGGGAGACGATGCGCTGGCTGCGGTTGCGCGCTGCATCGGCGACAACATTCGCCGGCCGGCCGACACCGCAGCCCGCTATGGCGGAGAGGAATTCGTCGTGCTGCTCCCCGATACCGCCGAGACGGGTGCCGCCCAGATTGCCGAGCGGATTCGCGCGGCGATCGACGAGCTGCCGCTCGAACACGCCGGCAGCGAACACGGGCACGTCACGGCCAGTATCGGCCTGGCGAGCTGGACGCCCGAGCACGATGCCGAGGCCGAGGCCGTGATCAAGGCTGCCGACGAAGCGTTGTACTACGCGAAGGCGACCGGCCGGAACAAGGTCGTCGCGTTTCAGCCGCCGGCATGACGCGTGGCGCGACGTGCAGGCGCGTGGCCGCGCTCGAATTGCCTCGAGCCCGCCGCGGTCGCGATTGCACCTGCGCGTGCCTGCCAGGCGTACGCGGCCGCGAAACTTTATGACGTACACCGAATAATTTATCGGTTTATATCGGTTGGGAATGCCGGATCGCGGGAACAGAATCGTCGCTTCCGGAACCCGAATGCCTGTGTGTCGACGCTCCAGCATCCACTTTTCATGTGATGGCGAGCGTGCATGCACGTGTCGGGTTCCTGTCTCCATGTGGACATCGCCGGCCATGCGGCGAACAAGGGAATGCGATGAGTTCGATCGATCTGAACGCAGTCACGCCGGTTTCCGCGCCCATCCGCTCCGCGAGCGATGTCGCGCGCCTGATCAATACGACGGACAGTTCCGTCAGCCACGCGCGGATGATCGTGCTGCTCGCGCTCGGCGGCGTGTTTCTCGACGCGTACGACCTGACGACACTGTCGTACGGCATCGACGACGTCGCGCGCGAATTCGGCCTGACGCCCGCGCTGACGGGGCTGGTCGGCTCGGCGATCATGATCGGCACGATCTTCGGCAGCCTGATCGGCGGATGGCTGACCGACAGGATCGGCCGTTATCAGGTATTCATGGCCGACATGCTGTTCTTCGTCGTCGCGGCGATCGCGGCCGGGCTCGCACCGAACGTCTGGGTGCTGATCGCCGCGCGCTTCGTGATGGGGCTCGGGGTCGGCATCGACCTGCCCGTCGCGATGGCGTTTCTCGCGGAATTCTCGAAGTTCAACGGCCGTGGCAACAAGGCGTCGCGGCTCGCTGCGTGGTGCCCGATGTGGTACGTGGCGTCGTCGGTGTGCTTCCTGCTGATCTTCGGCATGTATTTCCTGCTGCCGGCCGAGCATGCGGGCTGGCTGTGGCGCGCGTCGCTGATCTTCGGCGCGGTGCCGGCGCTCGTCATCATCCTGGTCCGGAATCGCTTCATGAACGAATCGCCGTTGTGGGCCGCGAACCAGGGCGACCTGGCCAATGCCGCGCGCATCCTGCGCGAGTCGTACGGCATTCACGCCCATGAAGCGGACGACGCGCCGCGCGAGCCGAGCCCGCCGCCCGTGCGGATTCGCGTGCTGTTCCAGCGTCCGTATCTCGGCCGAACGATCGTCGCCAGCGTGATGAACCTGTGCATTCCGTTCGAATACACGGCGATCGCGTTCTTCCTGCCGTCGATCCTGTCGCAGTTTCTCGGCGCGGGCGTGTTCGAGACGATCGCGGCGTCGCTTGCGCTGAACGTGCTGTTCGCGTTGACCGGCGGCTTGCTGGGCATGCGTCTCGCGTATCGATATCCGTCGCGTCACGTCGCGATCGCGGGCTTCGCGCTGCAGTTCGTCGCACTCGTCGCGCTCGCGCTGGCGGGGCATCCGCACGGCGCGTTCGCGATCGGCCTCGTGTTGCTGATGCTCGGCACCTGGCTGTTCGCCGAAGGTTTCGGGCCGGGTGCGCAGATGATGATCTATCCGACGCTGTCGTATCCGGCGGCGATCCGCGGCACCGGTGTCGGCTTCGGGCGCTCGCTGTGCGGGATCGGCCAGGCGCTCGCGCTGTTCGTGCTGCCGATCCTGCAGGCCCGTCTCGGCACGGACATGTTCTGGGTCGTCGCGGTCAGCGCGGCCACGCCGATCGTGTTCCTGCTGATCGTGCGTCATGAACCGACGGCGCGCGATATCGACGCCGAGGCGGCCGCGTGAATGCAGCGCTTGCCGGAACCCGCAAACAAGTTCGCCGCGATGCCGGCCTTCGCGCTACATTGGCGTCATTCGCCTTCAGCCGAAGGCCGACCCGGAGTCGAACCATGCAACGCCAGACCGGCAACCTGTTCAGCCTCGAAGGTGCGCGCGGCGACGACGAGCGCGTCGACGTGCTCGTCGCGGGATCGCGCCTGAACGTCGAGCGGATCGTGTCGATGGGGCACACGAGTCCCGATGGATTCTGGTACGACGATTCGCGTGCCGAATGGGTCGTGCTGCTGTCAGGCGCCGCGGTGCTCGAGTTCGAAGCGGACGCGACGCTGCACGACATGCGCCCCGGCGATTACGTGCTGATCGAACCGCATTGCCGGCATCGTGTCGCGTGGACGCATCCTGAAGAACGGTCGGTCTGGCTCGCGATCTATCACGATCGATGAAACGTGCGGCGACTTATCGACCTGGCCGCCGCCGGCTGAAGCGCTGCTCGACGACGTTGGTTCCCCATTGCGCGCCCTCCGATTCGCTGGTCAGCGCAAAGCCGAACGATTCATACAGGTGGCGTGCCGAATCCAGCCCCTTGAACGTCCACAGGTAGGTCTCGTCGAACTGCTGCTCATCGACGAAATGCATGGCGCGCGTCATCAGTTCCCGTCCGATCCCGAAGCCACGCAATCCATCATCGACGATGAACCACCGCAAATGTGCGATTCCCGTGGCTTTATTCCCGTCTATCGCGACCGAGGCGAGCGCGCGGCCGTGTTCGGCATGGAGCCACAGAGCCTTGCCTTCGGCCGGCAGGGTGCCGGCAAATTCCGCGAGTTCGGTCGCCACCTTTTTCTCGAAGAAAGCGCCGAACCCCCAGTGTTCCGAACAGAACCGCGCGTGAAGGCTTGCTATGTCGCCGATACAGCCGGGCTGGTAGCCGTCGACGATCTGCGTGGTGTCCGCTTTAGGCGTGCGCGCGTCGGTGGCATTGTCTTGCGCGAGCGCATCGCTATAAAGCGCGAGGGCGCGGACGAGGGTTTGCTGGTCCGCCGGAACCATCCGGCGTAACGCATTCGACACCTGACGTGTCGCAAACTGGTCGATCTTCTTGCGCAGTTTCCGCCCGTCGGCAGTCAGGTACAGCTGCGTCGCACGCGCATCGTCGGGCGAGACGCGGCGCGTCACGAAGCCGGCCGTTTCGAGCCGCGAAAGCTGCCTGCTCGTGTTCGATTTATCCAGACGCAGAATGCTGCCCAGATCCTTTGCGCTGATGCCGGGCGCCATGCCTATCTCGAGAACGGCGTGAACGGCAGACGGCGCCAGATCGCTGTCGGCCAATGTCGCCCGCATGAAACCCAGTTCGCGAACCAGTTTGCGCGAGAAGTCCCGAAGCTCGAGAATCGTCGCTTCGCGCGTCTTCGACGGAATATCGATGAGGTCCATGGCGAGCCCGGGAAAGTTGCGTGTCGCAAGTAATATTAGTTGCGACACGCAACTTGTCAAGGACGAGCGTCGCCGGGCAGCCGGGCGACGTGCCCGGCATCGCGGCCCGGCGCGGCAGAAACGGCGCGGCGCCGGGCTTTATCCCCGTCCCACGAACGGCATCGTCGTCGCCATGATCGTCATGTTCAGGATGTTCGTGTCCAGCGGAAGAGTCGCCATCTGAACGACCGCATTCGCGACATGCGTGACGTCCATCCGCGCCTCGGGCGCCATGCGGCCGTCGGCCTGCAGCACGCCTTCCGTCATGCGATCCGTCAGCGACGTCGCCGCGTTGCCGATGTCGATCTGGCCGCACGCGATGTTGTATGCACGGCCGTCGAGCGCGAGCGACTTGGTGATGCCGGCCACCGCATGCTTGGTGGCCGTGTACGCGATCGTGTTCGGGCGCGGCGTATAGGCGGAGATCGAGCCGTTGTTGATGATCCGGCCACCCTGCGGCGTTTGCGCCTTCATCAGGCGCCACGCGGCCCGCGCGCACAGAAAGACGCCCGTCAGGTTCGTCGCGACGACGTCGTTCCATACGTCGAACTCGTGTTCGTCGAGCGGCACGGCCGGCGCATTGCGCCCGGCATTGTTGAAGAGGACGTCCAGCCGCCCGAACCGCTGCGCGATCTGCGCGAATGCGTGTTCGACCGACGCTTCGTCGGTGACGTCGGCCGGAAACGCGTGTGTGTCGCCACCGTCGGCGACGATCGCCTCTTTCGTTTCACGCAGCGAGGCTTCCTTGCGTCCGATCAGCGCGACGGCAAATCCGGCGCTCGCGAGCGCGATTGCCGCGGCACGACCGATGCCGGATCCGGCGCCCGTGACGGCGGCGAACTTCTTCGAAACAGACATGGCTTGATTTCCTGCGGGTTGGGTGAGGAAAGCGGCGGCGGGCGCGCGATGGACTCGCCGCGCCGGTCGAAGCGACATCCTACCGCGCACGCCGGATTTCGCGACGCGAGCGGCTATGCCTTGCGCGTCGGCGCGGCCTTGCGTCCACGCGTTCCGGCTTCCGCGAACAGGCTGACCACGACGTCCCTGAGCCACCGGTTGCCCTCATCCTGATTCACGCGCGCGTGCCACAGCATGTGGATCGGCGCGCCCGGCAGCGTGACCGGCAACGCGCGCCAGCCGAGCGAAAACGGCGCGGCGAGCTGCAGCGCCAGGTGTTCCGGCACGGTCGCGATCAGGTCGGTGCGCTGCAGGATATAGCCGACGCTCATGAAATGCGGCACCGTCAGCCGCACGCGGCGCTTCACGCGGCGGCGCTTCAGCCATTCGTCCACCTGGCCGTGACCGGTGCCGGCCGACACCACGACGAGATGCTCGGCCGCTCGCCATGCGTCGACGGTCAGCGGCGCGTCCTCGAGAGGATGCCCGCGCCGGAACAGGCACACGTATCGCTGATCGAACAGCCGGCGCTGATAGAACCCGCCCTGCAACTGCGGCAGCAGGCCGATCGCGAGATCGACGCGGCCGTCGGCCATCTCGTCGGCGAGATTGACGCTCGTGTTGCGCACCGTATTGAGCGCGATGCCCGGTGCCGTGCGCGACAGGTGTTCGAGCAGCGCGGGCAGGAACACGACTTCGCCGATATCGGTCATCCCGATCGTCATCGTGCGCGATGCGCGCAGCGGATCGAAACCGGTCTCGGGGTTGAGCGCGGCATGCAGCGTCGACAGCGCGTGCGCAACCGGTTCGGCCAGGCGCAGCGCGAACGGTGTCGGCACCACGCCGCCCGGCCCGCGCACGAACAGCGGATCGCCGAGCCGGCGGCGCAGCTTCGCGAGCGCGTTGCTGACGCCCGGCTGGCTCATGTTCATCTGCTCGGCGACGGTCGACACTCGCCGCTCCTGCATCAGTCGCTGAAACAGCAGCAACAGATTGAGGTCGATCTCGCTCAGTTCCATGGTTCCGGGTTGTCTCCGATCATTCCGTTTGGTGATGAGGCAGATTCCCTGCATTTTATTGTGGGATAAGGGGGCGCTGCTGAAAATACCGATACGGCGCTCGCATTCGACAGGCGCGCCGGGCGGGGCACGCGCACCGCGGTCTCGACCACTCACCATCTGAATATCGGAGACACGTTCATCATGCAGACGAATCTGAGGATCGCGATCGTCGGGGCCGGCATCGGCGGCCTGACGCTGGCGCTTGCATTGCGCGAGCTGGGCATCGACGCGCAACTGTACGAGCAGACCGACGTGCTGCGCGAGGTGGGGGCAGCCGTCGCGCTGTCGGCCAACGCGACGCGATTCTACGAACGGATGGGATTACGGCCGGCTTTCGACGCGGTGTGCGCGGAGATTCCCGGCCTCGTCTATCGCGACGGGCGCAGCGGCACGGTGATCGGCCATCATCGCGGCGAACCCGACTATCGCCGGCAGTTCGGCGGCGCGTACTGGGGCGTGCATCGCGCGGACCTGCAGGCGATCCTGTCGAAGGCGGTCGGTGTCGAGCAGATTCATCTCGGCCATCGGCTCGTCGATCTCGCGCAGCATCCGGATCGCGTCACGCTGAGCTTCGCCAATGGCGCACGCGTCGACGCCGATCTCGTGATCGGCGCGGACGGCGCGCGTTCGATCACGCGGCGCTGGATGCTCGGCTACGACGACGTGCTGTATTCGGGGTGCTCGGGCTTTCGCGGCGTGGTGCCGGCCGAGCGGATGGACCTGTTGCCCGATCCCGAGACCATTCAGTTCTGGGTCGGGCCGCACGGCCATCTGCTGCACTATCCGATCGGCGACAACGGCGACCAGAACTTCCTGCTGGTCGAGCGTCATCCGTCGCCGTGGCCGTCGCGCGACTGGGTCATGCCGGCGCAAGAGGGCGAGCAGTTGCGCCTGTTCAAGGACTGGCATCCGGCGGTGGTGCAGATGATCACCGCGGTGCCGATCAGCCAACGCTGGGGGCTGTTCCACCGGCCGCCGCTCGGCCGCTGGAGCCGCGGGCGCGTGACGCTGATCGGCGACGCCGCGCATGCGCTGGTGCCGCATCACGGGCAGGGCGCGAACCAGTCGATCGAGGACGCGATGGTGCTGGCCGCGCAACTGGCGAAGGCCGGGCGCGGCAACTGGCGCGAGGCGCAGGAAGCGTACGAGCGGCTGCGGCGCGGCCGCACGCGCAAGGTGCAGTACGCGTCGATCTCCGCGGCCGACGTGCTGCATCTGCCCGACGGGCCGGCCGCGCAGGCGCGCAATGCGCGTCTCGGCGAGCGCGACAGCGTGCTGCATCACCTGGACTGGATTCACGATTTCGACGCGCTCGCCGATGAACCGAACGAGCGGCAGGGCGGGACGTGGCTGTGAGCGGCAGGGCGCGGTGCGATCGGCGGCAGCGCGACCGGTGATCGGCGCGGCAGTTGCGCGGCCGTTCGTCGGGGCGGCTGGCCAGCCCTCGTGCAGGCTGGCCAGCCCGGCTGGCCGTCACGCGTAGTCGGCCACCTGTTGCGCGTCGCGCTTGACCTGTTCGATGTCGCGAAACCGCGCGGCCGGATGGTTGTCCGGCAGCCGCGCCGACGCACCGAACAGCTTCTCGCGCAGCGTGCCCGGCGCATATTCGGTCGGATAGACGCCGCGCCGCTGCAACTCCGGCACGAGGTAGCGCACGATGTCCTCGAAGGTTTCGTGCGCAACGGCATACGCGAGATTGAAGCCGTCGACGTCGGTCGCGGCGACCCATTCCTGCAGGATGTCCGCGACGGTCTGCGCGGAGCCGACGAACACGGGCCCCATCCCGCCGATGCCGCCCCACGCGGCCAGTTCCTCGATCGTCCACGCGGTATCGCCGCCGGCCAGATGCTCGACGGCCGACACGATCGCGTTCGTCTCGACGCGCCGGACGGGATCGGTCGGCGCGTACTGGCCGAAATCGATGCCGGTCCAGCCGGACATGAACACGAGCGAGCCGTCGTACGACACATAGCGGCGGTACTCGTCGAACTTGGCCTGCGCCTTCTCGTCGGTCTCGTCGACGATCACCGTGACGAGGTTGTAGATCAGCACGTCGTGCGGGTCGCGGCCCGCGGCGGCGGCCTGCGCGCGCACGTCGGCGACATAGCGCGCGAGTTGCGGGCGGGTCGGCGCGGCGACGAACACGCATTCGGCGTGCTGCGCGGCGAACGCCTTGCCGGGGCCGGACGCGCCGGCCTGGAACAGCACCGGCGTGCGCTGCGGCGACGGCTCGCACAGGTGATAGCCGGGCACGTCGAAGAAGCGCCCCTTGTGGCCGATCTCGTGCACCTTCTCCGGATGCGTGAACACGCGGCCGTCGCGATCGCGCACGACCGCGCCGTCTTCCCAGCTGCCTTCGAACAGCTTGTACAGCACCTCGACGTATTCGGCCGCGACCGCATAGCGGTCGTCATGGGTGCGCAGTCCGTTGTCGCCGACGTTCTTCGCGCCGCTTTCCAGATACGACGTGACGATATTCCACGCGAGCCGGCCCTTCGTGTGATGGTCGGCGGTCGACAGCCGGCGCGCGAACGTGTACGGATGCTCGAACGTCGTCGACGCGGTGATGCCGATCCCGAGATGCTCGGTCGCCATCGCGATCGGCGCGGCGAGCTGCAGCGGATCGTTGACGGGGATCTGCGCGGCCTGGTGCAGCGCGTGGTAGTTGCTGCCCTGGTAGACGTCGTAATAGCCGATCACGTCCGCGATGAAGATCGCGTCGAAGATCCCGCGTTCGAGCACGCGGGCGAGATCGGTCCAGTAGTCGAGATCCTTGTACTGCCACGAACGATCGCGCGGATGCGCCCACAGGCCGGGTGACTGATGGCCGACGCAATTCATTTCGAACGCGTTGAAGCGGATGGTCTTGCTCATCGCGCCGCTCCCGTTTCCGTGCCGGCTTGCGCACCTGCACCGTTGCCGACGCGCCAGACGAACGGTGGCGTGCGTCCGTTGATGACCCAGTCGCCGACGATCCGCGCCTTGTAGACGAGCGGATTGTGCGATGACACCGTGCGCGCGTTGCGCCAGTGACGGTCGAGCGCGGTCGTGCTGCGCGTCGCGGATGCGCCGAGCGCGTCGAACAGGCGCGTCGCCGCGCGCAGCACGAGTTCCGACACGACGAGCTGGCTCTGTGCGGATTCGATTTCGGCGGCGACGTTGGCGGCATGTTCGGCTTCGTCGTCGCCGCCGAAGCGTGCGACGTACGCCTGCTGCAGCGGTTGCGCAGCGCGCAGCGTGAGCGCATCGGCCGCATAGGCCCACGACGCGATTTCGCCGATCACCTGCTGGAGCTGCGCATCGTCGCCGGCCCGCGCGGCGTTGCCGTGGCTGTACACGCGCGTGCGGCCGCGCACGAGCTCGCCCGCGTCGCGCACGATCGCATGGCCGATGCCAGCCAGCGTGGCGACGTGGAACAGCTGGTAGAACGCGGTCTGGTATTTGAAGCGGCGTGCGAAATCGATCACGTGGTCGGCGTCGACCGCCGCATTCTCGAAGCGCGTCGTGCCGCTGCCGGTCGTTTTCTGGCCGAAGCCGTCCCAGTCGTCTTCGAGTATCACGCCGGGCTGCCCGGTGGCGATTGCGACGATCACGTCGCTGCCATCCTCTTCGCGCTGCGCGAACACGTCGATCCAGTCCGCGAACAGGCTGCCGGTGCTGTAGAACTTCCGGCCGTTCAACACGAGCCGGCCGTTCTGCTCCGATACCTTGGTGATCGTCTGGCCGAGCGGAACGTCGCCGGCCTCCGACCACGCATTGCCGACGAGCTGGCCGCTCGCGAAACGATCGAACCACGTCGTGCGCTGCGGCCCGGGCGGCGCGTTCAGCCAGTCCTCGACGAACGCGAAGTGGCCGCGCAACGCTTGCGGCAGATTGGAGTCGGCGGCGGCGAGTTCGGTCAGCAGCCGGAACAGCTGCGGCAGCGACGCGCCGGCGCCGCCGTCACGCACCGGCAGCCGTATCGCGCCGAAGCCGGCGGCCTTGAGCCAGCCGATCGCTTCGTACGGCAGTTCGCGGTGGCGTTCGCGCTCGGCGGTGCCGGCGGCAATCCGGTCGAAGAGCGGCCGGAACCGGCTCGCGAGCGCGTCGTAGTCGGTGCCGGTGGACAATTCGGTATCTGCGTGCGACGAAGTCATGCGGGGTTCCTCGTAGGGCGGGGCCGTTTGCACCGGGAGCCCAGTATAGGAAGCACGACGCGCACGTTCCAATAACGGATTCGCAGATCGTTATCGTCGCTGCGCATTACGCGAACGGCGCCGTGAAACGTCGACGCCAGGGCGTCGATTGCGACGCCGAAGCGCGGAAGCGGATGCGGTGCCGTGCGATGTCGTTTGTTATCCGAAGGAATATCGTTACGAGAATCGCTCGGTTTGCCGGCCTGCGGCGCGCTGCTAGATTGAGTGCTTTCGTGATTCGACAGGAGAGCCCGATGTCAGATACGAGCGCGACGATTCAGGACCGGCCGGCCGACGCAAGACCGCAGGTGGCCCGCGTGATCGCCGACGACGCGCAGGCGATCGCGGTTGCGCAGGCACTCGCGCAACGGCTGGCCGAAGGGGCGGCCGAGCGGGACCGCGAGCGCCGGCTGCCGCGCGACGAGATCGAATGGTTCTCGCAGTCGGGGCTGTGGGCGATCACGGTGCCGAAGGCCTACGGCGGCGCGGGCGTCTCGAACGTGACGCTCACCGAGGTGATCAAGATCGTCGCGGCGGCCGATGCGTCGCTCGGGCAGTTGCCGCAGAACCACTTCGGGCTGGTCGACGTGATCGCGCTGACCGGCACCGATGCGCAGAAGCGCCATTTCTTCGCGGAGATCCTGAGCGGCAAGCGCTTCGGCAACGGCTTCTCGGAGAAGGGCACGAAGCACGTGCTCGACCTGAAGACGCGCGTGCGGCGCGACGGCGACGACTATGTCGTCGACGGCACGAAGTTCTATTCGACCGGCGCACTGTTCGCGCATTACGTGCCGGTGCTCGGCCTCGACGATGCGCAGCAGGCGTGGCTCGCCTATATCCCGCAGCCGACGCCGGGGCTGACCGTGATCGATGACTGGTCGGGCTTCGGGCAGCGCACGACCGCGAGCGGCACGGTGGTGCTGGACAGCGTGCGCGTGCCGGCTTCGCATGTGTTGCACGCGCAGCGCGTGTCGGACGAGCCGACGCTCAACGGCCCGCTGTCGCAGATCATCCAGGCGGCGATCGATGCCGGCATCGCGAAGGCCGCGATCGCCGATACGGAGGCGTTCGTGCGCACGCGCACGCGGCCGTGGGTCGACAGCGGCGTCGAACGGGCGGCCGACGATCCGTTGATCGTCCGCGAGATCGGCCGTCTGCATATCCAGCTGCATGCGGCGGAAGCGCTGCTCGAACGCGCGGCGCGCACGCTCGACGAGATCGGCGCGCGCGGCACGGTGACCGACGACGATGTCGCGCGTGCATCGGTCGCGGTCGGCGAGGCGAAGGTGTTGACGACCGAGATCGCGCTGCTCGCGGGCGAGAAGCTGTTCGAGCTGGCGGGCACGCAGTCGACGCTCGCCGAACACAATCTCGACCGGCACTGGCGCAATGCGCGCACGCACACGCTGCATGATCCGGTTCGGTGGAAGTATCACCTCGTCGGCAACTACTACCTGAACGGCGTTCGGCCGGCGCGTCACGCGTGGAATTGAATCGGGCGCGAGTCAGCGCGACAGCGCAGCGAAGGAAGCGGCGTCAGGTGATCGTCGTGCGGTTGCCTGACGCGTCGGCCGGCTCCATTACGTCACGCATTACTTCACGCATTCCAGCGCGTACTTCAACCCCGACCCGAGCACCCCGCGCCACACGTCCCACGTGTGCCCGCCATCGACGATGCGCAGTTCGGCCGGGTTCTGCGCGCGGCGCAGCTGCGTGTACAGGACGCTCGATTCGGCCTGGATCGTCAGGTCGTCGTCGCCGGCCGCGATGAACATCGGCACGCGCCAGTTGCGCGCGAAATAGCCGCGCATCAGGGCCGGGTAGTTCAGCTCGTGCCACACGCGCGGGTCGAACTGCCGGTCGCCGAACACGCCGACATAGCGCGCGGCGGAATTGAGCGGCGGCTCGTTCGCGTAGATCGCGGGGCTCAACAGCATCGCGCCGCAGAACAGGCCCGGTTCGAGCAGCGAGAAACGCAGCGCGCCGAAGCCGCCCATCGACACGCCGCCGATCGCGCGGCCCGCGCGCTGGTTCGACACCGCGAAGTGCGCTTCGACTTCCGGCAGCAGGTCGTTCAGGAACGCGCTCTGCATCTTCTCCTTGCGGTCGACGTACCAGTCGGTGCCGCCTTGCGGCATCACGATCACGACGGGCGGGATCTCGCGGCGTTCGATCAGCGTGTCGGCCGTGGCCTGCAGCCGGCCCTGCGTGATCCAGTCGTTTGCATTGCCGGCATTGCCGTGCAGCAGGTACAGCACCGGGTAGCGCGCGCCTTCCGGGTTGTAGCCGGGCGGCAGGTAGACCGTGTACGACCAGTCGCGCTTGAGCGACGCCGACCGGAACGCGCGCAGCACGACGCTGCTGCCCGGATTCACCGGCGGTTCCTGGGCGGCCGGCGCCACCGTTGCGGGCGGGACGATCGCGGGCGCGGACGTCGCCGGCGCGGCCGCGGGCCCGCCCGGCGTGGCGTGGGCAGTGGCGATGGAGCCGGCGATCAGGGCGACGGCGAACGGAAGGGCGAGTCGGCGCATGGCGAAGCGTTTCAGGAGAGGCGCCCGCTATCGTAGCAGCGGCGCGTGACGGCGCGGCACGTCATCGCCGCGTACGGAACGGGAACGACAGCCGCGACACCAGCGGCGCATAAAGCTTCGCGACGAGATACAGCAGGCCCATCGCGACGACGTCGGCGGCCAGGCCGAGCGGCACGTCGAGATAGCCTTCGGTCGCCTGGTAGAGCAGCGAGTCGACCGCGAGCGAGATGCCGGTGCCGGCGACGAAGCACAGCAGCCCCTGGCGGCCGATCGTGCCGATCCATGGCATCGCGTGCGCGACCTTCTTCATCCACCCGAGGTGCACGAGCTTGGCCGCGAGCCACGCGATCGCGAGGAAGTTCGCGAGCCGCAGCGCGCCGAGGTTCTGCTTGATCGACGGATCGGTCGGGAACGGCTCGACGCGCAGCCGGTAGTACGCGCCGGCCGCGACGATCGCGAGCGATACGGCCGTCAGCAGCCAGCCCTGGGGTTTCGGCGCGAGCGTCTGGTAGACGGGCTGGCAGCGCGCGATCACGCCGAGCACGAACAGGAACTGCCACGCGAACGGGTTGAAGTCCCACGGCGCGCCTTCGACGGTCGGCAAGAAGCGCGCGACGTGCGGCGCCGCGTACCAGAGCGAGCCGCTGAATGCGAGCATCAGCCACGGCTGGGTGCGCGCGAGCGGCAGCGCGAGCGGGACGAGCAGCGCGAAGAACGCATACATCGGCAGCACCGACGCGAGATACGGCTGGCGGCGGAACAGCAGGATGTCGCGCAGCGCGGCGAGCGGCTTGTGGAGCAGGCCGTCGAGATCGTTGGTCGGCATGTTCGGGCCGTCGATCGAGAACGCGTTCAGCACGGCGGTGATCAGCAGCATCAGGCCGGCCGTCACGAGGAATGCGCGGTAGATCTCGAACGCACGGCGGATGAAACGCTGGCGCGCGGCGGCCTCGTCGTGGCGCTCGGCGAGCGAGTTGTACGCGATGGCGGTCGCGAAACCGCCGAGGAACACGAACACCTCGGCCGCATCGCACAGCGCGTACGCATGCAGCGTCACGCGCGACAGGATGCTGCCGCCGATGTGGTCGACGACGATCACCAGCAGCACGAGGCCGCGGAAGAAATCGAGTTCGGCGTAGCGGCCGGCCCGGGCGGCGGCGGTCATCGGGCCGCCTCCCGGCGCGCGCCGCGTGCGCGGCCGGCACCTGCCGCGCATGAATCGGGGTGAAGCATGAA
Organism: Burkholderia sp. Bp9090; assembly: GCF_003857985.1. Taxonomy (NCBI): domain Bacteria; kingdom Pseudomonadati; phylum Pseudomonadota; class Betaproteobacteria; order Burkholderiales; family Burkholderiaceae; genus Burkholderia; species Burkholderia sp. Bp9090. The sequence goes on from NZ_QTPV01000015.1 coordinate 127,860, forward strand.
TTCGTGAAGAAATGACGAACGGATGCGCATTGTGCCACCGATGCGGTGCCGTCCGGGTTTACGCGGATAGCGGGCCGGCCGGCCGCTGCCGATAAGCGTGCTCATGGCATCGGAAAAACAGGGCAGTTGGACGAGCGCAACGCTTTGCTGGCCGCGCCCACGCCCCGATGGACGGGCGGTTTGCGACGTGACACCATTTTGTCCTCGCGGCCGCACACCGCGCAGTCCGCCCTGCGGGCCACCTCTATAAAACAGACCAAACAATCGCCGGGCGAATGGCCTGCCCGGCACCCGGCTCCGGAGATCCGTCATGAAGAAGCACGTCATTTTTGCCGCCGCGCTGGCCGCTTTCGCCGCGCCGGCCTTCGCGCAGGACAGCGTGACGCTGTACGGCCTGATCGACGAGGGCTTCAACTACACGAACAACGTGAGCGTGAACGGGGTCGGAAAAACGAATTACCAGCTCGCGAGCGGCTATGCGCAGGGCAGCCGCTGGGGCCTGAAGGGCAGCGAGGACCTCGGCGGCGGGCTGAAGGCGATCTTCACGCTGGAAAACGGCTTCGACGTGAACAACGGCCGGTTCAACCAGGGCGGCCGGATGTTCGGCCGCCAGGCGTTCGTCGGGCTGAGCGCGTCGCGCTTCGGCACGCTGACCTTCGGCCGCCAGTACGATGCGGTCGTCGACTATCTCGCGCCGCTCACCGCGAACGGCAACTGGGGCGGCACGCTGTTCTCGCACCCGTTCGACAACGACAACACGGACAACTCCTTCCGCGTCAACAACACGGTCAAGTACGCGAGCCCCGACTGGAACGGGCTGTCGTTCGGCGGCACCTACAGCTTCAGCAACAGCACGGGCTTCTCGACCAACCGCCAGTACAGCATCGGCGCGCAGTATTCGCTGGCCGGGCTGCAGGTCGCGGCCGCGTATCTGCAGGCGAACAGCCCGGGCGTCGGCAATGCGGGCGCGATCGCGGCCGACGACGCGAACTTCGTCGCCGACCGCCTGCGGATCTTCGGCGGCGGCATCAACTATACGTTCGGTCCGGCGACGGTCGGCTTCGTCTATACGAAGACCGACGTGAAGAACCCGGTGTCGACCGTCTACCTGCCGGCGTCGACATTCGACGGCCTCGGGCTCACGGCGACCAGGTTCCAGAACTTCGAGATCAACGGCAAGTACCAGCTCACGCCCGATTTCTATCTCGGCGCGCAGTACGTGTATACCGACGGCAAGTTCGACGCCGCGGCCGGTTCGTTCAAGCCGAAATATCACACCGTCGGGCTGATGGCCGACTACAGCCTGTCCAAGCGCACCGACGTCTACCTGCAGGGCGCATGGCAGAAGGTCGCCGGCGACAAGACGGGCACCGCGGCCGACGGCGGCTACGTGGTCGGGACGGACGGTCCGTCGTCGTCGGCGAACCAGTTCGCGGTGCGCGCCGCGATCCGCCACAAGTTCTGATGCGCTTGACCGGTCGGCGCCCGGGGTGGGTTGCCCTGGCGCCGGCCGTCGTCATTGCGCCCGGTGCGCGTCGTCGAGCGTGTGCGCGAGCCAGTCGACGAAGATCCGCACGCGCGGCGCCAGATGCCGGCCGTTCGGAAACACGACCGACACCGGCAGCGGCGCCGCATGCCATTCCGGCAGCACCTCGACCAGCGAGCCGTCTTCCAGCAGCGGCGCGAGCCCGTCGCGCGGCGCCTGGATCAGCCCGAGGCCCGCGAGGCAGCACGCGAGATACGCGTGCGAGCTGTTCACCGCGACCACGCTGCGCATCTTCACGGTCTGCAGCGCGCCGGAATCCATGTCCGCATATTCCCAGTCCAGCTCGCGGCCCGTGCGGCTCGAGAAATAGCCGACCGCGACGTGGTCGGGCAGATCGTCCGGCGAGCGTGGCATGCCGTATCGCGCAAGATACGCGGGCGACGCGCAGTTGATCTGCGCCATCTCGCCGACGCGCCGCGCGACCAGCGACGTGTCGGACAGCACGCCGACCCGCACCGCGCAGTCGATCCCGTCGGCGACGAGATCGACGAAGCGGTCGGTCGTGCTCAGCACGACGCGCAGGTCGGGATAGCGTGCGTGGAAATCCGGCAGCGCCGGAATCACCTTGTCCAGTGCAAAGCGCTCGGGGAGGTCGACGCGGATCAGGCCGCGCGGCGACGCACCGGCTTCGTCGAACAGCGTCTCGGCGTCGTCCAGGTCGGCCAGCAGCCGCGTGCAGCGCTCGTAGTAGGTCGCGCCTTCCGCGGTCAGCGCGACGCGCCGCGTCGTCCGCTGCAACAGGCGCACCTTCAGGTGCTTCTCCAGGTACTGGACGGCATTGCTGACGGTCGGGCGCGGCAATTGCAACTGCTCGGCGGCTTTCGTGAAGCTGCCGAGGTGGGCGACGCGCGCAAAGATGCGCATTGCATGCAGATGGTCCATGCGGGGCGGAAACGTGACGGATCGGGAAGCTCCATTGTTAATCAGTGTCGAATGATTTGGTTGGGCGTTTCGCGTTTATCGCGCGCCGCATTACGCCCAGAATCCCGTTCATTCACTCACCACCGCGAGGAAACGGACATGGACAAGCGTCAACTGGGCCGCACGGGCCCGCAGGTATCGGCGATCGGGCTCGGCTGCATGGGGATGTCGGATCTCTACGGGCCGGCGGATCGCGACGAAAGCGTCGCGACGCTGCACGCGGCGCTCGACAACGGGATCACGCTGCTCGATACCGGCGACTTCTACGGGATGGGCGACAACGAGATGCTGATCCGAGACGCGCTGCGCGGCCGCACGCGCGACCAGGTGCTGATCAGCGTGAAGTTCGGCGCGCTGCGCGATCCGGCCGGCGCGTTCGTCGGCTACGACGCGCGGCCGCAGGCGATCCGTAATTTCGTCGCGTATTCGCTGAAGCGGCTCGGCACCGACCACATCGACATCTACCGGCCGGCGCGCGTCGATCCGGCGGTGCCGATCGAAGAGACGGTCGGGGCGATCGCCGATCTCGTGAAGGCCGGCTACGTGCACCACATCGGCCTGTCGGAGGTCGGGGCCGACACGATCCGCCGCGCGGCGGCCGTCGCGCCGATCGCCGACCTGCAGATCGAATACTCGCTGCTGTCGCGCGGGATCGAGACGGACATCCTGCCGGTGTGCCGCGAACTCGCGATCGGCGTGACGGCCTACGGCGTGCTGTCGCGCGGGCTGCTCGGCGGCGGCTGGAGCGCGGCGCGGCAGGGCGAGCGCGATTTCCGCGCGGCCAGCCCGCGGTTCCAGGGCGAGAACCTCGCGCACAACCTCGCGCTGGTCGACGCGCTGCGCGCGATCGCCGACGAGAAGGGCAGCAACCCGGCGCAGATCGCGATCGCATGGGCGCTGTCGCGCGGCGACGACATCGTGCCGCTGATCGGCGCACGCAAGCGCACGCAACTCCAGGACGCGCTTCAGGCATCTAAATTGCAACTAACGGTCGATGATCTCGCCCGCATCGAAACGGCGGTTCCCGCCGGGGCCGCTGCCGGCGAGCGTTATCCGGCCGCGCAGATGGCGCACCTCGACAGCGAGCAGGGACGGGGGCCGGCGCACGGTGCCTGAACGGCGCGCATGGCGGTGCGACGGGGCGACGGGGCAACGGGGCGATGAGGCGATGAGGCGATGGGTGGCGGGGTAGCGGGGTGACAGGCCCCGCCGGGCGGGCCCGAGCCAGCCTCAGGCAAAGCCAGATGGCCGACGGCGTGACGGTGGTTCACCATCGGCGCCGTATTCAACCGGACCGAACCCCCGCCATGCAAACGCATACGCTGACGATCATCGTGCTGGTCTTTCTGCTCGCCGGCGCGGTCAAGGGCATGATCGGCCTCGGGCTGCCGACGATCGCGATGGGGCTGCTGACGCTCGCGATGTCGCCGTCAGCCGCCGCGAGCCTGCTGCTCGTGCCGTCGTTCATCACCAACGTGTGGCAGTTGTGGCTCGGCCCGTCGTTCGGGCCATTGCTGCGGCGTTTGTGGCCGCTGCTCGCCGGGCTGACGCTCGGCACGCTGACGGGCGGGCTGCCCGCGCTCGCGGCCGGCAGCGCGTGGACCCGTGCGGCACTCGGCATCGTGCTGGTCGCATACGGCGGCTGGGGGCTCGCCGCCGCGCGGCTGCCCGCGCCGGGCCGTCACGAAAAGTGGCTGTCGGCCGCGGTTGGCTACCTGACGGGCGTCGTGACGGCCGCGACCGGCGTGTTCGTCGTGCCGGCCGTGCCGTACCTGCAGGCGCTGCGCCTGTCGAAGGACGACCTGATCCAGGCGCTCGGGTTGTCGTTTACCGCGTCGACGATCACGCTCGGCCTGCAGTTGCGCGTGACGGGCGCGCTGCAGACGGTCGATCTCGGCGTATCGGCGCTGGCACTCGTGCCGGCGCTCGCGGGGATGATCGGCGGGCAGTACGCGCGGCGCGTGATGAGCGAGAAGGCGTTCAAGCGCTGCTTCTTCGTCGGGATGATCGCGCTCGGCGCCTATATGGCCGTGTCGGGGCTGCGGTAAGCAGTGACGGCCGGCAGCGTCACAGCTGCGCCTCGATCGCGGCCTTGTCGATCACCGACCAGACCTGCCGGATCCTTCCGTCGTGAAATTCGTAGAAGACGTTTTCGGCGAACGTGACGCGCGTGCCGTCGACGGCGAGCCCCATGAAGGTCCCTTTCGGCGCACAGGCGAAGCGCAGCCGGCATGCGATGCGCGGCGGTTCGCACACGAGCAGCCGGACCTCGAAATGGAGATCCGGAATGTCGCGGAAATCCTGCTCCAGCATCGCGCGATAGCCGGCCAGGCCGAGCGGCCGGTCGTTGTGGATCACATTGTCGGCGACGTACCGGCCGAGCGCCGGCCAGTCCTGCCGGTTCAGGCAGTCGATGTAGGCGCGATAGTGCATCGCGAGTTCGGGTCCGGTCATGGCTGCGATGTCTCCTCGGGTATCGCCACGCTGTTGCGGCGCGCGCGACGTTCAGCGTGGCGGCATGTCGCCCGACAGATACGACACGAACGCCTGCGTATATTTCGGCAACGCATCGAACGAGCGCGCGCAGAGCGTCAGCTTGCGGTGGCTCCACGCATCGGACAGCTCGACGAGCCGCACGTCCATCGTCTGCATCGCGCGTTCGGCCGCATGGCGCGACACGATGCCGATCCCCACGCCGCTTGCGATCACGCGGCAGATCGCATCGAAACTCTTCAGTTGCACACGGTAGCGGATCCGCTTGCCGAGCGCACGCGCCTGGTCCGCCAGATGGACCTGCAGCGCGCTGCCGTCGGTCAGCCCGATGAAGTCCGCGTCGGCGATCTCGTCGAACGCGACCTTGTCGCGCGCGGCGAGCGGATGACCGGCCGGCACGACCGCGATCAGCCAGTCCTCTCTGAACGGCTTCTGTTCGAGCCCGCCGAGTCCGACCGAATCGGCGACGATGCCGACCTCGGCCGTCCTGTTGCGGATCGCATGCACGATTTCCTGGCTCGAGCGCTCCTCGACGCTGATCGACAGTTTCGGGTGAAGCGGCAGATACGCGGCGAGCGCGTCGGGCAGGTATTCGCTCAGCGACGCCGTGTTGCACAGCAGCCGGATATGCCCGCGCAGCCCCTGGCCGTATTGCTGCAGCTCGCCGCGCATGTGGTCGATCTGCTGCAGCACCGTGCGCGCGTGGTGCTCGAGCGCGCGGCCGGCGTCGGTTACCTGCGCGCCCGACTTGGTCCGGTGCAGCAGCGGCACGCCGAGCTCGTCCTCCATCCCGCGGATGCGCTCGCTGGCGGCCTGCAGCGTGATGTGGGTGCGCTCGGCGCCGCCCGTGATCGTGCCGGCCTCGCAGATGTTCAGGAAGAGCCGCAGGTCGGTCAGGTCGAAGCGCATGATCGTTGGGGCGCGTAAGGATGGGTATGGCCGATAAGTTAGCAGGAACCGCCGCACCGGTCTCAGGCTGGGCCTGAGGCCCCGTTCGCCGGTTCCGCATTTTCGGGGCGGGATCGATGCCGGATCATGGCCGCATATCAACCGGGGGAGACTGTCATGCGGGTCGATTCGTCGTGGGGCGTGTCGTTCAAGATCGCGCTGCACGTGCTGTTCCTCTGCATCGGCATCGCGTGGGCCTGCGCGGAGCTGGTCGACTGGCTGCGTTGAGCGGGCGGACGGCGCGGGCCGCACTGGCTCGCCGGCGCGCTCACGCGCGCAATGAAAGCCGTTCGAAATAATCGGTGCATCGCGAAATTTCTTCCGAATCGCCCGTCCAATACCGTCAAGTTTTTCCGAATCCGACCGTATTCCCGGTAACAAGTGTTTGCCGGCACCCGGTTCGTGATCGTTTGTCATCATTGTTTGCATCCGGTTACACGTCGGCCGTTCCGTTTTTGAGATGCTTGAAAGATTGTCAAACCGGAGTCGATCGTCCATGAAACAGCGCGAGATTTGCCGCAAGTCGGCGTGGCTGTCCGGCTTGGCCGCGGTGCTCGTCATGGCCGGTTGCGCCAGTACGCCGTCCGTCCCGCCGAGCGATACGCTGGCGGGCTCGACGTCGGGCCAGCCCGCCGCCGCGCCGGCGGCGCCGCCGGCGCCCATTCTCGTCGCGCAGAAGTACGTGGTGAAACGCGGCGACACGCTGTCGGGCATCGCGTCCGCCAACGACTGCAGCGTCGCCGACCTGCGGACCTGGAACAAGCTCGACGGGCGCGGCAGGCTGCGCATGGGGCAGGTGCTGCGCATCGTCCGGCAGCAGCCGCTGCAGGCGCCGGGCGCGTCGGCCAGCGCGCAGGCGGCCGCACCGGCCGCCGCGAGCAATGCGGCGGGCGCCGCGCAGGCGAGCGCATCGACGGCGAGCGACCGGCAGGTCGTGAAGGAGACCCGGCGCCATGCGGGCGCGGTGGCGCTCAGATGGCCCGCGCAGGGCAAGATCGTCGACGCATTCAAGCCGGGGCAGAACCGCGGCATCCAGATCGCCGGCCGGCCGGGCGACCCGGTTCGTGCGGCCGCCGACGGCCGCGTGATGTACGCGGGCACCGGCCTGAACGATTACGGCACTTTGATCATCGTCCAGCACAACGCCGATTTCCTCACGGCCTATGCGCACAACCGCAAGCTGCTCGTGAAGACCGGCGACATCGTGCGCCAGGGCGACGAGATCGCCGAGATGGGCGACCTCGACAACTCGCGTGTCGCGCTGCTGTTCGAGGTGCGGCGTGACGGCAAGCCCGTCAATCCGATGCCGTACCTGCCTTCGTCGCAAGGCTGACGCGAGCGGCGCGCGCTGCTACGCTAGGGTCTGTTCATGTGAGTCCCGCCGCATGCGGGGCCGACGGACGTCTTCGGGGATGCGCGGCGAATGCCGTCGCGAGCCGGCCGTCGGCGTGAACACGCGCGCATCGCCGATGCGCGCGTGCGTTGCTCCGTGCCACCGTTTCCGACCGAACAGCCTTCATCCATGGAACACTCTCCGACACGCCGCTCGCTGTTGCTCGCCGCCGTCGCCGCGCCGTTCGTCGCCGCCTGCTCGTCGGCACCCGTCGCCGACCAGGGGCGCGCCCACGTCGCCCAGGCCGAACTCGCCGCGCTCGAAAAAGCGTCGAACGGCCGGCTCGGCGTCGCCGCACTCGATACGTCGAACGGCACGCGCATCGCGCATCACGCGCGCGAGCGCTTCCCGCTGTGCGGCACCTACGCGGTCGTCGCCGCCGCCGCGATACTCGCTCGCGGTTCGCTCGACGCATCGCTGCTGCCGCGCCGCATCCTGTACCGCCGCTACGAGGTCGTGGCCGGGTCGCCGGTGACGGAAAGCCATGTGGATACGGGGATGACGATCGCGCAGCTCTGCACCGCGCTGCTGCAGTCGGGCGACAAGGGCGCGGGGAACCTGTTGATGGGCGTGCTCGGCGGTCCGCAGGCCGTCACGTCGTTCGCGCATGAAAGCGGCGACACCGCGTTCCGGCTCGACCGCTGGGAACCCGAACTGAACCAGGCCGCGCCCGGCGACGAGCGCGATACGTCGACGCCGGTCGCGATGGTCGACATGCTGCAGCGGCTGCTGCTCGGCGACACGCTGCGCGAGCCGCAGCGTGCGCAGCTCACCGAATGGATGACCGGCGGCGCGACCGGAATCGCGGCCGGCGTGCCGCCCGGCTGGCGCAGTGCCGGCAAAACCGGCACCGGCGGCTACGGCACGACGACCGACGTCGCGGTGCTGTGGCCGCCATCGCGCGCGCCGATCGTGCTGGCCGTGTCGTTCACGCAGCCGCGTGCCGACGCGGCGGCACGCGCGGACGTCGTCGCGTCGGCGGCGCGTATCGCGGCGGGTGCGCTCGTTCCCACCGCCTGAGCGCGGCGGCACGCGCGGACGTCGTCGCGTCGGCGTCACGCATCGCGGCGGGCGCGCTAGTTCCTACGACCTGAGCGCCCGGCGCACCTCGCGTAAAGCCCGCGTTTGGCTTATCGTGTCGATCAGCGCGCGCCGATGTCGACGCGCGGTCCTGCCGCGCCGTCGTTCAGCGCGGTCGATCCGCGATCCGCGGTCCGTTTACCCGCCTTACCCGCTTCGTCATGCGCCGACTTCCGCCCCTGCACGCGCTGCAGATCTTCTCGACCGTGGCTCGCCACCGCAGCTTCACGCGCGCGGCCGAGCAGCTGTGCCTCACGCAGGGCGCGGTGAGCCGGCAGATCCTGACACTCGAAGCGCACTACGGCTTTCCGTTGTTCAAGCGGCACGCGAAGGGCCTCACGCTGACGGCGGAGGGCGAGCAATTGCTGCCGGTCGTCAACGAGAGCTTCGCGCGGATCGAGGACATCTCGATGAAGCTCACGCGGCAGCGCACCGATCTCGCGCTGAAGGTGCCGACCTGCGTGATGCGCTGGATGCTGCCGCGCATCATGCGCTTCCAGGGCGAGCATCCCGATCTCCACGTGCAGATCACGACCGCGTGGCAGCACGTCGTCGATTTCTCGGCCGAGCCGTTCGATGCGGCGGTCGTCTATGGCACGTCGCCGGGCGCGGGCGTGTTCGCGCTGCCGCTGTTCGACGAGCGGCTGACGCCGGTGTGCGCACCCGAGCTGCGGCACGCGACGCCGCTCGATGCGGTTGGTGATCTCGCGCGCCATACGCTGCTGCATCCGACGCGCGACCATCGCGACTGGCGCGCGTGGCTCGATTACGCGGGCGAGCGTGCCGTCGACGCGGAGCGCGGCCCGACCTTCGACACGCTCGATCTCGCGACGAACGCGGCGATGCAGGGCTTCGGCGTCGCGATCGGCGACGTGACGCTCGTCGACGACGACGTCAGCGCACGCCGGCTCGAACGGCCGTTCGACATCGTGCTCGAGACCGGCGCCCGCTATTTCTTCGTCTATCCCGAGAGCATCGGCAGCCAGCAGAAGATTCGCGCGTTCAGCGACTGGATCGCCAGCCATCGCGACTGACGCGCCACGCGACGCCGGCGGCGCGAGTTGCTTACTGATAGGTGACGACGGCGATCATCGGCGCATGCGCGTTGCCCGGACGGTCCGGTAAAACGATTGCGCGCGACGCCTGCGTAAAGGTCGTGGTCTTGATCGTGCGCAGGCTGGCCGCGTCGACGAACGCGACCTGTCCGGTCGCCGGACGCGGGCAGTCGGCGCGCACGTGGGCGTGCGCGGTGTCGGCGGTGTCGAGCGCGAACGAGCACGGCGGCTCGACGATCATGCCGGTGAAGTGGATGATGCCGGACGCGCCGGCGGCATATGACGAGGACGAGGCCAGAAGCGCGGCAGCCAGGGCAAACGAGGCGGCAAACAGGCGATGCTTCATGACAGGCTCCAGAGAGGAAGCGCGTCGCAGCGGGGCCGCTCGAATGGCAGTCCGTCAACGCTGCGGTGCTGTATGCGTAAACGGCAAATCCATCGGACCTCTTGAATGAAAAGACGGAAATAACGGCAATAAGCAAATGACGCCGTATTCCTTCAATCAATTTATCTCAAATTTGTGCGGCCGCAAGTCAGGGTATTGCCGGTGGCATAAGCTTGCGGAAGGGGCGTCAATGGATGCGGCATTTGCCGGTAAATCGTTGAGGATTCAACGATTCGAGGCGGGCGCGAATTGAGGTGTGCAAAAAGAAAAACGGCCGCTCGTGTGAACGAGCGGCCGTTGTGCACCGACGCGGGCGATGCGGCGGTCAGCCCGCGCGCTTGCGCACCGCGCCGACGATCACGAGCAGCACGATCGCGCCGATGATCGACGCGATCCAGCCCGCGCCCTGGCCCGGCGCATACCAGCCGGCAGCGCGGCCGATGTAGCCCGCGACGAGCGAGCCGACGATGCCGAGCACGATGGTCATCAGGATACCCATCTTGTCGTCGCCGGGCTTGAGCGCACGGGCGAGGAGGCCGACGATGAGCCCGACCACCAGGGTTTCGATGAATTGCAGCATGAACGCCTCCCTATAGCTGTTGAGCTGTTGACGAAAGGACATGGACCCGCGCGGCGCGCGAGGGTTCCATTCGGCGGCGCGTCGGCGCACTGGCGCACCGACGCACGGGGTGCCGAGTATCGCACGCCCGCGCGTCGCGCACATGTCAGGCGACCGGATCGAGCCGGCGGTACCCTTCTGTCGCGCGCAGCAGCGTGCGCGTGTAGTCGCGTGCCACCTGCCCGGCGCGCACGTCCTCGATCCGCAGCTGTTCGACGATCTCGCCATGCTGCATCACCGCGACGCGCTGGCACAGGAAGCCGATCACCGCGAGGTTGTGGCTGACGAGGATCATCGTCAGGTTGCGTTCGCGATGCAGGCGGCGCAGCAGGTTCAGGATCTCCGCCTGCACCGACACGTCGAGCGCGGAGGTCGGCTCGTCGAGCAGCAGCACGCGCGGCTCGACGATCAGCGCACGCGCGATCGCGACACGCTGGCGCTGGCCGCCCGACAGCTGGTGCGGATAGCGGAAGCGGAACGCCGGGCCGAGCCCGACTTCGGACAGCGCGCGGGCGATGCGCGCGTCGGCGTCGTCGATCCCGTGGATCGACAGCGGCTCGCGCAGCGTCTGGTCGACCGTGAAGCGCGGATGCAGCGACGCGTACGGATCCTGGAACACCATCTGCACGTGGCGGCGGAATGCGCGGTCGGGCGTGCCGCCGACGGGCCGGCCGTCGATCGACAGGCTGCCGCCCGCGAGCGGCACGAGGCCGGTCAGCGCACGCAGCAGTGTCGACTTGCCGGAGCCCGATTCGCCGACGAGCCCGAACACTTCGCCGTCGCGCACCGCGAAGCTCGCATCGCGCACGGCGTCGACATGGCCCGTGCGGGTCGGAAAACGGATCGAGGCGTGATCGACGTCGATCATGGTGCGGACTCCTGTTGTGCCGTCGCAGCGCTTGCAGGCGAAACCGTATCGAGCCACGCCGGATCGCGCCGCAGCACCGGCAGTTCGTCGGGCGGGTTCGCGAGCGGCGGGTTCGCCGCGAGCAGCCCGCGTGTGTAGGGATGCGTGGCATTGCGCAGGTCGCGCGCGGCGCAGGTTTCGACGACGCGGCCCGCATACATCACCGCGACGCGATCGCAGAACGACATCACGAGCGGCAGGTCGTGGCTGATGAACATCAGCCCCGTGCCGTGCCGCGCGATCATCGCGTCGAGCACCGCGAGCACCTGCATCGATACCGCGACGTCGAGCGCGGAGGTCGGTTCGTCGGCAATCAACAGGCGCGGGCCGGTCGACACCATCATCGCGATCATCACGCGCTGGCCCATGCCGCCCGACAGCTCGTGCGGATACGCATCGGCGACGCGCGCCGGATCGCGGATCTGCACGGCCGCGAGCGCATCGACGATCCGTTCGCGCAGCGCGCGGCCGCGCAGCCCCGGCTCATGCAGCCGGAATGCTTCGCCCATCTGCTTCGCGACGGTCATCACCGGGTTCAGCGAATACTTCGGATCCTGCAGGATCATCCCCATCTGGCTGCCGCACAGGCGCCGGCGTTCGCTCGCCGACATCGCGAGCAGATCGTGGCCCGCGAAGCGCATCGTGCGGGCCGACCAGCGCGCGGCTTCGGGCAGCAGGCCGAGCAGCGCGCGGCCCGTCAGCGATTTGCCGGAGCCCGATTCGCCGACGATGCCGAGCCGTTCGCCGGGCGCGAGCGTCAGCGACAGGTCGCGCACCGCGTCGGACACGACGCCGTCGTGTCCGCGAAACCCGATCTTCAGGCCGTCGATCTCGCAGAGCGGCGCGGCGGCGTTGACGGAATTCAGTGACATGTCACGCTCCATGACGCGGATCGAAGACGTCGCGCAGCCCGTCGCCGAGCAGGTTGAACGCGAGGCTGACGAGCAGGATCGCCGCGCCGGGCAGCGTCGCGACCCACCACGCGTCGAGCAGCACGTTGCGGCCGGACGCGACCATGAAGCCCCATTCGGGGCTCGGCGGCTGCGCGCCGAGGCCGAGGAAGCCGAGGCCCGCGACGGTCAGGATGATGCCGGCCATGTCGAGCGTCGCGCGCACGATCACCGACGACATGCACAGCGGCACGATGTAGCGTAGCAGGATCCGCGGGCCCGATGCGCCCTGCAGGCGCGCCGCGTGGATGTAGTCGGCCTGCGCGATGCGGATCGTCTCCGCGCGCGCGAGCCGCGCATAGGCGGGCCACGCGGTGATCGAGATCGCGACGACCGCGTTGATCACGCCGGGCCCGAGCGCGGCCGCGAACGCGAGCGCGAGCACGATCTTCGGGAACGCGAGGGCGATGTCGGTAATGCGCATCAGCACGCTGTCGACGAAACCGCCGCAATAGCCGGCCGTGGGGGGGGGGGGGGGGGGGGGCGGGGCCCGCGCCGCCCCCCCCCCCCCCCCGCGGGCGGGGGTGGGCGGGGAAAAACCCCCCCCCCCCCCCCCGCCCCGCGGCGGGAGGGGGGGGGTTGGAGGGACGGGCCCGCCCCCCCCCAGGC